>DASSNV010000305.1:0-3456 GCA_035701245.1 Gemmatimonadaceae bacterium | reverse complement strand
GATGCTGCTCGAGGCGGGACTCATCTCGATCTTCTTCGCGCCGCGCGGGATCAGACCGGGATTGGGCGTCGCTACGCCGCCGTCGGCATTCAGCCTGTTCATGCTGCGCTGGGAATGGTTCCGCATCTACTTCGAGTCGGGTCTGGTCAAGATTCTGAGCGGCGATCCGCACTGGCGGAATTTCACGGCGATGGACGACTACTATCAGAATTCGCCGCTGCCATCGTGGCCGGGTTGGTACGTCCAGCATTTGCCGCACTGGTACCACGTCGGCACGGTGGTGATCACCTTCGTCGTCGAGCTGCTGGTTGTCTGGCTGGTATTTCTGCCGCGTAAGTTCCGGGTGGCGTGCTTCGCGATCGTGACGGCGCTGCAGATCGGAATCATCACAACCTCCAACTACGGCTTCCTCAACTACATCGTCCTCGCGTTGGGCATCCTGCTCCTCGACGATCGCGCGCTGGAGTGGGTTCGCTTGCGCGGTCCAGCAGTCATCGAGCGGGCCGACTGGTCGGCGCGTCGCCGGATCTATCGGATCTTCGAGAAGACCGTGCTGGCAATTCTGCTGTACGCAACGGTCGTCGCGTTTCTGTTCGGCGGATCGACCTCGATACTCGCACTGCCCAACCGGCTGCTCGATCCGTTTCGTGTCGCCAATGCGTACGGATTGTTCGCGGTGATGACACCCGCGCGCTACGAGATCGAGTTCGAGGGCAGCAACGACGGTAAGAGCTGGACTGCCTATCCGTTCAGATACAAGCCGCAGGACGTCGCAACGCATCCCGGTTTTCTCGGGCTGTATCAACCACGCTTCGACTGGAATCTGTGGTTTGCGTCGCTCGAGCCCTGGCAGGCATCGCGGTGGGTCGTACTGACGCAGGAGCGATTGGTCGAGGGAAGTCCGCCGGTGTTGTCACTGTTCAAGCGCGATCCCTTCGGCGGAAAACCGCCAACGATGGTCCGCACGATTCTGTGGCAGTATTGGTTCACCGATCTTGCCACCAAGCGTCAAACGGGGGCGTGGTGGCGGAGAACGGAGATCGGCGTGTTCACAGGCGTGGTGGCGCGACAGCCCAACGGCGACATGGTGTTTCAGCCAACCAGCAGCTGACGCTCGCCCCCGAATTCAGTCGACGTCGAAGAAGTCGACGACTCCGGTTTCCAGTGAATACTCGGCGCCGACGACCATCAGCCCGTTGTTGCGGATAAGGTCCTCGAGAACCTGGGAACCGTGCCGCAGGTGATTCGTCGAAGCGCGGATGTTCGCGCGCACCGCCGCTTTCACAAGCGCGGTCTCGTCGTTGCGAAGGTCGGTGCCAAGCAGAGGTTCCACCGACGGGCGCACGCGATCCACGATCGAGCGAAGGTTGTGGGAGTATTTCCCTGGCGAGCGCAGCGCCGCCAGGGTTGAAAGAATCGCTCCGCACTGGGTGTGGCCCATCACGACCACGAGTTTCGTCGAATAGGCCTCGGCCGCGAACTCGACGCTTCCCACCTGCGACGGCGCGACGATGTTTCCGGCGACGCGAATGACGAACAGATCGCCCAGGCCCTGGTCGAACACGATCTCCGACGGCACCCTGGAGTCCGAGCAGCCGAGTATGATGGCGAACGGCTGCTGTCCGCTGGCGAGCTCCGCGCGTTTGGTGTGACTGATGAACGCGTCGATGCCGCGGATATTGGCGGCGAATCTCTGGTTTCCTTCTCGCAGGCGGTCGAGTGCTTCGCGGGCAGGTATCATTGCAATCCGTGTTGTTGGTTTCGGTCAGCTGAAGCGCGGCAGCGAATCGTGACTGGGAAATCCGGCGGCGGCGAGCTGCGCCGATTCTCGCTCCGACACTCGCAGCACCGCGAACGCCTCGTGCGAGAGTACGCCGAGCATCAGCTCGCCTTCGCGGTAGAGAATCGGATCCTCGAACCAGCCACCATCGCGCGGGTCGTACTGAAAGATTCCTGCCGGGAAGGCGTGTCTGAGAATACCAACCGTGTCTTCGTTGAGCGCCCAGACTTCCGTATCCCGGACGAGCGCGTCGGCGGTCTTGCCGCTCATGCGCTCGCGCTTCGCTTGCGGCCGCGCGTGTGCGGCCGCGGCGCGTCCGAACTGCCGGTGGAGACTATCAGCTTGCGCAGGATCCGCGCCGAGCGTGTCAACGGTGAATTCGTCAGCGCCGAGGCTCCGGCACCACTCGACGAGCCGCCAGCTGTCGTCCGGCGAGTACTCGCTCGGAACCAGAAATCTTTTAACTGGCAATAGGAGGGGAGGTATAGTTGACGTCGTGAGGGATGGCGTCAGGCTACTCATCTTCCTCCAATCCCTGGCCGATACGGAAGACGTGGCCGTCGGGATGCCTGACGTGCATCTCGCGAAGATTCCACGGCATGTCCGTGGGAGGGAAAGTTATGTCGAGTCCTTCCTCGACACAGTGCCGGTAAATCTCGTCGACGTCGCCGACCATCAGCGAGATCCACGACCCTTTGTCGGCGTTCTCCGACCCGCCGGCGCCGAAGGTGGTGGTGTTGGAACCTTTACCTCGTCCGCCCTGGCCGTTCTCGCAGAGGAAGATCTCGGCGTGTCCAGAATGTACGCCGCCAAATCCGACCGGGTCGCCCCAGTCCCAGCCTTTCTTCCAGCCGAGCTTCTCGAACCACGCAAAGCTCTCCTGGATGTTCGACACGTTCAGGATGGGGATGACTCGCTGGGTAATCACACGGCCTCCGGTTGATTATGGATTGCGCCTGCGCACCACCGCGCGGGCCGGCGCGCCCTCATGTCCACGCACTTTGATCGGAAGCACGATGAGGTCGTAATCGCCGGCGGGAACGTTCGCTAGCGACAGGCCTTCCACGATCGGAATTCCTTTGCCCAGCAGAGTGCGGTGGGTGAGCGGTGCCGCGGCGCCAAACTGCTCGGCGGAGATGTAGTCGATGCCGACGAGCTTCACGCCAGCGTCGGCGAGAACCTGCGCTGCATCGGGAGCGATGTAAGCGAAGTCGCGGTGGAAGCTCGCCGACGACATCCAGCCGCGAAGCGAGCTGCGGGTGCGAAACAGGACGCGGTCGACGCCGTGCCAGTCGTGC
This sequence comes from Gemmatimonadaceae bacterium, assembly GCA_035701245.1. Lineage (GTDB taxonomy): Bacteria > Gemmatimonadota > Gemmatimonadetes > Gemmatimonadales > Gemmatimonadaceae > UBA4720. The sequence goes on along the minus strand of DASSNV010000305.1, from coordinate 378 downwards.
CGATTGAGCTCGGCGGCGTCGATCGACTGAACCGTGTCCGGGATGTCGATCACTCGCGCGGGTCCGATGAATGGCTCGAGCGAAAGCTGCTCGATCGACGCACCGTCGCGCACGAAATGCATCGGAGCATCGACGTGGGTGCCGCTGTGCGCGCCCATCGAGTACATCGAGAGAGTCAGCGGATCGCCGCGGTGCATGTCCTTGAGGAAATCGAACTTCATCGGCGCGTCGCCTTCATAGACAGGAGTCGTAGCGGGATCGAGGGTAGCGGTTGCGTCGATCCAGCCGCTCGCCGGCAGGGTTGACGTCACTGAAGGTGTCTCGCTACGGGGTGGGTTGGTGCACGCGATCGCCCCGACTGCACATACCGTTAGTGCC
>DASSNV010000304.1:0-31887 GCA_035701245.1 Gemmatimonadaceae bacterium | reverse complement strand
TGCTGGCGAGCGTAGTTCTCAGCCTTTGCACTGTCGCTGAAACGGGCGCTGCCGCGTGAGTCAATAGGAGAAGCTGGATGCAGAGATGGATCATTTTGTCGACCATGTTGGTGGTTTCAGCCACAGGACTCGACGCACAGGCATCGGCCCGGCCAATCGACCCCGTTTTTACGAGGGCGCAGGCCCTGGTGAGTGATGGAAACGGCGCAGCCGGCCGTGCCCTGATCGACTCGATGATTGCGGCGACGCCTTCCTCCGCGCCGTTGTATCCCCAGGCCCTTTTTTGGCGGGCGTCGCTTGCAGCGAGTGCAGCGGATGCTGAAAGCGACTATCGCCACATCGTGGTCGATTATCCGCTGGCGCCGCAGGCCGAAGACGCGCTGCTTCGCCTTGCCCAGCTCGAGTTGGCGCGAGGTGATCGTGACGGTGCGCTGGTTCATCTGCGGCGGATCCAGCGCGACTATCCGCACAGCAAGTCACTTGGACGCGCGAGCTACTGGACCGCCCGGGTGCTGTTCGAGAAGAACGACGTCCCCGCAGCCTGTGCGGCGAATGCGGCTGCGCTGTCACAATCTGATCCCGCCGAAGTCGAATTGCGGAACCAGATTCGATATCAGGGACAACGCTGCCCCGCAGTTGCCACCGCGAGTGTAACGGCGACTGCGCAGCCAACCGAGCCGGCGCCCGCAGCAGCTGTGGCGCCGAATGTTGCAAACTCCACAGTCGCGCAGGTAAAGTCGGCAGAACCTGTGCAACAGCCTTCCCCGTTCCCGGTGGCCAACGACGCCAAACCAAGCATCGTTGATCCGGCAAAGGCGCCCCAGGCTGAAAAGCCGCAGGCTGCCTCTGACATCGCTCCAGCGAAGGCTGCCGCAACACCAGCGATTGAAGCCACCATCTATTCCGTCCAGGTTGCAGCTTACAGTCATAAGACCGACGCTGAGAAGCTCGCGTCGACGCTGAGTAATCGAGGTTATGCAGCGCGCGTCGATGGGGTGGTCGCGCCGTTCCGGGTAAGAATCGGCCGCTACGCGACCAACAGTGAAGCAGAAGACGCATTGAAGAAAATCAAGGCGAAGCACATGGATGGATTCGTGGCCAGAGTAACCGAGCGGTGAGTCGCGCGGCATCAACTCCGTTGATGCAGCAGTACAGGGAGATCAAGTCGCGTCACCAGGACGCGATTCTGTTCTTCCGAATGGGCGATTTCTACGAGATGTTCTATGAGGATGCGGAAGTCGCGTCCAGGACTCTCGGCCTGACGCTCACATCCCGGAACAATGGCGGAGCGAGCGAAGTTCCGCTGGCCGGTGTCCCGGTCAAAGCGGCCGGCGAATATCTGCGCCGGCTGGTCCAGCACGGATTTCGGGTCTCGATTTGCGAGCAGACCGAAGATCCGAGGCTGGCAAAGGGGATCGTCAAGCGCGAAGTCGTTGAGACGATCACGCCAGGCGCGGCGTTCTCCGACGATCTGCTCGATGGCAACCGCAACAACTACCTGTGTGCATTGGCACGGGCCGAATCGCGCGTGGGGATTGCCGCGGCGGACCTGTCCACGGGAGAGCTTCGCCTCACCATCGTCCGCGTCAGCGATCTGGAACCCGCACTTTCCAGGTTCAACCCGCGCGAGGTGATCGTCTCGCGCGCGGATGAACTCGGCAGATTCGTCAGAGGACCAGCCGGCGAGGAAGGCCCGATGCTTACCGAGCGCGATCCGTGGGAATTCGACACCAGCCTCGGCCGCGATCAGCTGATCGACCATTTCCGGGTGGCGTCGCTGGAGTCGTTTGGTATCGACGAGGGTTCTGACGCAGCTGCTGTCGGTGCGAGTGGCGCGCTTCTCCGCTATTTGCGCGAGCTCCAGCCGTCGGGAATCTCGCATCTGGCCCGACCGAGATTCGAGCGGCCGGAGGGGATACTGCCTCTCGACGAGATGACGCGTCGCAATCTCGAGCTGACCGAATCGTTGCGCGGCGGTGAGACGCCAGGGACGCTGCTCGGCGTCCTCGACCGCACTCTCACGCCGATGGGGTCGCGCCTGCTGAGACAGTGGATTCTGGCGCCACTGGTCGATCGGGCTGCAATCGAGGATCGACTCGATGCAGTCGCTTCTCTCAGCGACAACCTGCTGCGCTCGGCGTTGCGGGAGGCACTCGATGGAGTGCGGGACATCGAGCGTCTTGCCGGGAAAGCAGCGGTAGGTCGCGCTTCGCCGCGGGAGATGCGCTCGCTCGGCGACTCCATTGCCAGACTACCGGCGGTGCAATCGGCTCTCGACCGGGCGAGCACCGAGCGCGGTGCATTCGAGCGCCACCTCGGTCGATGGGATGGCTGCGCGGATCTATGCGACGACATTCTCGGGACTCTTGTCGACAGGCCGCCGGTTGTAATCGGTGACGAGCCGAGCATCCGCCCGGCGCTCGATGCGTCACTCGACGAGTGGCGGTCTCTGCGCGATGGAGGAAAGGACGCCATTGCACGAATTCAAAGCGATGAACGCACCCGAACCGGCATCAACTCGCTCAAGGTCGGCTACAACAAGGTGTTCGGATACTTCATCGAGATCTCGAACAGCAATTCCCACCTCGTGCCCCAGGATTACCAGAGGCGCCAGACTCTTGCCGGGGCCGAACGCTACGTCACGCCGTCTCTCAAGGAGTATGAGGAAAGAGTACTGACGGCGGCAGAACAAGTCGAGACGCGTGAGCGGGAGCTGTTCGAGTCACTGCGAGGGAGGGTCGGCTCGCAAGTCGCGCGGCTCCAGGCAGTAGCGCAGCTCGTGGCCGAGCTCGATGTGCTCGCCTCTTTCGCGGAGGCGGCATCGCGAGAGGGCTACACGCGGCCGGAGATTGGCGACCAATTCGAGCTTGAGATCGTCGGCGGCCGGCATCCGGTAGTCGAGCGGATGATGCCGCGCGAGAAATTCATTCCGAACGATGTAGTACTGAGCGACGACGCGCGGATGATCATTCTCACCGGGCCCAACATGGCGGGTAAGTCCACGGTGCTGCGGCAGGTCGGCTTGATCGTGCTGATGGCGCAGATCGGAAGCTTCGTGCCCGCGACGCGCGCGCGGATCGGACTCGTCGACCGCCTGTTCACCAGGGTCGGCGCGAGCGACAACCTGGTGCGTGGTCAGTCGACTTTCATGGTGGAGATGTCCGAGACGAGCGCGATTCTGCACACGGCGACGAAGCGAAGCCTGGTGCTGCTGGACGAGATTGGACGGGGAACGTCGACATACGATGGCATCTCCATCGCGTGGTCGGTGAGCGAGCATCTTCACAACACCGTCGGCTGCAAGACCATCTTCGCGACGCACTACCACGAGCTTACGCAGCTCGCCGACAGTTTAGTAGCAGTACGAAACTATAACGTTCAAGTGAGGGAGATCGGCGACCAGATTCTGTTCCTGCACCGGCTGCAACCAGGCGGGGCCGACCGATCCTATGGAATCGAGGTCGGGCGGCTTGCAGGACTGCCGGCGGGCGTGCTCGACCGGGCGAAGGAGTTATTGCGACTGCTCGAAGCGGAACAGATCGTGCCGCGGGCTGGGCGAATTGCGCGCGGCCGCCCGCTATCAACGGAAGACCAGCTTCCGCTCTTTGGGCTCACGCCTCATCCGGTGGTCGACGAGCTCAGGAAACTGGATCCGAACACGATGACGCCAATCCAGGCACTCGACCTGCTTGCAAAGCTGGTCGACGAAGTAAAACGAGAAGGGGGAACGGTTTGAGTAAATGCACGGGACTGAAAATCGCGGCTCTTCTGTCGATTACCATTTTGACCGGGTGCAAGAAAGGCGATTCGAATCTTCCTTTCCAGACAGTCGGCAGACAACCCGATGTTGCGCCGGTGATGCTCAATAAGGAGTTGCCGTTCAGGTATCCACCCGCGCTTTACGCGCAGAAAGTTCAGGGTAACGTGACGCTGCGGATTTTCATCGACAGCCAGGGTGCGATCGTGCCGGACTCGACACGTATTGCCGAGACGTCGGGGTTCACGGCGCTCGACTCGGCGGCAATGAAGGGATCGCGCGATCTCAAATTCGAACCGGCGAAGACGCAGGGACAGCCGGTGCCGGTCTCCATCCTGCTTCCGGTCTATTTCCGACATCCCGATGCTCCGCCACTGGCCGGGGATTCGATCATCCATCGTGATTCAACGGCGAGCAGCACCGCGCAGGCGGTCGATACCGTGCAATCGGACACCCCACAAGTGGCTTCTGCAAAGACCGTAACACCGGCCAAGAAGCCGGCGGCGAGACCTTTGACGAGGCGGAGATCCGGCCGGTGACGCACGAGCGCAACCGGAAACCGTACAACAACGTCCTCGAGACAATCGGCTGGACACCGCTGATCAGGCTCAACAACGTCACGCGCGGAATCCGTACCCCGATTTACGCGAAAGCAGAGTTCTACAATCCCGGCGGATCGGTGAAGGATCGAATCGGACTTCCGATCATCGAGCGTGCGGAACGGGAGGGCAAGCTCAAGCCGGGCGGCACGATCGTCGAGGGCACGAGCGGCAATACCGGAGTCGGGCTGGCAATCGCAGCAGCGTTGCGCGGCTACAAGTGCGTCTTCACCATGCCCGACAAGATGTCGCAGGAAAAGGTGCGACTGCTGAAAGCTTTCGGCGCAGATGTGATCATCACCCCGACCGCCGTTCCGCCCGATCATCCCGACAACTACGTAATGATGGCGAAACGAATCGCGAAGGAAACCCCGAACGCGATTCTCGCGGATCAGTTCTACAATCAGGCTAACCCGGATGCACACTATGCGACCACCGGTCCGGAGCTGTGGGAGCAGACGGAAGGCAGGATCACGCACTTCGTGGGCGCGGCTGGGACCGGGGGGACTCTGACGGGTGTGGGCCGCTACCTGAAGGAACGCAACAAGCAGATCAGAATCATTGCCGGCGATCCCGTGGGTTCGATCCTCGCCGAGTACTGGCGGAGTAAGGGGAAGAACACCATCGAGGGCGTGCCGTACAAGGTGGAAGGGATCGGGCAGGACAAGCTTCCAGGCACCCTCGATCTGAGTCTGATCGACGACTACTACACGGTGAGCGACAAGGAATCCTTCGCAATGGCGAGACGCCTCACCCGCGAAGAGGGGCTCTTCGTCGGCGGATCGTCGGGGCTCATCGCATCCGTCGCACTGAAGATCGCACGCGAGATAGATGATCCGAACGCATTGGTGGTGACGATCCTGTGCGACACCGGTGAGCGCTATCTGTCCAAGCTTTACAGCGACGAGTGGATGCGTGAGAACCAAATGCTCGACGCTCCGAAAATTGCGCTGCACAACGTTCTGGGCCGAAAAAATGGAGGCGCGCCGGCGGTGGTGAGCGTGGCGCCGGGGGCGACGGTTCGCCAGGCGATCGGCCTGATGAGCCTGCACGATGTCTCGCAGCTGCCAGTAATGGATGGACCGAATTGCGTGGGCTCGGTGAGCGACTGGTCGCTTTCGCAGAAGAGCCTGGAGAATCCCGGGCTGCTCGACAGCACCGTCAGCGAGATCATGGATTCACCGTTTCCCATGGTCGCGTCCGACCAGCCGGTGGACAGCGTCGTCAAACTACTTTCCAAGGCGAATCCAGCGGTGCTGGTTCAGGAGCACGGCGCCGTCCAGGGAATAGTGACGCGATCCGACATGTTGCACTTCATGATGTCGCGCCAATAACGAGCACTATCTAATGAAAATCACGGTACTCATGGGCGGGACGTCGTCCGAGCGCAACGTCTCGCTCGCCTCGGGAACGCGGATCGCTCAAGCGCTCCGTGAGAGGGGGCACGATGTCATTGCACTCGACCCCGCGCGGGGCGTCATAAGCGCGCGCGAGGAGGAAGAGCTGCGGTCGAGCAAGGTTGGAACAGAGCCGCCGACGCTTGAATCGCTCTCGAAGTTTGCCGAGGGGACCTTTCTTCCGAACCTGACATCGATGAAGGAGATCAAGGGCGCGGATGTCGTTTTTCTCGGATTGCACGGCGGACAGGGGGAGGACGGCACGATTCAGGCGCTGCTCGACATGGCGCACGTTCGATATACCGGCAGCGGGCATCTGGCGAGCGCCCTGGCGATGGATAAAGACCTGGCGAAGCGACTGTTCCGCGCGGCCGATGTGAACACTGCCGACTGGCTAATGGCGCCCGCTTCGATCGAGCAGGTGGAAGGTATTCTCGGCCTTCCGGTCGTGGTGAAGCCCTCGAAACAGGGCTCGACAGTCGGCTTGTCCGTAGTGAAGAAACGCAGCGACCTCGCGAAAGCGATCGAGGAGGCCAGCAAGTATGACGACGAGGTCATGATCGAACGCTTCGTGCCGGGCAGGGAGCTCACGGTCGGGGTGCTCGGCGACATCGCGCTGCCGGTGGGCGAGATCATCTCGAAGCACGAGATCTATGACTACGAGTGCAAGTACACGGCGGGCATGGCGACCGAAGAGTTTCCGGCGAAGATTTCGCCTGAAGCGACTGAGCGGATCCAGCAGCAGGCGCTGGCCGCCTTCAGGGCACTGAAGCTTGGCGGTTGCGCGCGCATAGATTTCAGGTTGACGAGCGAGGGCGAGTTCTATTGTCTCGAGGCGAACACGTTGCCCGGGATGACTCAATTCAGTCTGATTCCACAGGGTGCAGCAGCGATGGGAATCAGCTTTCCCGAGCTCTGTGAGCGGATTGTGAGACTCGCGCTGTAGCGCCCGGAACCCTTCGTTGCGCGCTGGGTCTTAGGATGTAGTCCTTGGCAGCAGGTCACCGATGAGCGAGTTGTACGACGTACCCCAGTCTCCGCGCATGACGCGCGCTGTTCAGTGGCTTCTTGGCCTGAACATCGGTGTCTATTTCCTGCAGCTGACGCTGTTCGGATCGGACACGGTATACTCGGCGCTCGCCCTCGATCCATCCCGATTCCCCGGCAACTGGTGGACTGTCGTCACGTACATGTTCGTCCATGCCTGGCTCGCCCACCTGGCGTTCAACATGTTCACGTTGTGGATGTTCGGGCCCAGGCTGGAGCAGGAGTGGGGCACGAGCGGGTTCGTCAAGTTCTATCTGTGGTGTGGGATAGGAGGTGCGGTCGCGCATCTGCTGTTCGCGCAGCAGACTTCGGTCATCGGCGCATCCGGCGCGATCAGCGGTGTATTGGTCGCCTACGCGCTCACCTGGCCCGACGAAGATGTCTATATCTTCGGCGTCATCCCGATGAAGTCACGCTGGCTGGTAGTGGCAATGCTGGTGATGAACATCGTGTTCGCCCTTTCGCCGGGCTCGCGAATCGATTGGACCGCGCACGTCGGCGGAATGGCAGTCGGATGGATCTTCCTCAAGCTCTACGCAGTCGGCGGCATCAACCGCGTGCGCGGATGGGTATCGGCTGTGCCCGACGAGTCCGAGGACATGCCACGCGCCGTGCCGCGTAACCACCCGCCGATGCGCGAGAGAACGAGGGACGTCGATGATGTGGTAACGCGCAGCAACGCCGTGGTTCTGCGTGAGAGCAAGCCGCTGCAGCACGTCCCCAAGCAGGAAACGGCAAAGGAGCATGCGGCGCGGATCAATCGTGTGCTCGACAAGATCTCGCAGCAGGGCATCGAGAGCCTGACGCGCGACGAGCGGCGCCTGCTCGAGGACATGTCGCGGAAGCTGCGCGACGAATGATTCGCGCGGATTGATCCGCGCCACGCGCTGGTGCATCGTTCGGGGATGCCAAGGCCAGAGCTGCTCGAGACTTTTGACAATCCATATTCGAACCGTGACTACGAGATCCACATGGATTGCTCGGAGTTCACTTCACTATGTCCGGTCGGCGGAATCGAGAGCGATGCCGAGGAGCTGGCGCTGCTCAAGGGCGGCGCGCCCGATTTCGGGACCATCCGCATCACCTACATTCCGGCGACGCAGTGCATCGAGCTCAAGAGCCTCAAGCTGTACCTCTGGAGCTTTCGGAACGACGGAATCTTTTACGAGCGCGCGGTCAACAGAATTCTGGACGATCTGGTAGCGAGTGCCTCCCCGAAATGGATGCGAGTGGTGGGAGACTTCAACGTCAGAGGCGGCATCAAGTCCGTGATAACCGCCGTCCACGGAAAGTCGCCGGGTGTGAAGTAGCCCAAACACGGTTGATAACACGCATCAAGGCGTTTTAATTGTTGCATCCGGAGCCTGGCTCCGCCCGGCTAGGTAGCTCAGTTGGTAGAGCAGCGGACTGAAAATCCGCGTGTCGGCGGTTCGATTCCGTCCCTAGCCATCGCCCACAAAAAAAAGCGCTCACCTGTATGGTGAGCGCTTTTCTTTTTCTTGATCCTTCGTCGTCGAGATCGAGTCGTCAGGTTATGAGCGGTCCAGCGTGGCGGCAAGGCCGCTCACAAGCGTAGCTTCCCGCTCTATTGCCGCCGCGGCCCGAGCGATCTCGCGATCTGCGTCCGACCACTGACCTTGTTCGATTGCCTCGCGGACGCCCGGGACTGTCTTGACTCCATAACCCGTGTAGAACCCGGGCGCGTAGAGCATGTGGACGTACCACGGCCTGTTCCTCAAACCCTCGCTCGAGGTCAACGCGCGTTCTGCCTGGAGCAACTGTTGATTTACGCCGCGCGCGACTTCGGAGCCACCAGCGGCTACGGCGCGGCCATATGCCTTGTCGTAACGCGAGGCGGCGTGATTGAGTGAGTCAACCGCGTTGAGCAATGGAGCAAAATTCAGCTGCGGCGCGGGAGTCTCTCGCTGTGGAGCGGTGACAGGATCGCGAGGATCGCTCGCCAGCTTGAAGAGTCCCTCGTCAAGCTCGCGATTTCGCTCGGCGATCTGCTCGGCGCGCCGATCGCGCAACGACTGAAGATCCTTGACGTATCCCTGGACGGTTTCAGCGAGGTTCGTGAAAGCAAAAGGCAGGATGTCGGCGTTCGCGAGGCGCAGCACCGCGGTTCCGACGGTTTGTGCGAGCGCGCGGCCGTAGACGAAGCTGGTGTCGCTGAAGTGGGTGAACCAATAAAAGTCGTCATAGGCGGAGTGGTAGATCCCGCCGTCATCCTCGCCGCCGTAGCCGAGGTTCAGTGATGGGACACCGAGGTGGTCGATGAAGCTGGAGTAGTCTGATCCCGATCCGAGCGCGCCAATCCGCAAGTCGTCGCGATCTCTTGCATCTCTGCGGGCCTCAGGGGAGCCGTCGAGAATTCGGCGTGCCTGAATCCGTTTCCACGCACTGACGCCGGATTCGGGATCGTCGATGTCCATGGCGACGCCGTTGATGAACTTCTCCAGCGAGTGCGAGCCGGATACACCGAGGTAGCCACGACCGTTGGTATCGCTGTTCAAGTAAGCAACGGCGTGGCTCTTGAGCTCGTCGGCGTGGGTCTCGACCCACTCGGTTGAACCGAGCAAGCCCGGCTCCTCGCCATCCCACGCCGCGTAAATGATCGTCCGCTTCGGACGCCAGCCCTGCTTGTAGAGAGCGCCGAGTGCGCGTGCTTCTTCCAGTTCCGCGACGAGGCCGGCAGTCGGATCCTCGGCGCCGTTGACCCACGCGTCGTGATGATTGCCACGAATGACCCATTGGTCTGCCTCGGTCGATCCGGGCAGCCTGGCGATGACGTCGTAGAGAGTCTTGAGGCTCCAATCGGATTTGACCCGCAGATGAACACGTGCTGGTCCGGCGCCGAGGCGATAGGTAATCGGAAGGCCACCACGCCACGACGATGGGGCAATCGGCCCGCCGAGCGCCGACAGTAGCGGCTGCGCATCTCCGTATGAGATCGGCAGAACCGGAATTTTGGTGATGGTTGGTGCCTGAGCGACGGAGAGCCGCTTTGCATTCTTCGTAGCGCCGATTCCGGGGGTCAGCGGATCACCGGGGAAGACCGGCATGTCGGCGACCGACCCGCGCTGTACGCCCTGAGGGGGACGCATCGGGCCGGCGGGAAATACACCGCCACCTGCGTAGCCATCGTCTTCAGGGTCGGAGTAGATGAGGCAGCCGATTGCGCCATGCTCGGCTGCAACCTTGGGCTTGATACCGCGCCACGACCCGCCGTATTTGGCGATGACGATCGCGCCCTTAACCGAAACCCCGCGCCGCGCGAGCTCATCGTAGTCGGCGGGAACTCCGTAGTTGACGAAGACGAGCGGTCCGGTGACATCGCCGTCGATGGAATACGCGTTGTACGAAGGGAGCTGTTCCGCCTGTTGGCTCGAGGTGGGGTCTCCGGCGACGGGAGTCTCCTGTAACGCAGCCTTGAACGTGGTGGGCGCGACGAGCTCTACCACCCGCTCGATGGGAGTGGGAAAGAGAACATCGAAGTTCTCAATGTGTGCGTCCCAGCCATACGACTTGAACTGATCCAGAATCCACTCGGCGTTTTCCTTGTCGTAGGGAGATCCGACGTGGTGTGGCCGAGCGGTGAGTCGACGCATCGCTTCTCGCATGCGACCGGGGTCCGGCATTGCCTTGAAGCGGGTCTCGAGGTCACGCTCGGCCTGCACCGATTGCGGAAAGAAGCCGCGCAGCGGCTGCTCCGCCGGAAATGGAACGAGAGCCAGGCCGGTTGCAGCAATCAGCAGTGATGAGACGAGCGATCGCATCAATCAGATCTCCGTTGAGTTTTGTTCAGAACGAACGAAGCGAGATACCGCCGCGGACGGTGCGCGGCAGTCCGAGGGATTCGAGAACGCCTTGAAAGTTGACCGTGTATTGACGGTCGAAAAGGTTTTCGGCGGCGGCAAAGATCTCGGCTCCGCGGCGGATCTCGCGGCGTGCATCGAGATCGAATATCCCGTACGGCGCAAGTCTGGCTCCGCCAAGCGCGTGATTGGGTCCCTCGTACCGGAAAATTCCGTTGATCGTGGCGATGCGTGGCGATGCGTAAGTGAGACGAGCGGCTCCTCGCTGGAGGGGGACCCGATTAACGAACGCCTTCGTGGCGACGACGCGCGCGAGGTCATAGTTGTAGCTGAGGGCGAGAGTCACTTCTTCGACTGGTCGAATCGCGAGCTCGCCTTCGGCGCCCCGACTACGGGCTGCACCGACGTTCTGGCGTTGCAGAACGACGCTGCCCGGAGTCGGGCCGGGCTGGAGAAACGCGAAGTCGTCGAGGTCCTTGTACTTGTTCCAGAAACCCGTAACGCGGAATTCGAACTCGGGCGCGGGATTCCAGTCGAACCCCACGTCGTAGCCGGTCAGATACTCCGGCGTAAGCGCCGGATTTCCCATGAAGGTGTTCGGGCCAGCGAAGAAAGTACGGTACTCTTCCGACAACGTCGGGGCACGAAATGCCTTGTAGAACGACCCACGAACGGCGAGGGAATTGAGGAGCTGATAGCGAATACCAACTCTGGGCGCGAAGGCCGAATTTCTTTTCGCGGGATATGTAGTTGAAGTGGGTGGTATGGCGGTGTTGTCGACGCGGGAGCCGTCGTAGCTACGCCAGCTGTCGTAGCGCGCGCTGGCTTCAATGCGAAGGGGCTCGAGTGGTGCGAAGACCGTCTGCACGAAGGCTCCGCCGACGACCTGCGAACCACCCGAATGACGGGTACCAGCGACCGTTCCCGTAGCGTCGTACACGTCTTCGTTGAGCTCACCAACCATCCGACGAAAATCACCGCCCACAGAGAGGAGTGACAGCATCCCGAGGCCCCGCGACCACTGGAGTGAGCCGCCGAAGTCGTGACTCGGAATGTGCTGCGCGACGTTGGGTCGTTCGGAAGTCCGCGTCGCATTGACGACCGATGAGTGACTCTCGTAGTTCTGGTGCTGGCCGAAGAAGCGCGCTTCGACGGCGCCGCCGAACGGCGCGTCGAAATTTCCGCCGAGAATTCCGCTGACGATATGGCGTCGATTGGGCTCAGTGAGTGGGGTTCCGAGACTGCGATCGTCGTCGAAGTAGTTTCCGCTGGCGAAGATGCTGCCGAGTTTGCCAATCGAATACTCGGCGCGGCCGTTGATATTGCGACGGGTTACGGTGCTGGCCTGATCAATCGAGCCGCGCTGATCGGGTCGCAGCAAAGTGTAGCCGCCACCGGTTCCGTAGTCCCCGCCGAGTGAATAGCCGAGCGGTCCGTGGACATCGGTTCCGTAGAGCGAGACGTCGGCGGAGTTTCGGCTGCCACCGCTGGCCATGACGCTGTAACCGCGGTTGAAGATCGGCTGGGTGAAGAGCGAGATGACGCCGCCCATGGCGTAGTTGCCATAGAGGCTCGAGCCACCGCCCTCGAGGACTTCAGCGCGATCGAGCTGGAAACGCGGAGCGCGATTCCATTGGATCCATTCGCCCCACGGATCATTGAGCGGAACGTTGTCGAGGAGCACGAGGGTGCGGCCCTCATCCGCACCGCGGATGGAGACGATCTCTTCCGGACCGGACGCAGTACTGGAGGTGCGGGGGAGCTCGATGCCAGGCATTTCGCGGAGCAAATCGTCGGTCACGCGCGCCGGGTTGGACCGGACCTGCTCGTGCGACATGACGTTGACGGTCGCTGCAACCTGCCGCGGTGACTGTGGAATTCTGCTGGCACTGACCACGACGTCGGGCAGCAGCGTCGATCCAGGTGCGAGGGCGAGATTCACGGTCGCCGAGGCTTCGTCGGCGATGTGAATGACGCGAGTAACCGGCTCGGAGCCGAGCCTCGCGGCGGTGAGGACGTAGTCTCCTGCGGGGAGGCCCTCGAGCCGGTATTCACCCCGGTCGTTGGTGACTGCTGCGCGTGAAGATCCGCTGATTGCAACGCGGACGCCGGACAGAGGTTGCCCGGTGGTCGCCTCGGTGACGGTGCCGGAGAGGACGCTGCTCGTTTGCGCTTCTGCGTATTCGGTAGGAGTGAGCAGCGCAGCAGCGACGAGAGCAAGGCGCACAGTGATTCGCGCGAGCTCGGAACGGGTCATGGACAATCGGGTGTGGGAGAGGCCGAACGAAAAAGGACGCTGAAATCTATTCAGCGTCCTCGCTTGTGTTACGCGCTTCTGGCTTTGCGGGAAGCTTGTCGCGGCGGAATCTTCTCTGGGTCGCGGGTCGCGCTCTCATTTTCCAGGGGAATCCATCGTTCGGCCCAACTGCCGATCTCGCGGAGCGCGGCCTGTAGCTCGCGACCTTTCTCGGTGAGCTCGTACTCGACCCGCACGGGACTCTCGGGCACGACGTGTCGCGCTACGAGCTCTTCGCCCTCGAGGGAGCGGAGGCGCTCGGAAAGCATGCGATCAGTGATGTCGGGAATCGCCGACTTGATTACCGCGTAACGGGTCCGTCCTTGCAGCAAGGTCTGGAGAATGGCTCCGGTCCATCGGCTGCCGATGAGCTCGATGGCGCGGTGGAACCGCGAGCAAACCTGTTGGGTTGGAAGGACGGGTACGGGTAGGTCTGCCATGACTACGAAGTTACGGGAATAAGTGCTTGACACAATAAACTTACTAAAGTATACTAGCATACTCACAGTAAGTCTAGTGTTTTTTAACGCAGCCTAGGCGGGGCTAACCCTGCTTCCAGGCACAAATGGAGAGTAGAGATGACCCCAGCAGTTGAAACGGCCCCGGTGGCGGGAACCAGAACGGAATGGAAGCTCGATCCGTCGCATACGCTCGTCGAGTTCTCGGCGAAGCATCTCATGATCACGACGGTGAAGGGGAGAATTACGGATGTGGAGGGGACCATTTTCGTCGACGAGAAGGATCCGACGAAGTCGTCGGTCGAGGCGGTGCTCAAGGCGGCGTCGATCGATACCAGGACCGAGCAGAGGGATCAGCATCTTCGTTCGGGCGACTTCCTTGATGTCGAGAAGTATCCGGAGATTCGTTTTCGGAGTACGCGAATCGAGGGCAAGCGTGAGGCATTCAAGCTGATCGGCGATCTGACCATTCGCGACGTGACGAGAGAGGTGACCCTGGATGTTCAGTTCGAGGGTCGGACGAAGGATCCATGGGGCGGGGAGCGCGCCGGGTTCAGTGCGCAGGGCAAGATCGACCGCCGCGAGTTCGGCCTGACGTGGAACGTGCTGCTCGAGGGCGGCGGACTGACGGTCGGCAACGACATCAAGATCAACATCGAAGTCGAAGCGGTCAAGGTCAGCTGAGGACTGATAAGATAAGAAACTAACGCAGGGCTCGATCTGAGCCCCGCGTTTTTGTTTGGCGTACCAAGTATTAGTGTGACGTATGCGGCGACTGGCTGGATGGATGGCGGTGGCCCTCGGTGGCCTATCGGGCGCGGTGGTACCTGTGTCGCACCAGGCGGAGGGTCCAAACGGCGGCGGAGTTCGACAACAATCAAACACACCACCCACGCCCATATATATAGTTGCGCATCAGGACGACTGGCAGCTGTTCATGGGTGACGATGTTGCTTCAAGGCTCGGGACCGGCGCGGCGGCGACCTTCATCTACCTCACCGCCGGAGATGACGGGCGCGACTCTACCTATTGGGTGACGCGCGAGCAGGCAGCACTCGAATCAACGCGGATCGCGAGCGGCGCATACGTGCGCGGAAGGGACACCACCTGTGACAGAACGAGAATCACGGGTCACATCATTCGCCGCTGCAGGCTGGGCAATACGACGTCCTATTTCCTGCGACTTCCCGACGGGAAACGGAATGGCGCCGGCTTCGCCCGCGCCGGCTTTCAAAGCATGCGCAAGCTGCAGCGAAAAAAACTCGCGTCATTGAATGCGGTAGATCGAAGTACGGCGTATGCCGGTTGGCCCGATCTCGTTGCCACTGTGGACGCGCTGGCCAGAGCTGCCTCAGTGGATTCCACGGTAGTTCTGAACTCCACCGATCCCAGCATCGGTATCAATCCGCACGATCACTTCGATCATCGTGTCGCCGGTCTTCTCGTCGACGAAATACGGAAGCGACACAGCTGGCCGGCGCGGTACTACGTGGGGTACGCTGTTGCGAGTCGAGCGGCAAACAGGTCTGCGAAGCTGACGCAGCTCAAAACGGCGGTATTTCGCGCATATGACGACGTGATGATCCGGGCAAATCCGGCGTGGAGCGCCTACGCGGAGCATCCGGCCTTTTACTCGGAGTGCATGCAGAGGACTTATTCGCGCTCCGTTCCGCGTCGGATTCACCCGTGACCAATCGCGTGGGAGGTACGGGAATGGAATTCACCTGTCGAGCCAATACGTTGGCGTGCCTGATTCCGGCGCCCGCCGCGAAATCATCGCAGCGTCAAGAATCCGTCTTAGTTTTGGGTCACCATTGTTGTTTTCACGAACAGGAGTAGCAATGCGACGAGGTCTGTGGGTCGGAATAATGGTTCTCTGCGTGTCTGGAGTCTCGAACGCGCAGTGCAGGGTCGATAAGAGCAGCAACGAGGGCAAGCTCCTCGCGTTCTATACGGCGCCGATCGTGTTCTCGATGGCGACCGCTCCCGAGGAAATGCCAACCGCGAGCATCAGAATTGGGGCCGAGGGTGAGTACATCCCGAAGCCCGACAAAGCGATCGAGCAGACCGGCGCCTGTTTTACTCAGAAGAGCGAGCATACTTCACTCTCGCCGGTGTTCGGCCGCCCGCGGATTACCGTCGGCGGACCGTTCGGATTCCAGCTCGAGGCGGCCTACCTGCCTCCCGTCACGATTGCGCGTGCTACTCCCAATCTTTTCAGCTTTGCGGTCGCTCATGCGCATCACTACGACATGGGCCCACTGGCGAACGGCACAACGATCATGTTTCGCCTGCATGGAACGTTCGGCAATGTGAAGGGAGCAATCACATGCCCGCGGTCACAGCTGCAAACGACGTCGTCATCGAGTCCATGCTATGGAACGGTTCCGTCACAGGACACTTTCCATCCCGACATGCTGGGCGGTGAGGTTGCGGCGGGTTTCACTCCAGCGAGGAACGGTCTTTCGTTCTATGCCGGCGCGGGGGCAAATCGAATCGATCCGCATTTCCAGGTCGGCTTCACGGATGGCAATGGCGTTGTCGATCAGACGGAGGTCGTGCTTCGGGAGCCTGCAGTGCGGGCGGCTGTCTTTGGCGGCGTCACCGCGATCGTGAAACAAATCCTCGATCTCGGCGCTCAGGTCTATTCGGTGCCCTCCGACGCCACGCTCGTTCGTCTAATGGGAGGCATTCGCATCCGCTGAGTTTGTTCAGTGCGGTGAGCGGCATGTTTCCTGTACATCCAACGCTCAAATGACGCCGAGGATGTAATGAAGACGAACTGGGAGCATCAGAAAGAAGCGCTGGCGACGGATCAGAAACTGGCCGCCGAAGACGAGCATTTGCGCGAAATTGACAAGCGACACCTGAAGGAGTCCGAGGAGAACAAGGCTCGGATCGGGCACCAGAAAAAGGGGAAGTCGAGCTCGAAGGGAAGCGATCGGTGATCAGACCGTCAGCGTCTTGGCGAACGTTTCGGGATCGGTGGGAAGGGTGAACGATTTGGCGCGATAGCGCCGCGCCAGGTCATCGAGCTCGGGCTGAAAGCGGAGCGGGCTGAACAAAACCGGCTGAGCGGCCGCGGTTCGGATCGCGGTGATGAGCTGGTCCGTGCACCCCGGATGATCGCAGTCGATGATGACGGCGTGGTAGCGATCGCGGGAAAGCTCCCCCGCGGCACTTTCTCCGCTGCCAAGGAATCTGGGATTGAACCCGCGCAGCTCCACCATCAAACCCAACAGCGCAGCGACGACCTCATCGCGCGCGAGAATCAGCACATTGCGCAACGCCACCGACCGCGAGTGTGGAGGCACGCAACGGGCAACTTGCGGGCCTTAAGGCCGCTAGCGCGCGGCTGACCACGTTTAGATATTTAGGAACAAATGTCCCACCCTGCCGTCCTGGTGAAGGGTGACCGGAACTATTGCACGAGCGCAAGTGAGCCCACTCTCGGAAAGCACCATGCAGGAGCTGCGGAGCGCGCTCGTCGAGCAGCTTAGACATCCGGATGCTCCGACGCCGGAAGTCACCGACTCGCTGAGGAAGCTCGCGCGCGAAGCGCAGGCGAACGGAGTGAGCCCGGAGGAGCTGCTCGTGAGGTTCAAGCAGATGTGGAATTCGCTCGCGGAATCGACTCGTCCGTCCTCGCCCGATCAGTCGGAGCGGATCCGGCAAATCCTTGTGACGCTTTGCATCAAGGCTTATTACGCGGAGTAGAAACGGGATATCTTGCGAGGCGTGCCCCACCTGAGAGCGGCACATCTTTGGCGTTGAGTAAGTGACGTGGCAACAGCAATCCCGCCCAAGGCTCCACCAACAATTCTTAGTCGCTTATTCCGGCGTTCACGCAACGGCGCTGGTGAAGAGCTCGTAGGTCCGATCCGCGGTGAAGTGCTCGGGCTGGAAAGGCTTGGCGAGCGCGCGCGGGCAGTCGCGCGCGGCCACCATCTGTTGCCGGCGCAGAAACAGCGTGGCTCGGGCCCGCTTCTGCTGCGGCTCGAAGACACGCGGTCGGTGCTCGACCGTGTCTATCATCAGCTGAATAACGGAGCCGAGCGCGGCCTCGACATCAGTCCGGCCGGCGACTGGCTGCTCGACAACTTCTACATCGTGCAGGAGCACATTCGGGAGATTCGCACCAGTCTCCCGAAGGGCTACTACGAGGAGCTGCCGAAGCTGGCGACGGGCGCGCTGGCCGGATTCCCGCGCGCGTACGAAGTCGCGATCGAGCTGATCGCGCACACCGAAGGCCACCTCGATCTAGACAACATCACGCTCTTCGTGAGCGAGTATCAGACGGTCACACCGCTGCGCATGGGCGAGCTGTGGGCGATCCCGACGATGCTGCGGCTCGGCCTCGTGGAGAACATTCGGCGGATGGCGCTGCGGGTAGCAGCGCGTCTGCAGGAGGTGGAGTCGGCCGACCGTGCGGCCGCCGCGCTGCGTGAGGCGAGTGAGGAATCACCACAGGCGCTGGCGAAGGCGCTGGCGGCGTTCGTCGACGACCATCCTCCATTCACGCCAACCTGGGTTGCGCGTTTTCTCCAGCAGGTTCGGTCGTATCAGACGAACTTCACGCCGCTGATCTGGCTGGAGCAATGGATCGGTGAAGATGGGCCGAGCGCGGAAGAAGCGGCGACGCGGTCGAACCGCAGGGTGGCGCTGACCCAGGTCACGGTTGCGAACAGCATCACGAGTCTGCGTACCATCTCGCGCCTGGACTGGAAAGACTTCGTCGAATCACAGAGCGCGACCGAGAAACTGCTGCGTCGGGATCCGAGCGGGTTCTACGCGGCGATGACGTTCGGGACGCGCGACCACTACCGGCACATAGTCGAGAACATCGCGAAGCGGGTGAAGCGGCCGGAGGAAGAGATTGCCGGTGAAGTGCTGGCGCTGGCGCGCCTGGCCGATCCCAAGGATGCGCGACACGCGCACGTGGGCTTCTTTCTCGTCGACAAGGGCCGGCGCGTCCTCGAGGAAAAAGTCGGCTACACCCCGCCGCCCGGCGAATGGATCTACCGGTGGACGCAGCGGCATCCGAATACGCTCTACTTCGGCGGCATCACCGTGTTCACGGCGCTCGCGCTGGCGGTGCTGCTCGGCGTGCTTCGGGGCGGGGGAGCATCGCTGTCCACGCAGATCGTGCTCACGCTGCTGGCGCTCATTCCGGCGAGCGAGATCGGCACCAGCACGATCAACCAGCTGATCACGCTGCTGTTACCGCCGCGGCTGATGTCCAAGCTCGAGCTCCGCGACGACGGGATCCCGGAGCAGTACATGACGGCGGTCGTCGTGCCGACACTGCTGGGCAGCGTGCACGGCGTCGAGGAAGCGCTCGAGCACATCGAGGTGCAGTACCTCGCGAACCGTGATCCGAACCTGCAGTTCGCAATACTCAGCGACTATACCGACGCGAAGACGGAGTACCGCGAAGGCGACGAGGAAATCCTCGCCGCGGCCACGGCGGGAGTGAAGGCGCTCAACGCCAAATACAACAATGCCGGCGAAGATGTGTTCTTTCTCTTTCATCGGCCGCGGCTGTGGAACCCCAAGCAGAACGTGTGGATGGGCTGGGAGCGCAAGCGGGGCAAGCTGGCGCAGTTCAACAAATTCCTGCGTGGCGGAGCGCAGGACGCGTTCTCGACCATCATCGGAGATACCAGCCGGCTCAGGTTCGTTCGCTACGTCATAACGCTCGACTCGGACACGGTTCTGCCGCGCGATGCCGCCCAGCTGCTGGTAGGGACGATTGCGCATCCCCTGAACCGTGCCCAGTACGACGAGCACATCGGCCGCGTGACGGAGGGTTACGGAATAATTCAGCCGCGGGTCGGTGTGTCGCTCACGAGCGCGCACAAGTCCTATTTCGCGTCGATCCATTCCGGCCATCCGGGCGTCGATCCGTATACGACCGCGGTGTCCGATGTGTACCAGGATCTTTACGGCGAAGGAAGTTTCACCGGCAAAGGCATCTACGATGTCGACGCATTCGAGGAAGCGACTCACGGCCGATTCCCCGAGAACACACTCCTCAGCCACGATCTGATCGAGGGCAACTGGGTTCGCGCCGGACTCGCGACCGACATCGAGGTGTACGACGACTATCCGGCCCGATATCTGACCTACACCCGCCGGAAGCACCGCTGGATTCGGGGTGACTGGCAGCTGCTCGGCTGGCTGAAGGGCACGGTGCCGGGCCCCGACGGCCCGATGCCCAACCGTCTTTCGGCAATCTCGCGCTGGAAGATCTTCGACAACCTGCGCCGCAGTCTGGTCGAGATTTTCCAGGTGGCGCTGCTGATCGCGGGATGGTTTCTCGTCTCGGGGTCCGTCATTCAGTGGACGGCGGTGCTACTGGTGGCGATCGCATTTCCGTGGCTGTTCTCGCTGACCATCTCGCTGTTGCGGCCGCCGCGAGACCAGTCATGGCTGGCGTATTACCTGGCGGTTGGTCGTGACGCGATAACGAATGCGCAGCAGCTCACGCTGGCGCTCGTCTTCCTGCCGCACCAGGCGGTGGTGTCGGCCGATGCCATTCTGCGTACACTGTACAGGCTATTCATCAGCCACCGCAATCTGCTGGAATGGCAAACTGCTTCGCAGGTGGAACGAACGCTCGGCGTCGGGTCACAGCGGGAGACGTGGCGCAGGATGTGGCCGGTCACGTTACTGTGTCTCGTGCTCGCCGTGGTGATCGGCCTGCACGTAACGGTCGGCCGCGGCTCGAGTCCGGACGAGCGATTCATCTTCATAATGGGTACACTGCCGCTGGTGCTGGCGTGGCTTGCCAGCCCCAGCATCGCGCTCGCGCTCAGCCGGCCGGCCATCCTTGGCGAGATCCATCTGACTGAATCGGAGCGCGAGGCCGCGATCCGCTACGCGCGCCTGCACTGGACGTACTTCGAGAAATTCGTCACTGAAGAAACGCACTGGCTGGCGCCGGACAACTTCCAGGAAGATCCGGAACCGGTGCTTGCGCTGCGCACATCGCCGACCAACATCGGATTGCAGCTGTTGACGATCGTCAGCGCGATGGATCTCGGCTTCATCGACCGCAGCGAGATGATCGAGCGCCTGGAGAGGGTCTTCCGCTCGCTCGAGCGGATGCGGCGGTTCCATGGCCATTTCTTCAACTGGTACGACCTCAACGAGCTGAGGGTACTGGAGCCGGGCTACATCTCGACGGTGGACAGCGGCAACCTGGCCGGCCACCTGATCGCACTGAAGCAGGCGTGCTACGAGATAATGAAGGACAAGGCTTGCTCGGCAGAGGACGCAAAGCGCCTGCATGCGATTGCCGAGCGTGCGCACGCGTATGCGGTGGAGATGGATTTCCGCTTTCTGTTCGACAGCAAGCGCAAGCTGTTCACGATCGGGTATCACATCGGCAGCAACGCGGTGGACAACTCGTACTACGATCTGCTCGCGTCGGAGTCGCGGCTGGCGTCGTTCATGGCGATCGCGAAGGATGACGTATCGGTCGATCACTGGTTCAGGCTGGGCAGGTCGCTGACGACGACCGCGGGGACCCGAACGCTGCTGTCGTGGAGCGGCAGCATGTTCGAGTATCTGATGCCGGCGCTGGTGATGCAGACCTTTCCATTTACGCTGCTGGATCAGACGCACAAAGGCTGTGTGCGCCGGCAGATCGCGTATGGCGCCGAGCGTGGGGTTCCGTGGGGCATCTCCGAATCGGCGTACGCGGTGCGCGACCGCTCGCACACCTATCAGTATCGCGGCTTCGGTGTTCCGGACCTCGCGCTGAAGCGCGGGCTGAGTAAGGAGCTGGTGGTCGCGCCGTACGCGACGATCCTGGCGATGCTGGTCGAGCCAAAACAGGCGCTCAAGAACCTGACGGCGCTCGAGGCTGAAGGCGCGCTCGGTCCGTATGGATTCCGCGACGCACTGGACTACACGCGGCCGGCTCCCGGCCAGCGGAAGACGGTGGTGTGCACCTTCATGGCCCACCACATCGGGATGAGCATCGTCGCTCTGAACAACGCTCTCAACCGTCAGATCTGGCCGCGGCGATTCCACCTCGATCCGCTGGTGAGATCAGCGGAGCTGGTTCTGCAGGAGCGCGTACCGCGGCGACTGACGACTCAGGATGTGCAGGGCGACGACGCCGCGCGGGTGCCGAGCGAGATGGAGAAACCGGCGGTTCGCGAGATCGAGACGCCGCACACTCCGCAGCCGGTGGTCGGCATCCTCGGCAACGTTCCGTACACGACACTGATCACCAACGCCGGTGGCGGCTTCAGCCGGTACGGGAATCTGGCGGTGACGCGCTGGCGGCACGACAGCACGCGCGACAACTACGGCCAGTGGTGTTACGTAAAGGATCTGAGCACAGGTCACGTGTGGTCGACGGCGCACCAGCCATCGGGCACGGAGCCGCAATGGTATCGGGTGTTGTTTGCGAGCGACCGCATCACTTTCATCAGGCGCGACGGCGACATCGACACCGTCACCGAGATCGCGGTCGCATCCGACGACGCTGCCGAAGTGCGGCGCATCATCCTGACCAACCGGTCGCTGCAGCCGCGCGACATCGAGCTCACCAGTTATTCCGAAGTCGTGCTAGCGCCGCCCGAAGCGGACCGCGCGCATCCCGCGTTTCAGAACCTGTTCGTCCAGACCGAGTTTCTCGAGGGCAAGTCGGCGCTGCTGGCGACGCGCCGGCCGCGATCGGCAACCGAGGCCGCGATCTGGTGCGCGCACGTAGTTGCGTGCGGACCGGAAGTCGTTGGCAAGGTTACGTGTGAGACGGATCGCGCGAAGTTCGTGGGGCGCGGCAGGTCAGTGCGCAACGCGGAAGCGCTGGATGAAGGCGCCGAGCTCTCGGGCACAGTCGGCGCGGTGCTCGATCCGATCTTTTCGCTGCGGGTGAAAATCCGGATTCCGCCCGGCGGCTCGGCGCACGTCGCGTTCACGACGTTCGTCACGGAGCAGAAGGAGCGGGCGATCCAGCTGGCGGATCTCTACCACGATCCGTACAGCGCGCGGCGCGCGCTGGATCTTTCGTGGGCGCAGGCGCAGGCGGAGCTGCGGGATCTGGGAATCGCGCCGGCGGATGCGGCGCTATACCAGGACTTGGCCGGTCATTTGATGTTTCCGCACCCGGGATTCCGTCCCGCGCAAAGCGCCGTCGAGGACAACCGACTTGGTCAGCAGGCGCTGTGGTCGCTGGGCATCTCCGGAGATTGGCCGATTCTACTGGCGACCGTGGAGAGCTCGATCGGCATGCCAAGCGTGCGCCAACTGCTGAGAACGCACCACTACTGGCGGCTCAAGGGGATCACCTGCGACCTGGTGATTCTCAACGTGCACCCGGCGACTTACATGCAGGAGCTGAGCGACGAACTGCTGGCGACGACGATGGCGTCGAGCGAGGCGGGTCTGCTCGACCGGCCTGGCGGCGTCTTCATCCGCCGCGCCGACCTGCTGAAGCCAGAAGACATCACTCTGCTCAAGGCGATGGCGCGCGTGCAGGTGAACTGTGACGGGCTCGGGCTCGGAAATTTCCTCGAGTTTCCGGGGGTCGAGGACAGGTATCCGCCCAAGCTCGAGATACTCAATCGCGACATCGTTCCACTGGGGACAGTTCCCATCCACGCGACGACGGCGGATCAGGGGACGGGTCTCACATCCTTCAACGGTCTCGGCGGGTTCAACGCTGCCGGTGAGTACGAGATTCATCTGACGGGCAGCGATCTGCCGCCGGCGCCGTGGGTGAACGTTGTCGGCAATCCAGCGGGCGGTTTCATCGTCAGCGAAGGCGGCAGCGGGATGACGTGGGTGGCGAACAGTTTCTTCTACCGCCTGAGTCCGTGGCACAACGATCCGGTGCGAGATCCGTCGAGCGACTGCGTCTTTCTGCGCGATGATGGCAACGGCGATCTGTGGACGGCGACACCGTGTCCGATTCGTGAGCCGACGCCGTACAGGGTGCGTCACGGCTCCGGCTACACGGTGTTCGATCACACCCACAAGGGAGTCGCCAGCTCGCTCCGCCTGGGCGTCGATCAGACCGATCCGATCAAGATCAGCGTGCTGACGCTGAAGAACGAAGGCTCGACGCGGAGAAAGCTGACGCTGACGTGGTATCTGGAGTGGGTGCTCGGCGTAACCCGAGAGCTCACCCAGTATCAGATTCGCACCAGCTTCGATGAGCCGACCCAATCGATGTTCGCGCGCAACTATTTCGACGCCCAGTTCGCCGAGACGATCGCATTCGCTTCGGTGAGCGAGCGGGTTGCGTACTACACCGCGGATCGCCGCGAATTCCTCGGCAGGAACGGAACGATCTCGAGCCCCGCGGCGCTGGAGCGCGCTGGATTGTCGGGGTCAATCGGCGCGACGATCGACCCGTGCTGCGCGCTGCAGGTGTCCGTGACGCTCGAGCCTGGAGAAACTCGCGACGTGGTGATGCTACTGGGCGCGGCGAACAGTGAAGATGAAGTACGGGCGTTGATCGCGCGGCACCGTACGGCCGAGGATGCGAAGCGCTCGGTGGACGCGAATGTCCGGGCCTGGGAAGAGAGGCTGTCGAGGATCAAGGTAAAGACTCCGGAGCCGACGTTCGATCTGATGACGAACCGCTGGTCGCTATACCAGGCACTGTCGTGCCGGATGTGGGCGCGGTCGGCGCTGTACCAGTCGAGCGGCGCATTCGGGTTCCGGGATCAGCTGCAGGATGTAATGGCATTCGTCTACGCGGATGCCGAGGTCGCGCGTGATCATATCGTGCGGGCGACGGGCCGGCAGTTCGTGGAGGGAGACGTCCAGCACTGGTGGCATCCCCAGACCGGGCGTGGGGTACGAACCAAATTCTCCGACGATCTGGTGTGGCTGCCCTATGTGGTCGATCACTATGTGAACGTGTCGTGCGACGCGGGCGTGCTCGACGTGGAAGTGCCGTATCTCACGATGCGGCAGCTCACTCCCGACGAGCACGAGATCTATGATGAGCCGAAACTGTCGGATCAGGTCGGCTCGGTCTACGATCACTGTGTGCGCGCGCTCCGAAGGGCGTGCACGACCGGAGTGCACGGTCTGCCGCTGATCGGCAGCGGCGACTGGAACGACGGCATGAACAGGGTCGGAATCGAGGGCAAGGGAGAGAGCGTCTGGCTGGCGTGGTTCCTCGTCGCCACTCTGCGGAAGTTTGCACAGCACGCGGAAAAACGCGGCGACAATCAGGTGCGGGACGAGCTGCTGGCGAAGGCGGATGGCTACGCTGAAGCGGTCGAGCGATCGGCGTGGGATGGTGAATGGTATCGCCGCGCCTACTTCGACGATGGATCGCCACTGGGATCGCGCACGAGTGACGAATGCAAGATCGATTCGATTGCGCAGAGCTGGAGCGTGATCTCGGGGGCCGGCCGTCCTGATCGCACGCGGACGGCGATGCAGTCACTCAACAAGTATCTGGTGCGCGAGGATGCGCGCCTGATCATGTTGTTGACGCCGCCGTTCGACAAAACGACGCACGATCCCGGCTACATCCAGGGCTACCTGCCAGGCGTCAGAGAAAATGGCGCGCAGTACACCCATGCAGCGTTGTGGGCGGTACTGGCCACCGCGCTGCAGGGCGATGGCGACCGCGCCTTCGAGCTGTTCCAGATGCTGAACCCGATTACGCATGCGCAGAGCGCTGAAGCGGTGGACGTCTATAAGGTAGAGCCGTACGTCGTCGCGGCCGACGTGTACACCGCGAAGGGCCATCTCGGGCGTGGCGGCTGGACGTGGTACACGGGGTCGGCGAGCTGGATGTATCGTGTTGCGCTCGAAGGCATCCTCGGCTTCCGGCAACGCGGGGAGCAGCTGTTGATCGAGCCGTGCATTCCGTCGCAATGGAAGCAGTTCACCATCGAGTACCGATTCAGATCGTCGACCTACGAGATAACCGTCGAGAATCCGGATGGGCTGCAGTGCGGAGCGGTGGAGCTGACGGTAGATGGGCAATCAGGAAACGGCGCGATCGACCTGGTTGATGATGGCAAGCGCCATCTCGTTACTGCTTCGCTCCGTTCCGCTCCTTCTTCGACGCTGGAAAAACAGGAGAAAGCTCGGAGATAGCGGGCCCGTTGACGACCTGACCGTACGGATCGAAGCGTGAGCCGTGACACGGGCAATCCCAGGTTTTCTCGGTGTGATTCCAGTGCACGATGCAGTAGAGATGCGTGCATACCGCCGATCGCTGGTGCACCCCGCCGTTCTCATCGCGGTAAACGGCAATTTTTCCGCGGCCGCGGCCGATCACCGCGCCTTCGCCCGGCTTGATGGCATCGATTGCCGAAGCTTCACCGCCGGTGAAATAGTCCTTGAACTGCTCGGCGACGTTCACGTTTTCCCTGACGTACTCGGGTGCGGCGCGCAGGCGAACGCGTGAAGGGTCATAGAGGCGCGCCCACTGGTGCTTACGGCCCTGGACCAGCTCGTTGAGAATGATTCCAGCGATGGTGCCATGGGTCATGCCGTTGCCGGAGTCGCCGGTGGCGACCCAGATGTGCTCATCGCCGCCGGGGTTCTTGCCGATGTACGCCATGTAGTCAACGGGCTCCATCACCTGGCCGGACCAGCGGTAGTCGATTCGCTCGATCATCGGAAAGCGTTCGCGCGCCCACTGCTCGAGGCGGACGAATCGCTCGTCGGTGTCCTCCGCCTGGCCGGTCTTGTGATCTTCGCCGCCGATGATCAGCACGTCGTAGTCGAGCTCACGGCCCGACTTGTCTTCGCCGGGCTGGATGCGGATGTAGTGGTAGGGATCCGGAGTGTCCCAGTAGAGTCCGTTGGGGACCGAACCCTTTGGAATCCGCGCACCGATGACATAGGTGCGATACGCGGCCTGCTTGCTGTGAATGATGAGCCAGTCGTTGACGGGGGTGTTGGTGCAAACGATGACGTTGTCCGCGCTGATGACGTGGCCCGCGGATGTGGTGACTTTCGCCGGAACCCCGTCGACGATTTTTTCGGCGTGGACTCCAGTGTAGATCTTGCCGCCATCGCGCAGGACCGCGCGGGTCAGTCCCTTTAGATACTTCAGTGGATGGAAGGTCGCCTGCCGCGGAAAGCGAAGCGCGGGTCCGCTGTCCCAGAAGCCGAATGGAATTCGATCGACCAGCTGGGTGTCGGTGATTCCGGCGCGGTGGGTTGCCTCGAGCTCGCGCTCCAGATCCTTGCGCGTCTGGCTGCCGCCGAGGAAGAGGTAACCTTCGACGCGCTGGAAGTCGCACTCGATGTCTTCCATCGATGCGATGGTTTCGACGCGATGAATCGCCGACATGTGCGACTCGGCGGCGATGCGCGCACCCTCCTCGCCGTGCATCTTCTCGATCTCATAGTAGCGGTCGTCGAGAGCGGCGGTGAGGTGCGCGGTGGTGCGGCTGGTCTCACCGCCACCAATGGGTCCGTCGTCGATCACCACGACTGCGCGGCCGGCGCGTGCGAGGAGGTATGCGGTGGTCATGCCGGCAATCCCGGCTCCTACAATGCAGACATTGACGCGCAGATCCTGGCTAAGCTGCTGGAACTGCGGGACATCCGTCGTATCCATCCAGACCGAGGTCGTGTGACCCGAGTCGCTTTGCATAGAGTTTCTCGTGCGATTAGTGGTGCGAGTCGTGCTGGTTAGAGGAGCCCGATGGCGCATAGGACATGCCATGCGCTAAGCTTCAATTCGCGCGACACCTCCTCTCGTGGCGAGAACGACGATGAACAAACATTCCACGCACCAATGGATTGTCGATGTAATCGAGGATGGCTCGGCATCGATCGAAGTCGACGGAAAAACAGTGACACCGATCCCGCAATGGATACTGCCGGAGGGCGTGAAGGAGGGCGATGTGCTGTCGGTTACGCACGACAGAGAGAGCGGCAAGTCAGCGCTGTTAATCGAGACCGATCCACAAGCGCGCAAGAAAGCGCTGGATAAATCCGCGAAGCAGGTGTCGCGGAAATCAAAGACCGATCGCGGCGGCGATATCCAGCTCTAGTCGCGTCAGCGCGTCGTCGGCGCGCAACCCGCCTGGTGCGAGGTGCGATCGGAGGCCCCCGGCAGATCGATGCCTCGTCGATCCGGTGTGATGGTGAATCCCCCGCCGACCGTCCCGGGAGAGCGGATGGTGATGGTTCCGTTGCGATCGGTGCGATACCACGGGATTCCAGCGGCGCGGTAGATCGATTTGGCCTGAGTATGCATGTGGCCGTATTCGTTGCGCGCACCGACTGATGCTACGACCCACTGCGGCCGGGTCAGCTCGAGATAGCGCGGCGTCACACCGTTGCAGCTGCCGTGGTGGTCGGCCTTGAGGACGCTGACCCGCATGCCAGGATTGGCGGGGTATCCGGCGCTCTCGAACCAGCTGATTTCGTCGTGCTCGGCATCTCCGGCGAGCCACATCGTGAATGATGCGGAATCAGGCCCGATGATCTTGACCACGGCCGAGCGATTGTTGGCGCCAGCTCCGTCGGGAAACGGAGCCAGGATGTGCAACCGGGCGCCGCCGCTCATGGTGATGGTGCAAATGGGCTGGCCGTTCCCGCACGGGTCGTCCGTATCGCGATAGACGAGACTGTCGCGGTCGATGCGTGAGATGATCGAGTCGCGCAATCGGGCGAGGGTCACGGCGGGCGCCGGATCCTTGTTCTCGAAGAAGTAGCGGACGCGGATGTGCCTCGAGGTTCTGAACAGCTCGCTGAGTCCGCCGTAGTGGTCGAGATGCTGGTGCGAGAGGATCACGACATCGATGGTGGTGTTGTTGAGCGACAACGAATCCAGATACCGGCCAAAGGTTGCCGCCGTTGGGCCGCCGTCGATGATTATCCGGCTGGTGCCGTTGCGGATGTAGGTCGCATCGCCCTGCCCGACATCGAGCATGCGTACTATCAATTCGCTGCCGCCGGTATCCTTAGCGAAGGTGGTGATGGGCGGCCTGGCGGGCTTGCGGGTGGTGCGCCGCGGGTGCGAGCGCGAAGAATGCCTGCGAGTGGTCTGCTGTTGTCGAATCGCTCCGACGATGAAAGCCAGCGACACTAACACGATCGAGAGGAACAGTGTGCGTCTGGGCATCGCCGGGATCTGACTCAAAGAGGAATCACGAACATCGCCGGCGCGCTCGCGAACGAGCGAATCGGCCGTGCACGCGCGTCATCGCAGGATTCCGCGCGATCACGCGACAATCTGCCTGAGAACGGCTCTGACCGGTGCCGCGTCGAGCGCCATCAGCTTGAGCGGAAACGCCATCAGCTCGTACATCGACGGGCTTACGCGTCGCAGATCCAGATTCTCCAGGATCGCGGCGTTGGCCTGAAACACCATGTTGTGAACGGGGAGATTCTTGCTTTCCCTTGCGTCGACAGACGGCGCATCGACACCGAGCAAGCGGAGTCCACGCCCGAGCAAAGTACGCACGCAGCTCTCGGAAAGGGTGGGCCAATCTTCGGGAAACGCGCCGCTGGCGATGGACCGGCCGGTGCGAAGCAACAATCGCTCGACGAACGGAAGAGACTGGATCTTCTCCAGATCCTCGATGTCGATCTCCTTGCTGAGCGAGGAGACGTCGACAACGATCGCCGGCCCGAAGAAGGCGTCGAGCGACAGCTCGTGAGATCCGGACCAGCCCTCGCGCACGTGGAGCGGAGCGTCGGCGTGGGTCCCGACGTGTGGACTCGACGTGAACGAAGAAACGTTGACGCTCGCACCGGCGGCCATTGACGACGCCCAGCCGCAGGTGAACGGCGTGTCGCCCGGCCACTCGGGAGTGTCGGGATTTAGGGTGACGCTTATGTCCTTGAGCAGCGGCTCGCTTCCGTTCATGCTCTGCTTAGCGCGCGAGTTGAGCGTTCATACCGTCAAGCCGGTTATTTCTTTCCCAGCATCTCTTTGGCGGTCTGCACCAATTTGTCGACGGTAATGCCGAGATGCTGGAAAATCTGAGCGGCAGGCGCCGACGCACCGAACCGTTCCAGGCCGAGGACGACACCGTCGTCGCCGATCCACTTGTACCACGACATCGGGTGCGCGGCCTCCATGGCGAGGCGCTTCACGCCCTTGGGCAACACACCATCGCGATACGCCTGATCCTGTCTGGCGAACAGTTCCATACTGGGCATGCTGACGGCACGCGCGCGGATGCCGTCGGCCTCGAGCTTTTTCTGGGCGTCGAGGACGAGCGCCACCTCCGAGCCGCTCGACATCAGCACGATCTCCGGCGCACCGCCCGGTGCGTCGGAGAGTATATAGGCGCCGTGATCGAGTCCATTCGCCGGCGCGTACTTTCCGCGGTCGATAAAGGACAGCTTCTGGCGGGTGAGAACGAGCGCCACCGGTCCTTTGAGCTTCAGAGCGACGCGCCACGCCTCGGCGGTCTCTGAAGCATCGGCGGGTCTGATCACCGTCATCCTGGGAATCGCGCGGAGGTTACTGAGCTGCTCGACCGGCTGGTGGGTGGGACCGTCCTCGCCAAGTCCGATCGAATCGTGGGTGTACACGTAGATGACGTGGCGATCCATGATGCACGCCAGTCGAATCGGAGGACGCATGTAATCCGAGAAGATCAGGAACGTCGCGCCGTACGGGATGATGCCGCCGAACAGCGACATGCCGTTCATGATCGCGCCCATCCCGTGCTCGCGGATACCGAAATGGAAGTTGCGGCCGGCGTAGCTCTCCGGCGCGAAACTCGGCTCGCCCTTGATGATGGTATTGGTCGAGCTGGCGAGATCGGCCGAGCCTCCCATCAGCTCCGGGATTTTCCTGGCGATGGCATTGATGACGATGCCCGACGCAGCGCGGCTGGCGATGTTGCCGTCCTTGGCGGTGAACTGTGGGATGTTCTCTTCCCACCCTTCCGGGAGCTCTCCGCGCATCCGCCGCTGGAGCTCTTTCTCGAGGCCCGCATGCGCGGTCTTCCACGCATCGTAGGTCTTCTGCCAGTCGTTCTGGAGCTTCGCGCGCTTCTTCCCCGCGTCGCGCCAATAACGGAGTGCTTCGGGGGCGACGTAAAATGGCTCCTGCGACGGGTAGCCGAGTGCCTGCTTGGTGAGGACGATCTCGTCCTGGCCGAGCGGCGATCCGTGGGCTTCGGCGGTATCGTGTTTGTGGGGGCTGCCGTAGCCGATGTGCGATCGGACAACGATCAGCGACGGACGGCCAGTCTCGGCCTTGGCTGCTTCGATGGCGCGATTGAGCGACGTGAGATCGTTGATGTCGGCGACGTGCTGGACGTGCCAGCCGTAGGCCTCGAAGCGCAGGCCGGTGTCGTCGCTGAAGGTGAGCGCGGTGTCGCCTTCGATAGTGATGTGGTTGTCGTCGTAAAATCCGATCAGCTTGCCGAGCTTTGCGTGACCGGCAAAGGATGCCGCTTCGTGCGAGATGCCTTCCATCATGTCGCCGTCGCTGGCGATGAAGTACACGTGATGGTCGATGATCTTCTGGTCGCGGTTGAACACCGCACCCATGTGCGCCTCGGCGACGGCCATGCCCACAGCGTTGCCGAGGCCCTGGCCGAGCGGTCCGGTGGTTGTCTCGACGCCGGGAGTGTAACCGTATTCAGGATGTCCGGGCGTCTTGCTTTCCCACTGCCGGAACTGCTTCAGGTCGTCGAGAGTGAGATCGTAGCCGGTGAGATACAGCACGCTATAGAGCAGCATCGACGCATGACCGCACGAAAGCACGAAGCGGTCGCGATTGAGCCAATGCGGGTCGGCCGGATTGTAACGCAGGTGTTGGGTCCACAGCACGTAAGCGAGAGGGGCGAGCGCCATCGGGGTGCCTGGATGTCCCGAATCCGCTTTCTGGACCGCGTCCATCGCCAGAACTCTGATGGCGTTGATGCAGAGATGTTCGAGAGTGTTACTCGATCCAGGAAGTGGCGCTGACGATGCGCTGGATCGTGGTGCGGTTGCGGTGTCGGCTGAATCTGACATTGGACGCAGTTGGCGGGAGCTCAGTACTGCTGTAGATGTAAGATAGCGCTCGCATCTATCACACCGAAGTGGGGACTCACCTTAAATCCGCTCATGTGCGCGCGCGCTGGAGCGCCATCCAGTCTGCCGCTTCGCGCACTTCGCCGGGCGTGAGGTTGTGTCCGGTGAGCTGCCACTTGAGTGTAACGTCGGCTCCGGCTGATTTGAGGAGCTCGACGAGGCGCTCGACGCTCTCCGCCGGGACGATCGGATCCATGCGTCCCGATGAGATTGCCACCGCCCTGCCGGAGAGATCACTGTGCTCGGTCGGCTCGTAGACGAGCATCGGCCTGAGAAGAATCGCGCCGCGAAAAACGTCGGGCTCGACGAGCATCACTGTGGACGCGACGTTGGCGCCGTTCGAGTATCCGAGCGCGAATATGCGAGATGGCTCGAGCCGGTAGGTGACGGTAGCCGCGCGAATGAATCTCGCCAGCTCTTCGGCGCGCGAGTGGACTTCCCTGGGATCGAACACTCCTTCGGAGAGTCTGCGGAAGAATCGCGGTGCGCCGTTCTCGAGCACGTTACCGCGGGGGCTCAGG
>DASSNV010000303.1:0-11275 GCA_035701245.1 Gemmatimonadaceae bacterium | reverse complement strand
CGCCACTCGCCGTCGCCGACGTCAACGGCGACGGTCTCGATGATTTCTACGTCGGCGGCGCCAGAAGGCAGGCCGGAAAGCTGTTCATTCAGCAGCGGGACGGAACCTTCAGTGCAACGGCACAGCCTGCCTTCACCGCAGACAGCGTCGCCGAGGATACGGGCGCCGAGTTTCTGGACGTCAACGGCGATGGCTTCCCCGATCTGTTCGTTGCCAGCGGCGGCAACGAATTCGTCGGATCACAGGACGCATTGCGTCCGCGCGTCTACCTGAACGATGGCCATGGCAACTTTCAGCGCCGACGCGACGCATTGCCCGACATCTTCGAGAACGCATCCACGGTCGCTGTCGGCGATTTCAACGGCGACGGCAGGCCCGACGTTTTCCTCGGCGGCAGGGTCCAGGCGCACGCTTACGGGCTGATCCCGCACAGCCATCTGCTCCAGAACGATGGCAGTGGCCGCTTCGTCGAAGTCACCCAGGACATCGCGCCTCAGCTCCTCGACGCCGGCATGGTGACAGGCGCGACCTGGCTCGACTACGATCACGACGGCAAGCTCGATCTGATCGTCGTCGGCGAGTGGATGCCGGTGCGCGCGTTTCACCAGGAGGACGGGAAGCTCGTCGATCGAACGCGTGAAGCGGGTTTCGCCGAGACCAATGGCTGGTGGAGCGGCATCACCGCCGTGAATCTCCGCGGCAACGGCCGGCGCGATCTCGTGCTCGGGAATCTCGGACTCAATTCCTACCTGCACGCGTCGCCGAAGGAGCCGGTGCGACTCTACGTTGGCGACTTCTCGCACACCGGCGCTGGCAACGTCGAGCAGATTCTCACCGCGTACCATGACGGCGCGAGTTACCCCGTCGCCAGTCGCGACGAGCTGGTGAAAAAGTTTCCGTCGTTGCAGGCGAAGTTTCCCACCTACAAGGACTTCGCCTTTACCCGCATCGAAGATCTTTTCCCACGTGAAGACCTGCGCGACGCCAAGGTTCGGGAGGCCGATACCTTCGCCAGCGCGATCGCGCTCGACAACGGCGACGGCACCTTCACCATCAAGCCGTTACCGCCCGAGGCCCAGCTCGCCCCGATCTACGCCACCCTCGCCGGCGATTTCGATCGCGATGGCCACACCGATCTCCTCGTCGGCGGCAATCTCTACGGCTTGATGCCGGCCCTCGGTCGCGCCGACGCCAGCTACGGCCTGATGCTCCACGGCGACGGCAAGGGCGGCTTCACCGCCGTCGATATGCTACGCAGCGGCATTGCGATCGATGGCCAGATCCGCGCGATCAGAGCCCTCAAATCTGACGGTCGAATCCTGATCGTAGTCGCGCGCAATAACGACAAGGTGGTTGTACTTCAGCCACGCCAGTAACGTCCCGACGTAGTGAACTAATAGCTGCGAACTACGCCACTGACATCTCGCACCCGTTCCGTTGCAGTTCCCGTTGCGGTTATCTCACCCGCTGCCACGGTCGGTGATCGTGCCGCCACTCGACCAATTGGGGATGGAAGAGATGACCGAGCAGCTCCACCCCTTCCGCCACCCTCGGCCCCGGCCTCGCGAAGTAGGCATTCGCATCCACCGCGTAGACCTGAGCGTCGGTAACCGCCGGTAGCCGCTTCGCCACGGTGACGGCGTCGGCCAGTCCGTACCCGCAGGGCGCGACGATGAGCAGCTCCGGCTCCGCCGACGCGACGTCGTCCCACGTCATCCGCCGGGAGTCATTGCCAGGCTGGCCGAGTGGGTCGTCACCGCCCGCCGCCGCGACCATCTCCGGCACCCAGTGTCCGCCGCAGAAGAGGGGTTCCGTCCACTCCAGAAACACAACCGATCGCGTCTGACCCTGAACCGCGCTGCGCACCCCCGCGATGCGCCGGCGATTCGTTTCAACGAGCCGCCGCGCGATCTCAACGCGGCCAGTCGCCTCACCGATCGCAAGGATGTTCTCTTCTATCTCCGCGATGTTGCGCGGGGTGAGCCAGAGAACTTCCGGCGGGTGCGACATGTCGCGCAGCGCGCGGCTCAGCTCGTTCCCGGACGGCGCGCACACCTGGCAGAGATCCTGGGTGAGGACCAGATCGGGCTGCAGCTCGTCGAGGAGCTTCTCATCGACCTGGTACAGACTCTCCCCGCTCGCGAGTCGCGACGCCACTGCGCGGTCGATCTCCTGCTGCGACAAGCCGTCGAGCGAAAGCGCGGGCTTGCTCACCACCGGCAGGGATTTCACCTCGGGCGGGTAATCGCATTCGTGCGAGCGGCCGACGAGATCGGCGCCGGCGCCGAGCGCGTAGGTGATCTCGGTGGCGGCGGGCAGGAACGAGACGATCCGGGGCATGACGGAAATCTAGCTCGTTGCCGTCGACTCCCGCGGCAGTAGATCCGCAAAGGCGAAGCGCTCGTCACGCATGACGATCTCGCCGAGCCGATAGTTCACGGGCGAGTGATAGCCGGGACCGTCGGAGACGAAGGTGTGGAACTCACCACGCTCGCCGTATGGATCTACGGCGCTCGGCAGATCGGCGAGCAGGGAACTGTCGAAGGAACGCTGCGCAAAGGAGCCGTCGAGCTGAGTGGTATCGATGCAAACGAGCCGCGCCGCGAAGCCATCGCGCACGAACCGTTGGGCGAGGCTGGCGGTATCGACGCCCCAGAGCGGGAACAGCGGCTGGAAGCCCGATCCGGCGAGAAGATTTTCCCGATAACCTCTGACGTCCTAGAGAAGTGATCGTCGCACGCCGTGGATGCTCACACGGTCGTAATCGCGGGTGACACTCGTGAGGAGGCCGACGACTTCGACACCCGGATCCGCGCGCAACGCCTGCAGGCACAGCGCGCTATCCTTCCCGCCGCTCCAGCTGACGACGATTTGACGCGCTTTCATCCGTAACGAACTTTGGCGACGCCGATCGAGCCGTTGAGAATCACCATCCCGAGGTTGGTGATGATCACCGGCCAGTCGTCGATGATGAAGCCGTAGATGATCCAGAGCGTGCTGGCGGTAACGAGCAGCGAGAACATTCCGAGCGACAGGTCGCCGGTTCGCCGACTTCGCCACGTTCGAATCACCTGGGGGAGGAACGAGACGACGGTCAGGAAGCCGGCGAAGTAGCCGAGGTAGCGAATCATCGATTTGGGTTTGAGAAGTAACGGAGAATCTACGCGGGACGCGGCGCGAGGGAGCAACCGCTGCGCTGGTACGCCTCAGCGGTCGCTCGAGCGTTCATGCTCAGGCTGCGGGATCGATCGCGAGCGTTGAGCCTTCGCGGATGGTGAGCCAGTCGGTGCGCACGCGGTCCCACTCCTGAATCAGCAGTCCCTGCTCCTCGAAGACGAGTCGAATCTGGCTCTGATCGTAGCCGCAGATCTCCTCGAGCACGGGAATCAGCACGCTCAACGCGTCGTCGCTGATGACGGTGCGGCGGGCGATCTGCGCGATGTGCCGCGCTTCCGATGCAGCAATGGTGAGACCATCGCCGCGATTGACGTGCAGCATGACGTGGATATCCGAGCTCCCATCGCCGACGTACACGATGCGATCGCTAGGCACGCCGAGTCGGAGGCGCAGGGAATCGACCGCGGCGACCTTGCCGTAGCCGGCCGGCACCTGGATGATCGACTCGACCTCGCCGTTCTCTCTGCTGAAGCCGAAGTGGCCGCCGATGATGTGATCTGGTGGAACGATGCCCTGGAGGGCGGAGTGCACCACCAGCCACGGCGCGGCGGAGACGACGTAGAAGTCGAAGCGGAATCCGTCGATGCCGTTCCTGAGGAAATCCGCGAGCAGCGCGATGTTGCGCTTGAGGCGGATGTGCTTGCCGACTTCGACGAGATCTTCCTCGCGAACGCGGCGGAAATCCGGATCGTGGCGCAGCAGGTACGTGAGCTCCGCTCCCGACTGCACCAGGTTGAGTCGCGACAGCCGCGCGACGCGATCCTGGAAATCGGGAATCCCCATCAGCTCGGCGAGCACCAGCCCGGAGTCGTTGAAGCTCAGGGTCTGGTCGAAGTCGCTCACCAGCAGGTAGTACTTCCTCATTAATCCTCCATTGGCGCTCTCGGTGTTTGATTGTCGGGCGCGCCAGTCCCGGCGATCAAAAACGAAACGCCCCCGCATCCAGTCGGAACGCGGGGGCGATTGTTTTGGCAGTCAGCAGGTATGGTCAACCTCTTCGCCGTCGCGCGCCACGCATCCCGTCCCCGCAGTTCATCGCGGGGCCGAAAATCGTGTTGAGCAGGTGGGCGGTGAGGTTCATCGGACGTTTGGTGATTTCGCTCTCTAAATGAACCTAGGTAAGCAATTACCCTGTGTCAACGCAAACGGACATCAAAGAATACTACCGGCGCGCGGCTTTGGGCGGGCCGGCCGGCGGCCGGGGGCTCGTCTCCTACAGGCCACGGAAGACTACCAGCTAATGGCGGTGAGCGGAGCGGCTCGCGGCTCCGAGCACTTTCTTTTGATAACAGCACTCCATCCGAAGCGTTGCCTTTCATCCAACCCATGCTCGGTGCCGCCAGCCGCTCCGCCCGAAGCCCCCAGCTGGTAGTCTTCCTTGATATTTCGGAAACGAGCTCCCGGCCTCGAGCCGGCCCGCCCAAAGCCGCCCGCCGGTCGTCTTCTTTTGCAGTTGTTAAACCGTGCAGATCCGCACCGCCTCTGCCAGCGATTGCCTCGGATCTTTGGTGGGAACGAACTCCTGCGCCACGAACCCCGGAAATCCCGCGTCGGCAATCGCCTGCATCACCCGGTGGTAGTTCAGCTCCTGGGTGTCGTCGATCTCGTGCCTGCCAGGCACCCCGCCGGTGTGGAAGTGGGCGATGTACTTGATGTTGTCGGTCACGGTGCGGATCACATCGCC
This sequence comes from Gemmatimonadaceae bacterium, assembly GCA_035701245.1. Taxonomy (GTDB): domain Bacteria; phylum Gemmatimonadota; class Gemmatimonadetes; order Gemmatimonadales; family Gemmatimonadaceae; genus UBA4720. The sequence goes on along the minus strand of DASSNV010000303.1, from coordinate 6,414 downwards.
TTCCATGATCTGCATGTGGTAGATGTCGTAAAGCAACTGGAACCGCGGCGAGTTTACCTGCTTTGCGAGCGCGACACCCCACGCGGTGTGATCGCACTGGTAGTCAGGATGATCGACCTTGGAGTTGAGCAGCTCCATGCACAGAGTAACGCCGTGTTTTTCTGCCAGCGGGATCAACGGAGCGAGGCCGCGCGCGCAAATGTCGCGACCTTCATCGTCGCTCTGGCCTTTGCGGGTGCCCGAGAAGCAGATGACGTTGGGAACCTTGGATGCTGCGGCGAGCGGAATCGCCTTCTGGTACGCCGGGATCAGCCACGAGTGATTCTCTACGCGGTTGAAGCCGTCGATGAGACGATTCTCCGGATGTGGGACAGTGGCGTAGCCCATCGCGCACACCAGACCGTAGCGGAGCGGGACACCCCAGTCTTCCGGCTCGAGCAGGTCGATGCCGTCCATGTCGAGCTCACGGCACATCTGACACAGCTGGTCGAGGCTGAACTTTCCGTACGGCCAGCGTGAGACCGAGAGCTTGAGCCTCCCACCCAAAGATTTCGGCAGTGCGTTGAGCGCCGACGGAGCGAATCCGGTCAAGGCCGCCGCGCCCGCGGTCGCCGAGGCTGCGAGGAAGTCGCGGCGCTTCATATCGAGGAGGTGGACGTCAGAGTCGAACAGCGGTGGAAATTCCGTCCCATTTGTGCTCCGCCGGAGAGGTCGGGCGAATGTGAGGATCGGTCAGGAGGCTGTCAAGAAATTCCGTTTCGTTTCTTCACGGTCTCGGCCACAACAGGAGCACGCCGCAGCCGCTACCCGGATCCTGATATTCGACGGGAATCGATCCTGGATTGTAAAACTCGATGCCGCCAATGAACGCAGCCGGTATATCGATTGCGATTTCGTTGGACGGACTTGTGATCCGGATCCCGTTCCAGTAGACGCTGATGTCGCAACGCTTCCCGATTGTATTGTCGCCCCGACCGCTGAACGGAACGAATGAACCATCGGCCAGACGGGCAACCATTACGCCCCGAAGTCGGGCAGCAAGGATATCCTCGAGCGGAATGCCGAGCGACGCCCGTAGAACTGAATCCGTGATGTACTGGCCCTTGCCCAGCCGTCGTCGCGCCTCGAACTCCCTCAGAAACGGCGACACCGCATCCGCATTCACCGTCACCGTCGCGAGCTCCTGCGCGGTGGGCGCCATGAACATTGTCACTTCCAGGCTGTCTCTCCCGGACGCCTGAAACTCGGTCGACACCGGCGTAAAGCCAATGCGCCGCGCATGGACGCTATAACGACCCTTCCGTAGACCCGAGAAACGCGCGTCCCCGAAGTAGTCGGTGATGCCCTTCGCGCCCAGCGGGTCGACGGTCACCTCGGCGTCGAGGATGTAGTTGCCCGTTCTCGCATCGGCGATGGTCGCATGAAGGACCGTGCCCTGCGCGCCGGCGAGACTGTTCGCTACGATGCTAACCGCGAAAATGCAGACAGCGAGTGGACAAGCCATCATGCGCACCAATAACCGTTGCTTGCCGGAATGACAACCTGAAAGTACTCCCGGAAAGCGGGGCCGGGAAAGGCGTTGCCGCCAGTGTGCGTCTGATGGTTTCCACGGTGGTCCTACTTCACCCCTTCTTATGCGCGGCCGGATGTAACAGTCGGGAGTGCATCTCTTGGGATGAGGTGTCAACATCCTCCATCAGATGGATAGGGGCTGCCTATACGAGGTTCTTCGATTCCATGCCAAAACGCCGGCAACAAAATCGATCCATACCGCAGCGGCTCGGGCCGTGGCTCGCTCTGGCGGTCGCCGCGGGGACGCTGCTCACCCAGCTCGCGACCCTTTTCAAGCTTGTCTATGGCATCGTCCGACCGTAAACCGGGGCCGACTGCGATGCTCGGCGGCGCTGGCACAACTATATCTCACTAGCGTTCAAGGTTTAACGGAGAGATATCGCATGAAAGAAATCAAGCACCTCAATGTCGTCATCACCGGCGCCAGCTCCGGCATCGGCGCAGAGCTCGCTCGGCAGCTGGCAAGAGCGGGCGCGCGCGTCGCCCTGGTCGCCCGCCGGGAGGATGCGCTTCGCGAAGTCGCGAAGGCCTGCGGTGACCGCTGTTATCCCATCGTCGCCGATGTCACCGTTCGCGACGAGGTGAAGCGCGTCGTGCGGGATGTCGTCCAGCACTTCGGGCACGTGGACGTCTGGGTCAACAATGTCGGGCGCGGTATCACCCGCATGCCCACGGAGCTTACCGACGCCGACGTCGATGACATGATCAGCGTCAACGTGAAGTCAGCGCTCTACGGAATGCAGGAGATCCTGCCGCACTTTCGCGAGCGCGGGCGCGGCCAGATCGTCAACGTCTCCTCCATGCTCGGTCGCCTTCCGTTCGCCACCATGCGCTCGGCGTACAACGGCGCCAAGCATTTCCTCAATGCGATTACCACGAATTTCCGCGACGAGCTTCGTCAATCGGCGCCGGGAATCGAGGTGACGCTCGTCTCACCGGGCGTCGTGCGCACCGACTTTGGCCTCAACGCCCTGCACGGTGGGATGGATTCGCGCCAGTTTCCGCAGTCGCAGAGCGCCGAGGAGGTCGCGGCGGTGATCGTGTGGGCAATTCGTACCGGAAAGAGCGACGTCTACACGCGCGTAGGTGCGAAGCAAGGAGTAGCTGATTACTTCTCGCGGAACGGTGAGGACCCTGAGCAGGCTGCCACTGCGTGAGCGACCCACGCACCGCCTGAGCGCATTCGATTGGCCGACTGCTGCGCTGATTTAGCTCGGGGGCCGGGTCACATCCCGGCAGTAATCGACGACGGTTTGAATCCCCAGAACGTCAGGTAGACACCGAGCGAGAATTCCCAAACCGCGATTGGGAACGCAGCGACCGCGGCGAGCGGACTCACCGCTTCAAGGAAGCCAAGCAACACCGCGAACCACGACACGACGAGCAGAGCCGCTCCGATAAATCCGAGCGAGGGAAGCCAGCGCGGCACCAGCCGCGACTGGTACAGGAGCGAGCCGAGCAGCACGCCGTTGATCGCGGGAATAAAGCTCTGGGCAAAGAAGAACGTCCACTTGTATTGGGCGGCGAGCCCCTGTGCCGCGGCCAGCGCCCCCGATGCCGCGCCCGCCTGTCTCAAGCTCACGATCGACATGAGGCTGACGATGCCGACATAGATCGTCGCGGCCTCCAGAGTTCGTGAAGCGACGAACCCCACCGCCCGTGCCTGGCCTTGTCGCCTGACCACGGGGTACAACGTCACAGCCGTTCCGATCCCCGCGAGAGCGACGATCATCTCGAGCAGTACGCCGAGTATCACCGGCGAGTCAGGGCCTGCACTCGTGACGTAGTTCGGCCCTCGCACCGAGCGATAGAGCGCGAGGGTAGGGATCGACACGAAGGTGAGCAGGTAAAAAATGCCCGCGGCTAGCGAATATTTGCGCAGCGAGCTCATCGTGAGTTCTTCGCGGTCATAGCGTCATTGTTCGCCAAGACAAGACAGCTTCAACGAATCACCACGACCGGCAGTGCGGGGCGCAAATCAGTCCGTGAATTCCTGACACCACCGTCGATGTAGATCTCGAGGAGTGGGTCTGACGCGATCCGCGTCTCGACCGCGGCCGGTCCGACGCGGCCCAGAGTGCTCGGCTGCTGCTCGATGGTCCCATAGAGTCGCACCGCGGTGATTTTACGTCCGCCACCTGGATGATTCAGTAACTCCGGTGACCGCTTCCGCACTCGATCGATCCAGGTCGGGACGGCGGCGCCGGCTGGAACCACGAACAGGTCAACGGCGAGGGAATCGGCCCGCTGATTCAGGATCTCGTATGCCGCGGTTGCGTCGATCCATGGCGCGGGCTCGCGCGCAATCGGGAACGTGAACTCCGACACTTCGCCCGGCAATCGCCGCAAGCCGATGCCGAACGGGCTGTGTCGGCTGACTCTCCACGACTGCGCGTCTCGAAACTGTCGGGCGGCCGCGGCATGGTCCGGCGTCACCGATAAGGTGCTGTCGAGCCACATCAGCTCGATGTAGGCGTTGTCGAGGAAAGCCGCTACGGAAGTCGTCCCTTCGCCATCGTGTTTATTGGGTGGCGTAATGTGGAATCCGGCAGTCTGGAGAGCGGCTATCTCCTTCACGCCTCCGGGCTGCACCACGACGTACACGTGATCCAGCTCCAGGCGCGGGCTCTGCGCCGCGATTGCCGGAGCAACGGCGCAGCTTGCGAGCAGGATCCGTCCGACTAGGCTTCCAGCGCTTCGACCCGAACGGCCGTCCCGTAGCACAGTACCTCCGTTACGCCTTTCATCAGCTCGTTCGCATCGTAGCGGATGCCGATCACTGCGTCGGCGCCCGCGAGATGCGCCTGAACCAGCATCGTGTCGAACGCCTGCCTGCGCGTTCGCTCGGCGAGCTCGGTAAAGAGCGAGATGTTGCCGCCAAAGATGCTCTGCACGCTGGCGCCGACGGTCCCGAAAACGGAACGCGACCGGACGACGACGCCGCGCACAACGCCGAGGTTATCGACGATTCGGAATCCAGGCACGTCGAAGCCGGTCGTCGTCATGTTGGACGGGATGTCTGCGGCCTGCGATTGAATGATGGAAGGCATGGTTGCGTTTGCCGTTGATTGGTTATCGCGCCACGGCTTCGCCGCGCACCGCCGCCTCGATTCTGGCGACGTCGATCTTCTGCATTTCCATCATCGCGTCGAAGGCGCGTTTGGCGACTTCGCCACCCTTTGCCATTGCATCGGTCAGGACGCGCGGCGTGATCTGCCACGACACGCCCCATTTGTCCTTGCACCAGCCGCACGCACTTTCCTGCCCGCCGTTCCCGACGATCGCGTTCCAGTAGCGGTCAGTCTCGGCCTGGTCGTCGGTGGCGATCTGAAAGGAGAACGCCTCGCTCTGCCTGAAGGTGTCTCCACCGTTGAGGCCCATGCACGGGATGCCGCAGACGGTGAAGTCGACCGTCAGAACGTCGCCCTTGTTTCCGCCTGGAAAGTCGGAGGGCGCGCGGTGGACCGTGCCGACCTTGCTGTCGGGGAAGGTCCGGGCGTAAAAGCGCGCGGCCTCTTCCGCGCCTTTGTCGTACCACAGGCAGATCGTGTTCTTGTTCATCGTTTCTCCTTGTATGCTGGTCAGCGTTGCTGTGGAGACAGTGTTTCAAGCCGAGCTTGGTATAACCCCGCATCGGTAACGTAACGCCGGAACGCCCGATCCAAGAGGGGCGTTCAACCCAGCCAACCTTGCGCGCCCCGCATGTTTGTATTAAATACTGAACCATATGGTTCAGTATGGGACGGCCCGGCTGGATACTTCGTTCGCCGCTCTATCGGACCCCACCCGACGTGGGGTTCTGGAGCAGCTCGGGCGGGCCGACGCTTCGATCACGGACCTCGCCGACAAGTTCCACATGACCCTCACGGGCATGAAGAAGCACGTCGGCGTTCTGGAACAGGCGGGGCTCGTCACCACGAAGAAGATCGGGCGCGTACGAAAGTGCCAGCTGGGCCCCCGCCGGTTGGCGGAGGAAACGGCGTGGCTCGAGAGGTATCGCCGGCGCTGGGACGAACGCTTCGACGAGTTGGACAAGGTTGTGGAGGAAATCACCCGAAAGGAGAAGAGCGATGAGCGCAAGAATCGAAAGTAGCCCCGCCGCCGTGAAGAACCGCACCACGGTGGACCGGACATCGGACCGCGAGGTGGTTGTGACGCGGACCATCAACGGCCCGCCGCGGATCGTGTTCGAGGCGTTTACGAAGGCCGAACTGTTCAGGCGATGGTGGGTGCCCAGGTCGCTTGGAATGAAACTGCTGTCCTGCGAGATAGATGCTCGGGTGGGAGGCAAGTATCGATTGGTATTCGACCACTCGCCCGAGCCTCTCGCGTTTTTCGGCACCTATGTAGAAGTGAAGCCGCATTCGCGCCTCGCGTGGACCAATGAGGAAAGCGGCGAGGCCGAGTCTGTGACCACGGTGACTTTTGAGGAGAAGGGCGGCAAGACGCTGGTGGTCCTGCGCGAGAAGTATCCGTCGAAGGAAGCCCTCGACGCGGCGGGAGGTGCAACCGATGGAATGGGCGAGCAGTTCGATCAGCTGGACGAGCTTCTCGTCACCCTGGGCGAGAGCTCGGGACAGTAACAGAGAGGTTGGATCTCGCGGTCGCCCGATAGTCCCGCCACACGCTGGCCGGGGCTATCGGACGCAGTCGCGAACGTTCAATCGCCGAGACGCACGTGGCACCGACTCACCGGATCCAGGTTCCGAGACGTCGCCACCGGATGGCGGTAACGGCGCGAAAGTAGTCGAGGCCGGATTCGGTGTCGTACGAGTAGTAGACGAACGTCGGCGTGCCACGCAGGTTGGCGCGCGGGACGGGGCCATAGTATCGGCTGTCGAC
>DASSNV010000302.1:0-14114 GCA_035701245.1 Gemmatimonadaceae bacterium | reverse complement strand
CGGTCACCAGCCGCGCGACGGTGGTGCCGAACGGGATCTTCGGCGACATGGCGATCGCGTTGACGCCGTCCAAGCCCAACCCGCGCTCCTTTCAGCCGGGCGATACGGTTCCGATCGGGCCTTCGACGCCGGGCATTGCGGATCTGACCAGCAAGGCGGACTCAGTGATGAGATCGGTGAATGCGGTGACGACGGCGCTGGAGCAGCAGATGGTGGCGAGCGGCGGAATCCGCGATCTGCGGAACACCATTGGCGCGACGAACAGGCTGGTGAATGAGTTCGCGTCGATCGCCGCCGAGCAGTCGCGTCAGCTTAGCGCGACGATGACGTCATTGAGAAGAGCGACGGGAGCGATCGATCCGGTGAAGGTGGATTCGACGATCGCCAATTTCCGGACGGCCAGCGCCAACATGGCGGACATGAGCGCCCAGCTCAAGGAAACGTCGGGGAAGCTGGACGCGATACTCGCGAAAGTCGACAGCGGGCCGGGATCGGCGGCGAAGCTATTGAACGACCCCGGAGCGTACAACGATGTACGCGGGCTGTTGCAGCGGATGGATTCCTTGATTGCGGACATCAAGAAGAATCCGAAGCGGTACATCAACGTAAAGATCTTCTAGGAACTGCGGATTGCGAACAACTGCAACAGAACGGGTGCGAGGCGTCAGAGGAGCGTAGGCGCCAGCGATTAGTTCACTACGTCGGGACGTTACTCGTGGGCTTCAGGGCACAGGCGACGCCGCGCTTAGCGCGCGGCGTTCTTAGTCGTCGATCGTCCGCCGACCGGGATTGGAAGTGTCGACTGAATGGGTTCGAACCGCGCTGCTTAGCCCTCGAGATATGGTTTCGCGAAGAGTCATTACAGGCCTATTATGCTGACGAACTTCCAAAGAGAATCAAAAAGAAATAGCGGAGCGTAACTTGTGCGCGGCCCCGTTGCTGTAGTATCTGGAACGGCGACGCCGGTATACGTCCCGACCTTGAGTACGTAGTAACCGCCACTCCCCGGAGAAGGCATCGGCTCCGTTGGATGCTGCGAGTGGGCAAGCGTGTCCAGCGCAAGAACTGCTCTGTTACAAAAAGCTGCGTCCGCCGCAAGCGTAACTTGCGCAGGAGGGACGTTGGGCAGACCTAATGCACTCCGAGAAGCGGTGTCCGCTATGGACCCGTTGACCTGCCGTATCATCATGTCGCTGAAAAAGTCACTTGACTTGCAGGTGTAGCCCTGTGCCTGCGCTCTCCCAACGAGGGCCAGCGTGAACACAATCGAGAGCACACCGAGTTCCTTAAGAATTCTCACGAATTTCCTCCTTATTACTGCTGTCATCTAACCCAGGCGCAGCGTGACGCCGTGCTTGGCGCCCAATTGCGAATCCTTGGATTTACCATCGTAAAGTATGAAACCTCCGCAACGGTGCCGTCGGCATCCATGACGTAGTCGGGTTTCGGCGGAAGGTCGAAAATCATGCGCAGCCAATCCTGACCACTACCACCACGAGGCATATCTTTTCGATTCTTTATAAATGGCTTCTTCCCGTTGGCAGTGTCGCCCGGGAAACGCGAAAACTGTATGGAATTGCGCAGGAATCCATTCATCGCAGCTCCGCAGTGGGGAGGTTTCGCGCCCAGCCATGCGCGGCGAGGTCGCAGCCCAATTTGTGGCCCCAGCAAGAGCGACGAAATGCCTGTTTCTTATCAGGAGATGTCGATTTCTTATCACGGGTTCGCGCGCCCCTTCGCCGCACCCCCGGGAGCCTAGGTTAATGCATACGACTGGGAAATCCCCTACACGCGCCTGCTTCGTACCCTTCGCACCTCGTTCCTGCGCCGGCTTGGGGGAAGGTCATGACGAGTTCAGATTGCCGTTCGCCAGACAATAGCGACGGCATCCGGAACAAGAGTCCGCTGCGAATCAATTGAGGGCTGACCCTTAGATAGAGTGGTGTTGAGTATAGCTTCCGGTAGGGAAGCTATTATCTACTGGCCTTCAGTCTTCCCAGCGCACGAGTGCTCGTTTAATCGCCACTTGGCCTCGTTTTCCAAGCGTACGGCACTACCCCAGGTTAGTCTTAAAATGCACCCTGGGCCTTGATGAAGAGCGACAGCGTTATCAGCGCGGAACGTCAGCGGTGGCAACATTCGCTTGGACGGTTTTCGCGCCGGCTTCGGCAGATGTACTCTCGGTGGTGGTTGCTTTATCTGCCAGCGGATCCGCAGGACGATCGCAACTAACACTATCAGCGCGCACAGCTCCACATAGACCTTCTCGGCGTCCAGGAAATCGATTGGGTTGTCCTTGAGATTCGGGTCGGTGAGAATTCCGTGGATGTAGAAGCAGATGGCGGTGGCGTAGGCGGTGAAGTGGAGCTTTTTCCAGGTTTTGCGACCGAGGTCGAGGCGGAAGTAGGAAGTCACCACCACGAAGCAAAGCGTGTAGAGGGCGATGGCGCCGAAGACGTTGATCCACGGCTGCTTCGGCGCATTGACCGGATAGATGATGTCGATCAACCGGAACTTCGCCGTCGATGAAAAGAGAATGATCAACGGGTGGAGAATCGCGACGGCGAGCGCGACGTAGGCGGTCCAGTTGTGAATCTTGAAAGTGTTGATGCGGCGGTGCGGCCAGTTCCTGACCGGATTGTACTTCACCGACATGACGAGCCCGATCAGGATGTTGAGGGTGAGCAACGTCATCGCGGTGAGTCCGGCGTAGCTCGAGAGCTCGATTGCAGTCATGTCGACGGGTGCTGACTAACGCAGGCTACATAAAAATGCCGGCGGGAGAAATCCCGCCGGCATTTTTATGATCCTGATCCTGCGAATCGCTGAAAGGAGTCGCAGTCCTAGAAGCTGTAGCGCATCGAGAGCTGCATGCGGTAGTTGGACGATGCGTTGTCCGCGTTCCACGGCTTCATGGCTTTGTTGAAGGTATAGATACCCTGGATGGTCTGCTGGGTGCGACCGGTGGTGAAATTGCCGGTGTGGCTGAGCAAAGTGGTCGCGCTGCAGATCGGACCGCAGGTGTTGTTCTGGTCCGAGAAGTTCTGCCAGCCCCATCTCGGGTTGAGCAGGTTGAGGAAGTTGATGACGTCAAGTCGGAGCTGCAGGTTCTGCTGACCGAAGGCCTGAAGTGACTGGCCGATGCTGACATCCACATCGTTCTGCCATGGATTGCGGCAGGCGTTGCGGCTGAGGAGCTTGCCGCGGCTCTTTCTGAGGCACGGCACGCGATCGATGTACTTATCGAAGGCGTCGGCCTCTGCAGCCGCCTCGACCTGCGCGGCCGACCCGGCCGGCTGATCGAAGCCCTTGAACAGAATCTCGTTCGGATCGTGAGCATCCTTCGGCACGTAGACGAGATCGTTCTGGGTCTGGCCGTCGGCGTTTGCATCGCCGGAGCCCGACGAGCCGCCCGCCGCGTAAACGTAGTCGAACGGCGCGCCGGAGTTGCCGACGTACACGACCGAGAAGTCGGTCAGCGTCTTCAGCCTCCACGTGCCGGTGGCGACTATGCGGTGCGGCATGTCTTCCTTGCCACGGGTGAGACTGCGATCCTCGAGGAAGCCGCTCACGTCACGCTGATAGCGATAGTTCGAGCCTTGGGTGCTGCTCGTGGTTGCCGCGACGTCACGCACCTGCATGTAGCTGTAGGCGAGCGAGCCCTGGAAGTTGTCGAAGAAAGTCTTCTGGAGCTGGCCGGTGATCGAGTAGGTGTAGTCTCCGTGAATGTCTGTAACGTCGATCACTTGCGAGCGACCGCCGACAAGCGCAGCCGTCCCACCATTTGCGTTTAGTGTTCCGTAGAGAACGCGCCCGTTTCTATCCCTGCCCTGCGGTCCGGCAAGAGCGAGGTTGGTGTAGAACGGATTGGACAGCGCCTTCGTGTACAGTCCCTCGAGCGTTCCGACCAGGCCGTTGGCGAAGCGGTGATCGTAGCCGAGGGTGATCTTCTGGTACTGCGGGAAGCGGAAGTTCGGATCGATGGTCGCGATGTTCGAGCTCGCGGCGGTCGTCGCACCCGGACGCACCGGGCCGGTCGCCGGAGTGAACGGCGCGCATGACGTCGGCGGGTTGGCGATGTTCGCCGCGTTGAACGCCGGCGGAATGTTCGAAGTCGCGTTGTTGCCCTGATTGGTTACGGTACCCGAGCAGGTCAGTGACGCATATCCACTCAAGCCCGAATTGCCGAACGCGTTCGACAGATAAACGAAGGGGGGCGTGCCGGTGAAGTAACCAAGTCCACCGCGCAGCTGGTTGCGCTGATCGCCAGTCGCATCCCAGTTGAACGAGAATCGGGGCGACCAGGTGCGACGGCTCGGAACGGCGGCAGTGCTGCGTCCATAATTCTGGAGCACCGACGGATTCTCGGGCGGAGTGTCGAGGAACGACGGCTTCTCCATGCGAATGCCGGCGGTGATGAGCAGCCTGTCCGACTTCTGCCAGGCATCCTGGACATAGAAGGAGTACATGTTGGCGCGGAACACGGCGAGACCGTTGGCGGGGTCGGTCGGCGAAGGCGCGCTCACAGAGTAGCTGATCGGCGTGCCCGCCTCAAACGCGGCCTCATTCGCGAACGTCCAGTTGCCCATCGAGTTCTGACCGAACAGGTTGACCGGCCGATAGAACAAATTCTTGGTGCCGAAGGTGAGGTGGTGGACCCCAACCGGAATGGTCAGGTTTTCGGTGATCTCGAAGGTGCGCTGGTCGAGCGAATTCCCTTGCGAGGAGTTCTCCGTTCCGGCAACGAGCGCCACGTCGCTCGCCGATCCGTCCGCGCGCTGGAAGCCGCGAACAGTAACCATTGGGAACGTGACGGGAACGGTGCGGAAGTCGCTCGTCTTGGTGAGGTTCAGCAAAAGCTCGTTGAACACGCCGTTGGGCAGGTTCGTCAGAAACTCACCAACCGTCGAGTGGGTCTTGGAGCTGAAAAGGTATGAATTCGACGTCAGGTTGAAGTTCGGATTCGAGGACGTCGAGGAGCTGCGGCTGAAGCTCTGGTTGTCAGCGGCTGCGTAGTTGTGACGGAGGACCAAACGCGTATAACCGGGCAGGTACGCGTCGATGCGGCCGAAGATGTTGGTGAGCGGATTCTGCTTTACGACTCTCGCACCCGTTCCGGGATTGGAAAGGCCATACCCCTGAAGAGCGGTAACGAACGGTGTGATGGTTTCCTCATTTATCAGATTGTCGGAGCTGCCGATGTACGAGCCGGTCGCGGGAGTGCTAAGCTTCTGCCACTCCGGGTTGATAAAGAAGAACAGGCGATCCTTCATGATCGGGCCGCCAAGCGAAAAGCCGTATTGATTCTGCTTGAACTCGGCGAGGTACGGCTGGCTGCGGGTGAGGTTCTCGTTGCGGGTGTAGCCGTAAGCGGTGCCGTGAAACTCGTTGGTGCCGCTCTTGGTGACGGCGTTGATCAAAAGTCCGCCGAAGTTGCCCTGACGAACATCAAAGGGCGAGAGCAGGACCTGGTACTCCTTCACTGCGTCGAGCGGAATCGACTTGGCGTTGGCCTGTGCGCCCGGCTGACCAGTCGTGCCTAGCCCGAAGAGATCGCCCGAAGCAGCGCCGTCGATCTGGATCGCATTCTGGCGGATGTTGACACCCGCGCCCGACAAACCGACACCAGTCGATGTCGAGACCTGCGGCACCAGCGTGACGAAATCGGCAAAGTTGCGATTCAGGGTCGGCAGGCGACGAAGGAGCGAGTCGCCCATGGTCGTTCCAGTTCCGGTCTTGGTCGGATTGATGACCGGCGTCGCTTCGGCGGTGACGCTCACCGTCTCGAGGACCGCGCTCTGCTGCTTCAGCTGAAAGTCGGAGCGGGTGGTCTGGCCGAGACTGACGAGAACGTTGTTCTGGGTCACCGGCTCGAAGCCGATACGACGCACGGTGATCGAGTAGCCCGGATCGGGCTCGATACCCTGGATGTTGAATTGGCCGTTGGCGCGCGTCATTCCGCCGGCGCTGGCTCCCGTTCTGGGATTTCTGACCTGAACCTGCGCGCCCTCGATCGGCGCACCGTTGGCGTCAGTGACGGTTCCGCTGACCGCGCCGGTCGTAACGCCCTGGGCGATAAGACGAGCCGAAGCTCCAGTCACCAGCGCCAGGGCCGTAGCGACAGTCAAAAATAGACGTGTCTTGAGCATGAAGTCTCTGAAAAAAAGGTGGGAAGGAAGGCCACAAAGTAGCGTCCCGAACTTCAGTCCGGCAAGAGAATTCTGTTGCCGCTCAGGCGCGGCTGAAACGCTCGCCGCCTACCCGATGTCGTCTGCCGCCCGGCCCGTTTTTGTGAGGTAGAAAACCGGGATTCCGAGCAGAATCACGCCCATCACCGCGAGCGTCGGGACACGGCTGACCGGATCGACGATGGCGTTGCCGAGGAGGAGAACGGTGGCGACGATGAAGATGGCTGGGACCACTGGATAACCCGGAACGCGGAAGGGCGGACGGTAGTCGTTTCGGCGCCGAAGCACGAAAATCGCGGCCACCGCCAGCGCGTAGAACGGGACGATCGCCGTCACAAAGGTGTCAGCCAGTTGCTCGAAGGTCCCCGCCAGCACGAAAATCACGCCGAGGCTCGCACTGAGCCAGATCGCGACGCCGGGGGTCTGGTACTTTCGGTCGACGTGGGCAATCGGCTTGAACAGCAATCCATCGGCGGCCGTCACGAAAAGGATTCGCGATCCGGTCATCACTGAGCCGTTGAGGGTGCCGAAAGTGGAGATCATCACCGCGATCGACACAAAGGTGACTCCGATCGGGCCGATGACGCGATCGGCGACGTCGGCGGCAACGAGCTTGGAGTGCCTGATCTCCTCCACCGGCAAAACCGCGAGATAAGCAAGATTCGCCAGCGCGTAGAGAACGATGATGATCAGCGTCCCGAGTATGAGCACCCGCGGCAGATTGCGCTCGGGATCCTTCACTTCTCCGCCGACGAAGCTGACGTCCGCCCAGCCGTCGTAGACCCAGAGCACCGACACCAGCGCCAACCCGAAGCGCGCCATGTCGAAGCTCCCCGCCGGAACCGCAGGCGTATAGTAGCCCCCAGTGCGCGGCAAGCCGAAAGCGAGAGCGAACAGCACGATGATCAGCAATGCGCCGACCTTCGCCAGAGTGGTGAGGTTCTGGACAAGGGAGCCCCACCGGATGCCGACGTAGTTGAACAACGCGGTGATCAGAATTGCGGCGGCGGCGATGTAGTGCACGTACGCGCTGTACGGCGCAACGCGAGGATCGTGGCCGAGCACGCGCAGGAAATATTCGGAGAAAGTCGTGGCGATAGCGCCGAGCGCCGCGGCGCGGATGATCACCAGCTCGGACCAACCGAAGAGAAACGCCGGCAGCCGTCCCCACGATTCGCGGATGAAGACGTAAACGCCACCAGTCCGCGGAAAAGCGCCCGCGACTTCGGCGAGCGTGAGCGCACCGCAAAGCACGAAGATTCCGCCCGTCACCCAGATGGCGAGGAGCGGCAGCGGACCCGGAAGCTTGTCGGCGATTCCCGCTGGGGAGCGGAAAATCCCGGAGCCGATGGTGGAACCGACGAGCACCGCGACGGCGCTCCACATTCCGAGGCGTCGCGGTAGCGCGGACGCGCGCGCGAAGCTCGAGTCGCCGCTGACAGTCGACGACGACGGAGCCTCGGCGAAAAGCGGATCTGCCATCCGCAAACGGTAGTGCAAAGGACCCCGCTGCGCGAGTAGCTTTAGGTGCGCGGCGAGAGCAGTCGGCGCGCATCTCACGCACACCAACTCCCGCAAATGAATCAGCCGCTGGCTGAGACAATTTTCTGGATCGCCGCTGCGGCGTGCCTGGTCGCGGAGCTGGCGATCCTTCGCTTCACCTTCGCCGCCCCCGCCGTCCGCGCCGCGCGCGCCGCCAACAAGTCCGAGCTCGTACCCGCAGCGCCGCGCGGTGGCGAGATCGCGTGGGCGATCATTCCCGCGCTCGCTCTGATACTTCTTTTCGGGGCGACGTGGAATCGCATCACCGCGCGCCACGCGCACATGATGATGGATCACGGGCCGATGCACATGCCGATGCCGTCGCCGCCGACGAGCGGATCCTGAGTTGAAAACGATACGCTGGCTCTCCTATCTCGCCCTCCTGATCGGTTTTGCGCAGGTCGTATTCGGCGCGATCGTTCGTATCACCGGCTCGGGGCTCGGCTGCGGCGACAGCTGGCCGGATTGCTACGGATCGTTCACGCCGGCGCACAACGCGCCGACGCTGCTGGTGGAGATCTCGCACCGCTACGGCGCGGCGACGCTGTCGATCGCGATAGTGTTGCTCGTCATCGTTGCGATCGTGAAGCGCCGGGAACCGGGGGTGGGCGGACGCCGCGGCCCACTGAGGTCGGCGCTGCTCGCGCTCTTGCTTGTCGTCGTAGCGGCGCTCTTCGGGGCCGTGACCGTAAAAATGGCGCTCGAGCCCTGGGTGGTGGTCACCCACCTCGCAATCGCGATGACGCTGCTCGCCGTGCTGGTCGTCACAGCAGCGCGTGCGGGAGGCTTCGGCATCGCCGCGGTTCCCTCACCCTATGCGCGGACCTTCCGTTCGGCGAGAGGAGCGATTGGGCTCACCTTTCTCGCTCTCGTCTTCGGCGCGCTCACCGCGAACACGCCGAGCGCGGCGGTGGCGTGTCAGGGATTTCCGTGGTGCAGGAGCGTCGCCGCGACCGGGACGCCGCTCTACATCCAGATCACCCACCGCATCATCGCGCTGCTTCTGCTCGGCCATTTGATTGGCGTAATCATCGGCGTGCGAAAGCGCGGCGAAGCCCGTCCGGTGCGGAGCGCGGCGGGCATGGCGCTCGCCCTCGTGATTCTGCAGATCCTCGTCGCGGCGGCAATGGTCGAGATGCACCTGCCGCCGGCGTTGCGCTCGCTGCACCAGGCAGTCGGAACGCTGGTCTGGATCTGCGTGGTCGCGCTGGGCGCGCTCGCCAGCGGGTCGGGCGCCGGCGACATCGAGCGGATCGTGTACGAGTCGCCATCGCGCGGTGAGTTCGCTACGCCGGAAGGGGTGAGCACCTGATGACTGTGACGGCCCGAGAACAGGAGCAGACTTCGCTCGCACGTGACCTGGTGATGCTCACCAAGCCGCGGATCATCTCCCTGCTGCTGGTCACCACCGTCGCACCAATGTTCGTCGCGGGCAACCCGACGTGGCTGCTGGTGCTAATCGTCCTCGTTGGCGGCTACCTGATGGCCGGAGGAGCGAACGCGGTCAACATGTATCTGGATCGCGACATCGACACCCGGATGTCGCGCACGCGGCTGCGCCCGATCCCGAGCGGCCGGATGGGGCCGCGCGCGGTGTTGGCGTTTGGCGTCGCTCTCGCAACCGCGGCGACGTTTCTGCTGGCGCGGTTCACCAACGTTCTCACCGCGGTGCTCGCGCTGGCCGGATTTTATTTCTACGTCTTCATCTACACGCGCTGGCTGAAGCGAACGACGCCGCAGAACATCGTGATCGGCGGCGCGGCGGGGGCGTTCCCGCCCCTCGTCGGATGGGCGGCGATGACCGGCACCATCGATCTCACCGCGGTCTATCTTTTTCTGATCGTGTTTTACTGGACGCCGCCGCACTTCTGGGCGCTGGCGCTGCTCAAGCAGCGCGACTACGGCCGCGCCGGCGTTCCGATGGCACCGCTGGTCTGGGGCGAGCGCGAGACGATGCGGCAGATGCTGTGGTACAACGTGATCCTGATCGCGCTCACACTGCTGCCAGTCACCTTCGGTGCGTTCGGTATGATCTACCTTGTATCAGCCCTGGTGCTCGGCGGAATCCTGCTCGCCGGAGTGATCCGGGTCGCTCGCAGCGAAGAGTGGACCGCGCCGGCCTGGTGGGTCTACAAGTACTCCCTGCTCTACCTCGCGCTGCTTTTTCTGGCGATGGTGATCGACCGAAAGGTTCTCGGCGCGTGAGCGCACCGCCGGCCTTCGCGGTCAGCGCGCAGCGTCCGACGCCACGTGCCCAGCCGCCGGTAACGTCTCCGCGGCCGCTCGGCAGGCTGCTGCCGCGAGTTCGGCCGTATTTGTGGCGGCTCGCGCTGGCGTTCGTTTGTCTGCTGCTGAGCGCGGGGATTGCGCTCGCGTTTCCCCAAATCGTGCGGCACCTGCTCGATGCGGCGTTCATTTCGGCGAACGCGACACTGCTCAACAGGATCGCCATCGGCCTGCTGATTCTCTTCGCCGTGCAGGCGCTGCTCAACTTCGTGCAGGTATATCTGCTGACGGCGACCTCGGAGCTGGTGATCGCGCAGCTGCGCGAGGACCTGTTCGCGCACCTGGTCCGACTGTCTCCGGGATTCTTTACCGAGCGCAGAACGGGCGAGCTCACCAGCCGGCTGTCCGCGGACACGACGGTGCTGCAAACCGTCCTGAGCTACAACCTGTCGGAGTTTGCTCGTCAGACGCTGTTTCTGATCGGCGGCATCATCCTGCTGATCATCACCGACAGCCGACTTACGGCGACGACACTCGCAGTTGTACCGGTAGTAGTCGGCGCGGCGATGGTGTTCGGGCGATCACTGCGGCGCGCCAGCACCGGCGTGCAGGACAGGATCGCTGAGGCAACGGGAACCGCCGACGAAGCGTTCTCCCAAATCCGCACGGTGCAGAGCTATACCGCGGAGGCAGAGGAAGTCCGTCGCTACGGTGCCCACCTCGTGGAAGTGATCGACGCGGCGCTGCGGCGCGCGCGGATCCGCGGGACGTTCTTCGGCATTCTCACTTTTTGCGGATTCGGTGGCGTCGTCGCCGTGCTATGGCAGGGTGGGCGGCAGGTGCTCGCTGGAAATCTCACCGCCGGCGCGCTGGTCTCGTTCCTCCTCTACGCGCTGTACGTCGCGGGGGCCGTCGGCTCTCTCGCGTCGCTATTCGGCGCCTACCAGGAGGCAGTGGGTGCGGCGCGACGGGTGTTCGATCTCCTCGAGGCGGAATCAGCGGTGAAGGATCCGGTGCGGCCCGTCAAGCTGCCGCGTCCGCTGCGTGGCGAAGTGGTGATGGACAACGTCGGGTTCCGATATCTCCCGTCGCTACCCGAGGTGCTGCAGAATGTCTCGCTGAGGATCGGTGCCGGTGAGGTCGTGGCGCTGGTCGGGCCGAGTGGCGCGGGCAAGACGACCATCGCATCGCTGCTGCCGCGGTTCTGGGATGTGACATCTGGCCGGATCACCTTCGACGGCCTGGACATCCGCGATCTGTCGCTGGCCGATCTGCGCGGCGCGATTGGCATCGTGCCTCAGGAACCGACTCTTTTCAGTGGCACCATCCGCGAAAACATCGCCTACGCCGGAATCGGCGAAGACGGCTCGCGCCCCAGCGAAGAATCGATTCGCGCCGCGGCAAAGGCCGCGCACGCGATGGAGTTCATCGACCGCCTGCCCGATGGGCTGGATACCCGCGTCGGCGAGCGCGGCGTGAAGCTCTCCGGAGGACAGCGACAGCGCATCGCAATCGCACGGGTCTTCCTCAAGGATCCGGCGCTGGTGATTCTCGACGAGGCGACGTCGAGTCTGGACAGCGAGAGCGAGCGTCTGGTCGAGCAGGCGATGGAGGATCTCCTCCGCGCGAGATCGACGCTCATCATCGCGCACCGGCTGAGTACCGTGCTGCGCGCCGACAGACTGGTCGTCATCGACCACGGCCAGATCGTGGAGGAAGGCAGCCACCAGGACCTGCTCGCTTCGGAAGGCGTTTACTCGCGGCTCTATCGCGGTCAGTTCAGGGCGGGGGACGCGCTGGTCGGATAATCCGACGACTTTGACCGAGGGCTTAGGACCAACTGCACTGCTGATTGCTGACTGAGTGAGGACTCGGACAAACAGCCGAACAAGAAGGAGCCTTTTTTTAACTGTTATCGGCTCGGCGGGGGCAGTGAGTCGGGCGTACTTGACGACGTCGGCAGGATAGGAATAGCGGGTGTGCTCGAAGCCGCCCGGGAGCTGTCAGCCGGTGAGACGACCGTCGGCGCCCCGACCCCGCCGGGTCGAATGTGGAACTCGACGACGACCTGCTGTCCCGCTGCAACCGTGGCGCGCGCGTCCGCATAACCGAGCTCCGGATGCCAGCTCCGAAGCTGGTAAGTCCCGGGCGGAACACCGTCGATCTTGAAGGTCCCCTTTGAATCCGTCTGCGCGTAGTACGGATGATCGAGCACCACCATCCAGCCGTGCGTCCACGGATGCTGCTGCGACACGATCTCGACTTCGGCAGGCTCCGTGATCTGGTCCACCGGCACGACTTCGCCGTCGTCGTTGAACGGCGCCAGCGCCACGATCTTTCCCGTTCCGACGTTGATGAGGCGGATGGTCTGCACCGCCCTGTCGTCGTTGCCGATGTTCAGGGTTCCGTTGGTGGTGATCACCTGCACGAACGGATCGAGCATGCAGTCGTTGTTGGTGAGGTCGAACCGCCGCTGGAGCGGGAAATCCTTTCCGGTGCGAATGTCGGTCAGCCAAACCACCGCGTCCGCGACGCGCGTCCCAGAGAGGGCGACATTCTTCGCCACGATCGACTTGCCGCAGGCGTTCTGATCCACAGTCGGCTGGATTACCCGCGGCACCGGCGGCGTCCCATCAAAGTCAACGGTCCCAATGATGGTCCCGGGCGTCGCAACCGTCGAAACCTTGTAGGGTTGCGACGACGGCGAGACGACGGCCGGACGCGGAGGAACTCCGTCGTCGTCCGATTTTCCGTCACGGGTTTTCGCGGAAGCGGTGTCGTCGTGGGAACACGCCAGCACGACGAGCGGAATTATGGAAAAGCCGAAAAGCCGGCGCAGCATTCTGTCGAAGAGGGAGTGAAAGTTCGCCCCAAGGAGGGGCAAGCGATGTGCCGCGCTACTTCGCCTCGTACACGCGCTTTCCCCCAACCCAGGTGGAAAGTACCCGCGCTCCGAGAATTTCGGTGTCCGGGACCGTCATGATGTCGCGGTCGAGCACCACGAAGTCGGCGTACTTGCCGGGCGTCAGCGAGCCCAGCACGGACTCCTGAAAACCTGCGTAGGCCGGCCAGATCGTCATCGACTGAAGAGCTTCCTGGCGGGTCATCTTCTGGTCGGGATACCAGCCGCCCGCCGGCCAGTTGGTCGGATCCTGCCGGGTCACCGCCGCGTGGAAGGTGAGCAGCGGATTGACCTCTTCGACCGGAAAATCCGTCCCGTTCGGAATGATCACACCGGTGCTGAGCAGGGATCGCCATGCATATGCGCCGCGAATTCTTTGCGGACCGACGCGCGACTCCGCCCAGCGCATGTCGCTGGTCTGGTGGGTCGCCTGCATCGATGGAATCACGCCGAGCTTCGCAAACCGCGGGATATCCTGGGGGCTCAGCACCTGCGCGTGCTCGATCCGGAAGCGGTGATTCGCCGTCGGGATCTTGCGCAGCGCTGAATCGAAGGCATCGAGCACCACCCGGTTGCCGCGATCGCCGATCGCGTGAACGTTGATCTGAAACCCGTGCCCCAGAGCCCATTCCGCCCACGCCTCGATGTGCTCTGGTCGCGACACCAGCAGCCCGGAATTGGTCGGGTCGTCGGCATACGGCGCGAGTAGCGCCGCGCCGCGCGAGCCGAGCGCGCCGTCGGCGTAAAGCTTGATGGCGCGAATCCAGAGGTGTCCGTCATAGAGCGCGTTCTGGGGACCGCGCTGGATGTACGGATTCCCCATCGCTTTAGCCGAGCCGGGCTCGCCCGGATCGCTCAGCATCACGTAGTTGCGGAGGTTGTAATTGCCCGCCCTGGCCAGCTCCTCGTAGATGCCCACTGTCTCGGCGTCTTCGCCGGGATCGTGGATGCCGGTCAATCCCCAGCGATTGGCTTCGGCGACGGCAGCGAGAATCGCCTTGCGGGTGTTCGCGCGCGTTGGCTCCGGCACCGCGCGCGAAATCAGCGACTTGGCGTTATCGACAAAAACTCCGGACGGCGCACCTGAAGCGAGCCTGACAATTCTTCCGCCGGCGGGATCGCGCGTCGCAGCGGTAACGTGCGCGAGCTCCATCGCCCGCGCGTTCGCCAGCAGCGCGTGACCATCGATCCGGTCGAGTACCACCGGGTTGTTGGGAAACGCGCGGGACAGCGCCTCGTGGGTTGGAAATTCCTTC
>DASSNV010000301.1:0-17156 GCA_035701245.1 Gemmatimonadaceae bacterium | reverse complement strand
CCCGCTCGGTCCGGGAATGAATCGCAGTAGCCATGGACTTCAATATATCAAGAAAAGTTGGTGCGTCAAGAAGGGGTAGTTTGACCGCTGCTTCCAGGCCTCAGAGCGATACCCAAGGCCGTGAGCGCGATCAGGAGCGCTAATATCGAGATGTAGAGCGAGCTCCTGGAAACTTTCATCGGCATCGCGACCGCGTGCGCGGTGGATACCAGGGTCGAGGACACAGGCGTTTTCGCGGCGGTGTCCGGGTCGGTCCAGTGCACTGTGTCGCCATTCGCGTACGTCTGAATCGTGGGCCAAATCAGCCGCACGCTGTCTTTCGGATTGACCGCTATGAACGGGAATTCGATGAACCGCTCCTTCGGCAGGCGGCCCGTCCAGACCGCGCCGATGATCCGCTCTGCCGTGTCGGTAAGCACCTGAAGATTCCAGCCCGCGACATCCCCGAAGGACACCACGCGCAGCCCCGGAGGAAAGTGGAGCTCGACACGGGTGGTCGGAACGTCACGCTCGTTGGGGACGCGCAGAACGTATTTCTCGTACGCGCCCGGCGACGATGTCTTCGGAAAGACTACCGCGTGCGCCAATGCAACAGACGGAACCGTGATGAGCGTCGCAACCAGTATCAGCTGCGCCCTCCTTCTCGACTGCGATGGCGAGAGCGTTTTCAATGAAGGCTTCCCACCTGGGCGTTCATCGCCGATTGCGCGACAGGCGGCGTCGGGACGTAGGCAAGGAAGCCACCGATCACGACGAGAACCATCATCAGCGTGATTTCCTGGCGTACGGACCGGGCCAGGCGCGCCGGGGAATCATTCGCCGCAATCGAAGGTAGCAGGCCGAAGCGATTGTAGGCGCCATATCCGACCAAGATCACGACACCGACGATTTTGGCGAGCACCAGCTTCCCGTACGTCGAATGAATCAAGTCCCCAACCGTATTGAGAAACATCACGACCTGACCAAGGCCGGACAGCGCAACGACGATCACCGAGATGAGCGCGATCGAAGAGACTCTCGGCGCTTCGGCACGGGCGGCCGCTTCATCTGAAGTCGCCAGCCAAACCAGCCATACCAATCCTCCCAGCCACGCCGTCGCCGCCAGCAGATGAAGGATCTTCGCCGGTATCGCGAGCAGCGGATCGATTGCCGCGGGATGCCCGATCGCGCCGCTTATCAGCAGGCACGCGACGCCGATGACGAGCGCCAGCTTCTGATGTCTGGCGAGCGCGATCGCCCACAGCGTGAGAACGGCGAGAATAGTCCTGAGCAGCTCAACGCGTCCGATCGTCGAGCCGAACAGCGATCCCACGAACGCACCGCTCAAATGCCCTGTCGGTGAGACGTGATCCATCCATACGATGAGGTGAATCACCAGCAGAATCGCGCCGATCGCGATCACACGCGCGATTGCCGATCGCGGAGCGAGGCGTCCATACTCCCGCGCCGTCAGTCCGAAGAAGAGTAGCCCAACTCCGGTCATCAGCGCGCCGAGGCCAAGTCCTCGCAGTACGGACGCAACAACGGGAACGGGCTTGCTCTCGGGCATCTCCATCTGCGCGTGTGTTCCGAGAGAGTCCGCGCTTGCTGTAGATGTGGCGGTATCCGTGGCCGGCAGTGATGTCGATGCGATCGGCGTGGCGGCCTTTGCCGCGGAGCCTGCAATCGAGAATGTGAAATTCCCACCGACCGGGTGCCCGTCCGCGGACAGCACCCGCCAGACAATCTTGTACCTACCGGGCGCGAGGCCGCGATCGACCTGACCCACGAGGGTGTGCACGTCGTGCGGATCGTTTGCCACCTTCAAGGCCATCGTGGCACCCGCGGAGTCCACGACGGAAATCTGACTCAGCTCTGGCACCACCTGCTCGCTGAACACCAGTCGGATGGAGGGCGGCGCCGAGTCGAGCCGGCTGTTCGCCGCCGGCGTCGAGCGCAGCAGAGTAGCGTGCAGCATGCGCGCGGTCGCCGGTTTGACGAACGTCGCCAACATCAGCGCGCACAATAACCAGATCGCCGCTACTCCGACGCGGCGATCGATCAACCGAATGGGTGTCTTCAAGGTGTCCAGCGGAGTCCGGCGTAAAAGGAACGCGAGTCTGCCGGCTCGAAATATTTTCCGGCGGCGTTGTCGACCTGCACCGACTGAGAGAATCGCCGGTTGGCCAGGTTCTGTCCCGCGACGAAAACCGTCATGCCGTTCGAGCTCCTCCAGTCAGCACGCAGGGAGATGTTGATCCAGCCATCGTTTTTCACCGTATTCCGACTATCCAGAAAATACGATTGCGGGATCCACTCCACAGTCGGCGCGATCGAGAAGCCAAGTGGATTGGTGTACTTCACCTGGAGGTCGAGCACCTGACTCGGCGCGCCCGGTATGTCGTTGCCCTTGTAGCTCGGATCATCGACGTAGGTGTAACGCGCCAGCGTGTAGGAAGTTCTGACCGACAGGTGGTCCCCGACATCTCCGTGCACGAATACCGCGCCCGGGAGCTGGTACCCCAGCCCGAATTCGGCGCCGGTGTGCCGTGTGCGCGGAGCGTTACGATAGCTAGGCACCGTAAACGTCGCGCCGGCAAACGGCTGAACATTGATGTTGAGGATCTCGTTTCTGAGCTCGACGTCGTACAGTGACAGATCCCAGTTGAGACCGAGCCGCCGACCGCGACCGCCAAGCTCATATTGCCACGCACTCTGCCCCTCGAGATCGATATAGCCCGGAACTGTCAGGCTATTCAGCTCCAGAAGAAGCGGCGGCTCGAAGCTCCTGCTGGCGTTGCCAAAGATCTGGTCGTCGGCGCCTACCGAATAAATGAATCCCACCTTTGGATTCACCGGCGTGTAGGTTCGCCTGTCGGACTGGTCGCCGTTCGACAAAAAGAAATCCTTGGTGTCACGAGTAGCGTGCTCGGCACGTAACCCGAGAACGGCGGAGAACCGCGGCGTCAGTGAAATCAGATCCTCAGCGTACAGCGCGAAGTTGGTGGCACCATCGCGCTGGTCCTTGGTAAGCGCGCCGTGTGCGCCACGGTTGTTCTGGTACTGCTTGTTGGCGAGCGATTCGTGCGCCGGCTGGAACCCGACGGTGAGCTGATTCCCCAAACCGCCAAGCGGCGCGGTGTTCTCGTAACGGATCTCGGCGCCTAAATCGTGGCTGATCTGCGACAATACCTCGAAGATCGGATGATCGATGTCGCGGTACTGCATGTACGGACTGATCTCGAGGCGTTGACTCGGCGATAGCTGCGCCCGCAGCTGGAGGCCGAGGTGGTGCAGATTGTAGTCGCGTCCCCATCGATTGGTGACGTTAGCCGAATCGGCGGCGCGGGGACTGTTCTCGAAAGTCGCGCGATCCAGCGCACCCGGTAGCTGCTCGTTCACATGCGCGAAGAAGTAGAAGGCGCGCAGATCGGTGTTGTCGGAGAGCCGATAACCGGCGTGCAGATTCAGGCGATCGCGACGCTGAGCGGACCATTCCCGGTAGCCGTCGAGAGAAGTTCGCCCGTAGCTCACGTAGTAATCACCCGGTCCGCGGGAGCCGCCCGACTCGAGCTGGGTTTTGTAGAAGCCGAAGCTGCCACCCTGCCCGAACAGTGACAGGGGACTCGAGCTGTAACCGGTCTTGGTGTCGAGATTGATCGCGCCGCCAACGGTCGATCCACCGTAGCGAAGCGCATTCCCGCCCTTGTAAACCTCGATCGATTCCGCGGTCAGCATCTCGAGCGACTCGAAATCGGTGAACCCGTCGGCGTTGCGATAGGGCATCCCGTTGACGAGCAGATTCACACCGCGCGCGTGGAAGTTGTTGCGCAGGCCTGACCCGCGAATCGAGATCTGACTCTCGTCTGCCGCGCCGAATCGGGGCTGGATGTAAACACCCGGGACGAACTGCAATACGTCTTTCAGGTTGGCCTGACGGGTGGCACGAATCTGTGGCGCCTCCACCATGGCCACTCCGCCCGGCACCCGCGCGAGCTGTTGACGGCGCTCGGCGAGATCGGTTCTGGTGCCGATCACGGTGACGCCGGCAAGGGTCGCGACTTTTTCGGTGAGCACGATGTTGAGCTGGCTCATGATCAGCGCCGAGACATCCACCGAATCGATTGACGGTAGGTAACCCGAGCGGCGGACGATGATGCCGTGTCTGCCGGCTGAAAGGCCGCTGAGGCGAAAACTCCCTTCCGCATCGGTCTGGGTAACTGGGTCAGCATCATCGACCGACACGAAGGCGCCGACGACCGGTAAGTCGGCACTGGTGACTACTTTGCCGGCGACCTCGCCGCCTGCCTGCGCAAATGCTCGCCCTGGAGCGAAGGCGGCCAATGAAAGGGTGAACGCGGCGATACGGAGCGTACGACGCCGCAACGACAGCATGACTGACATGACTTCCTCTATTCCGGTATGGATCCGCGACATCGGCACACGCCGTGGCGGAGATGGTGGAGCTATACGGATGCGCGGAGCCGCGAAGGCGGCTCAGTCATGCGCGAGAGGAAGCGGCGGGAGGCCCGTTGGAGAACGGAAGGAGGAAGTGCGGCGCGACCAGCCACGGCGAGGCGTAATCGTATGCCGCATCGATGCTTGAGAGGACCGGCGCATCGAAGCCGATGCCCGTTGCCACGAGCCCGAGCGGTGTCTTGCCTGCATTGCAATCACCCAGGCAGCTGCACTGCCGGGAATGGTGCTCGGACTGGCCGTGGTCGCCATCATCGCCGACGTGCGACGCCATTTGAGCGTGGTGCCCGGACGCAGTAACGCCGGACGAGCCAGCGCCCATCTCGCCGTGCTGGGCGGCGACGTCGATCGCCAGCCCGCCGTGCATGACGCAGGTGTGCAGCTGCAGCGGCTCGGCCAGACAAACGGCGAGCCATACCGCGAAGAAGGCGGCGAAGGCGCGAAATACCCGGGAACGCTGCACGTTTCGAATATAGGCAGTAGACGCAGTCAGGAAAGACTGGGCGGTGCGGCGCGGGCGATGCGTCCCATCGCGGCGATCAACTGCGGGTCGTTTTCGGGCACCCATCCCACCAGCCAGCGCATCGTTCCCTTGAACCAATCGCGGTCGATGTCGCCGCGTTCGGCGGCGCGTGATCTTTGCTCGACGAGCTCCTCTTTCAGCTGCTGGAGCTGCGGTTTGGCGGACTCTCCATCGGCGGCTTTCATCCGCGCTCGAACGGATTTGTCGACGAGTCCAATGGCGGCGTCGAAGGCGGTCTCCAGATCGGGTTTGCCGGGCATCGTGTTTGTGCCTTAATAGTAGGAACGAATGTGTAAGTAAGTGACTACTTGCATTACCTCGTATTCCCGGATAGTATCCGGCCCATGAAAAGAGACGAAATCCTTTCCGCCGCGGCCGGCGTCTTCGCCCAGCACGGCTTCCGGGGTTCGACCACTCGCCGCATCGCCGATGCGGCGGGCGTAAACGAGATCACGATCTTCCGGCAATTCGGCTCCAAGGAGGCTCTGATCCGTGAGGCAATGCAGCACATCACGCAATCGGCCGGCCTCGAAACTCTGCCGGACGTCCCTGCCGATCCGGAACGGGAGCTGACGGAGTGGAGTGACTCGTTCATGCTGCATTTGAGACTTCGGAATTCGATCATCCGTAAGACGATGGGTGAGATCGAAGAGCGGCCCGACATGTCGGAGTGTGCCAGTTACGTCCCGAAGCAAGCGTCGAACGACCTCTGCCATTACCTCGCTGCACTCAAACGCGATGGCTGGATCACCGAGAAGTTCGACCCGAAATCCGCGGCGGCGATGCTGATGGGGGCAATTTTTTCCGACGCGATGGGACGGGACATGATGCCCGAGGTCTTCCCCCAGCCCCTGGAGCGGGCGGCCCGGATGTATACCCGGCTCCTTCTTCGGGCCCTCGGTGTCGAAAATGGGGCTCGCAAAACGACGAGTAAGCATAGCAAGCGACCGAAACAACTTTCAGCCTGAACAGTGCCTCCAAGAAACCTTTCCAGCCGCGCCCGCGGGCTCGGCCGACTACTCAGATTGTCCGTCGCCGTCGGCGTGTTCGCGCCCGCTGTTGCGCGGGCGCAGGTGCCGACTTCACCGCCGTCGGTGCAGATGTCGGCAAACGCACCGCGCGCGATCAGTCTCGACGAAGCCGTGCGTCTCGCCGAATCCCAGAGCGAAGAGATTCGCATCGCACGCGCCGGTGTGGAGCGCGCCCACGGACAGCAGTACCAGGCACGCAGTCTCAGATTTCCGCAGCTCAATGGCAGCGCGAGCTACACCCGTACCCTCGCCTCTCAATTCGAGGCGCTCGGTGGCGGGCCGCCGATCGACACGACGAAACCGGCTCCGCCGCCTGCGCCGTGCGATCAGTATTTGCGCGACGCCAGCGCCACGACCGATGAGCGTCTTGCCGGACTCGAGGACGCGAATCGCTGCGCGCTGGGCGGAAATCCATTCTCGTCCTTCGGCAGCCTCGGCTTCGGCGCCAAGAACCAGTACAACCTCGGACTCGCGTTCTCCCAGAACCTGTTCGCGGGCGGACGCATTTCCGGACAGAATCAGGCCGCCAACGCGGGGCGTCGTTCCGCCGACATCGAGCTCACCGCGCAACAGGCGCAGCTTCGGCTCGATGTAACCCAGGCCTACTTCGACGCCGCGCTTGCCGACCGCCTGGTGGCGCTCGCGGAGTCGTCATCGGTGCAGACGGAGGCAGTGCTGCGCCAGACGCGGCTCGCGCGCACCGTCGGCAACGTGTCCGAGTTCGAGCTGCTGCGCGCGCAGGTGTCGAGCGCCAATCAGCGCCCGATAGTGATCCAGCGACAGAGTGATCGCGAGGTTGCGTACCTGCGGCTCAAGCAGCTGCTCAATCTTCCACTCGACGCGCCAGTGCAGCTCACCACCGCTGTGGACGATTCCGCGGCGGTGAATGCCGCGCTCGCCAGCGTCGGCATCCACGCCGACACCGCCGCGGTGGATCGCGCAACCGTCAGACAAGCCGCGGAAGCGATCGATGCACAGCGCGGACTGTTGAAGGTTGCCAAGGCGCAGCGCTTTCCAACCCTCGCACTGACGTCGCAGTACGGGAAGGTCGCGTTTCCGCTGAGCAGCTTCCCCGGTTCCGCGGATTTCAGGACGAACTGGACGATCGGGGTGGCAACCCAGATTCCGATCTTCACCGGCGGTCGCATCAAAGGTGATCAGCTCGTCGCCGAGGCGAACCTTCGTGAAGCGGAGGCGCGGTACGACCAATTGCGGGAATTCGCCGCGCTCGACTCACGCGTGACGATCAACAATCTTCTGCAGGCGACGGCGGCGTGGGAAGCGAGTCAGGGAACCGCTGAACAGGCTACACGCGCGTACTCGATTGCCGAAGTCCGCTACAAGGAAGGCATCTCAACCCAGATCGAGCTCAACGACGCGCGGATTCTGCTCGAGCAGGCGGTAGCAAACCGGGCATTGGCGGCGAGAAACCTTCAGGTGGCGCGCGTCAAGCTCGCGCTGCTTCCAAATCTGCCGCTTCAGAGCACGAGTGGTGCGGCGCAGGGTCAGTCGCAATCACAGGCAGCGGCATCACAGCAGCAACAGCAGCCGCAATCGACGGCTCCGGCGGCGCAAGCGGCACAACAACAGGGTCAGGGACAGCAGGCGACCGGCATTCCACCACAGTAGACGAGACCATATATGAAGAGATTCAGTAGCCGGACATACACGATCGCCGGTGCGGTGCTGTTGATTCTGATCCTGCTGTTCGCCTTCGCGCGCAGCAAGAGCGACAAGGTATCCGCCGCCGAGACGACGAAGACCGAGACCATCATCGTCGGGCCCGAGAACATCGCCGTCGCGACGACGGGTGCGATCATGTCAGGCCCGTCGCTATCCGGTACCCTGGAGCCCGAGCGCGAAGCCGTGCTGCGCGCGCAGGTGCAGGGCAGCGTGCTGCAGACCTACGCCGACCAGGGCCAGGCGGTGAGCGCCGGCACGGTGCTGGCGCGCATCGACGCGAGCGGCATCCAGGACGCTTACAACTCCGCTCGCGCCCAGGTGGTTGCGGCGCGTAACGCTGCCGACATCGCCGCGCGCGATCTCGCCCGCAACGAGAAGCTGCTTGCGGCCGGTGCGATCGCCGAGCGCGACATCGAGCAGTCACGTCGCGCGTCGATCGCCGCGCAGGCGGCGCTGGAGGACG
The DNA here is from genome assembly GCA_035701245.1 of Gemmatimonadaceae bacterium. GTDB lineage: Bacteria > Gemmatimonadota > Gemmatimonadetes > Gemmatimonadales > Gemmatimonadaceae > UBA4720. The sequence goes on along the minus strand of DASSNV010000301.1, from coordinate 9,001 downwards.
CGAACTCGAGACTGGCGTCCGCGGAGAAGCAGTTTCGCAGCACGACGGTAACTGCGCCGTTTGGTGGCGTCGTGAGCGAGCGTCCGGTTTCGGCGGGTGACATCGTCCAGCCGGGAACGTCGCTATTCACCGTCGTCGATCCATCGAGCATGCGACTGGAGGCATCGGTTCCGGCGGAGCAGCTCTCGTCTATCAGGGTCGGCGTGCCGGTGACATTTACGGTGAGCGGATACCCCGGGCGTGAGTTCGTCGGACACATCGTGCGGGTGAATCCGACTGCCGATCCGACGACGCGTCAGGTACGCATTTACGTGTCGATTCCGAACGCAGGTCGCACTCTGGTCGGCGGCCTGTTCGCGACCGGCCGGATGTCCACTGCCACCAGGACGGGCCTCGTCGTTCCGACGACCGCGGTCGATGTGCGCGGGACCGCGCCATCGGTGGTGAGAGTGAAGGGCGGGAAGGCCGAGAAGGTTCAGATCCAGATTGGCGTCACGGACAAGGCGTCCGAGACGGTGGAAGTTCTGTCGGGGCTGCAGGCGGGCGACACGTTGCTGCTCGGCGCCGCGCAGGGAATCACACCGGGCACTCCGGTGAAGGTCTCGGCGCCGCCGGGCGCAACGCCCGCGCCGGTTGTCCAGGGTGGGGGGAGTTGATCTTATGGTAATCTCGGATTTTGCGATCAAGCGGCCGATGATCACTGTCGTGACGATGGTGGCGCTGGTCGTCTTCGGCCTGTTTGCGCTGTGGCGTCTGCAGACGGACGAGTTTCCCGACATCCAGCAGCCGGTAGTTCTTACCTTCATTCCCTATCCGGGCGCATCGCCAGAGGGCGTGGAGCGTGAAGTCCTCAAGCCGGTCGAGGACGCCATCAAGGGAATCTCAGGCGTCGATCAGATCTTCGGCACCGCCGGCGATGGCTACGCGCAGATCGTGACGGTCTTCCTGTTCGAGAAGGATCCGCAGGTCGGTACCCAGGACATCCGCGACGCGATCTCGACGATCCGCGCGGATCTTCCGGTGGAGATGAAGGAGCCGGTGCTCCAGCGGTTCGATCCGGCGGACATACCGATCGTGTCGATCTCGCTGGCGTCGAAGACGATGACGCCGGCGCAGCTGACCCGGCTCGCGGATCCCGATATCACCAGCAAGCTACGCGGCATTGCGGGCATCGCGCAGGTGCAGCTCGTCGGCGGCGTGAAGCGTGAGATGACCATTCAGCTGAGACCCGACGCGCTGCAGGCGGCAGGCATCAGCGTCGGTCAGGTCGTCGGCGCGCTCCAGGCGCAGAATCTCGCCGCACCGGTCGGTCGCGTGAACGGCAATCTCGAAGAGCGCACCATCCGGCTGCAGGGCCGGCTCGAGGGGCCGCAGGATTTCATGAATCTCGTCGTGACCGAGCGCAACGGTCAGATCGTCCGGCTAGGCCAGGTCGCGGATGCGATCGACGGCACCCAGGAACAGCGCTCGCTCGCGCTCTACAACGGTGTCGAAGGCGTAGGCATCGACATCGTCAAGGCGAAGGGCTACAGCACCACCGACGTCAGCGACAAGATCAGGAAGCAGGTAGAGGAGATTCAGAAGACACTGCCGCCGGGCGTGACGATGGACATCGTGCGCGACGCTGGCAAGCGCGTCTCCGATTCGGTGCACAACGTCGAGGAAGCGCTGCTCGAGGGCGCCCTGTTGACGGTGCTCGTCGTCTTCGTGTTCCTGAATTCCTGGAGATCGACGGTCATCACCGGTTTGGCACTCCCAGTGTCGGTGCTGGCGTCCTTCATCGCGGTGTGGGCGTTCGGCTTCACCCTGAACACCATGTCGCTGCTCGGCCTGTCGCTGGCGATCGGAATATTGATCGATGACGCCATCGTCGTGCGCGAGAACATCGTGCGACACATCGAGATGGGTAAGGATCACGTCACCGCATCACACGAAGGCACCGACGAGATCGGTCTCGCCGTCGCGGCGACGACTTTCTCGATCGTGGCGGTGTTCGTCCCGGTGGCGTTCATGTACGGAGTTGCCGGCCAGTGGTTCAAGCCGTTCGCGCTCACCATCGCGTCGTCGGTGCTCGTCTCGCTGTTCGTTTCGTTCTCGCTCGACCCGATGCTTTCGGCGTACTGGCCCGATCCGCAAACCGAGGCGCACGAGCGTCGCAATCCAGTCGCGCGCGCTCTCGAGCGGTTCAATCAGTGGTTCAATCGCATGGCCCAGCGCTACAAGCTGCTGGTCGCCTGGGCGCTCGATCACCGGGTGGCAATGGTGCTGATTGCGATCGGATCGTTCATCGGCGCGCTGGCACTGCCCGCCGTTGGCCTCGTCGGCGCCAGCTTTTTTGGCGCTGAAGACCAGTCCGAGGTGACGATCGCGGTGGAGACTCCGCCGGGATCGAATCTCGCCTACACCGAGATCAAGGCTGAAGAAGCAGCGCGGATCGCGCGCGAGCACAAGGACGTCGTGAGGTTCACCTACACCACCGTCGGCGGCTCGACGGGCGACGTGAACGTCGGCAGCGTGTACGTGCGACTGTTTCCAAAGGCCGATCGCGACATCGGCGCCGAGGATTTTGGGCGACAGCTGCGGGGAGAGGTGGGAAGAATTGGTGGCGCGACGATGTCGGTGTTCACCAACAATTTCGGCGGCGCGCAGAAGCAGATTCAGATCCAGCTCCGCGGCGGCACCATAAAGTCGATGACGCCGTCCGCCGAGCTTATCGCCGAGCAGGTTCGCCAGGTGAAGGGCGCGGTCGATGTCGGTCTTTCGACCAAGGGTCAGAAGCCCGAGCTCGAGGTCGATGTGAACCGCGGACTCGCCGGAACCCTCGGCGTGACCGTCGCGCAGGTCGCGCAGTCACTGCGGCCCGCTTTCGCCGGAATCAAGGCCGGCGATTGGGTCGACCCGAGCGACGAGATGCGCGAGGTCAATGTGCGTCTGGCGCCCGAAGCCAGGCAGCGCGCGGCAGATCTCGAGCAGCTGCCGATCGTGGTCACCGGACCTGATGGAATGCCGCGGACTCTGCCGCTCGGGCAGATCGCGACGATCACTCAATCGCTGGGGCCGGCGCAGATCAGTCACCTCGATGCAGATCCCGTAGTGACCGTCGAAGCCAACACGTCGGGCCGGCCGCTTACGGAAGTGATGAAGGACATCAACGCGAAGATTGCCAAGATCACGCTGCCGGCGGGTGTGCGAATCACCCAGGGTGGCGAAGTCGACAGTCAGAACGAGGTGTTCGGCAGAATCTTCTCCGCGCTCGGCATCGCGGTGATGCTGATGTACCTCATTCTCGTCATGCAGTTCGGATCGTTCCTCGAGCCGCTGGCGATCATGGTATCGCTGCCGCTGTCGCTCATTGGAGTGATGCTGGCGCTGATGTTCACCAACACCACCATCAACATCATGAGCCTCATCGGCGTGATCCTGTTGATGGGTATCGTCGCCAAGAACGCGATCCTGCTGATCGACTTCGCGAAGTGGGCGCGCGAGAAGGAAGGACTGCCGCGGCGCGAAGCGCTGATTCAGGCGGGCGCGATCCGCTTGCGTCCGATCATGATGACGACGCTGGCGCTGATCGCGGGCATGATCCCGGTCGCGCTCGGCGTCGGCGAAGGCGCCGAATTCCGCGCGCCGCTCGGCCGGGCGGTGATCGGCGGCGTGATCACCTCAACGCTGCTGACGCTGGTGGTGATCCCGACCTTTTACGAGATCCTCGACGAGTGGCGCGAGTGGGTACTCAGCAAGTTCGGCGTTTACAAGCGCCGCACCGCGGAACACCCGATCCCGCACGCCGCGCGCAGCATCGCGGCGCACGAGGCGGCGGGGGAGCTGTCGTAGAAGGCACGGTCAGCTTGCGCAGTTGCCTTTGGAGTGAGTGGCGCAGTGCAACGTCCCACGGTTGTAACCTCTCACCACGCGCCTGCACAACTGACGCCTCCCGCCCGTTCCGTTCAGTCCCGCGCTGACGCCTCCAGCGATCAGTACTCCGCGAAATCGTTGTCCGGGTAACAGAACAGCCAACGCTCCCCGGGCTCCGCGGACGCGATGACGGGGTGTCCGGTGGCGTGCGCGTGTTTGGTGGCGTGACGGTTGGGAGAGTCGTCGCAGCACCGCGTCCCGCCGCACTCCTGACACGTGCGCAGATGCACCCAGCGCGCGCCGATCTTGATGCAGTCCTCGCAGACGCGCTCCCTGGGCTGCTTGACGGAAGTGATTGCCGCGATGTGCTTGCAGGGTCCGGTGCTGGCCATTTCTCCCTCGATTAAGCGCGCTTCAGAACAATATCATACGGGCAGTCCGAGAAGGCGGCGAGCCTTTCGACCTCGCGCGCGATTCCATCCCGCTCCTTTGCGCCGAGCGCGATGTAGAGCTCGACGGTGATCGTCCCGGACTTCGGCTTGACCGTCCGCGTCCATTCGCCGACTGCCTGGCCATCGATGGTCACCAGATTCATCGACGGAAACCCAACCCGCTCGAGATCCCGTGCTGCCGAGAGTCGGCCGTGCATTGCGCTGCGATCGCGCAGGCCGATGAAGTACTCGTCGTACGTCGGGAGCAGACGCACGAGCGGTGATTTCAACCGAGGCGCGCGTGCTTGCGGAAACCAGTATCTGGTCTTGCCGACCACTGCCGTGTCGAGCGAGGATTCGGCGGACCGAGCCGCGCGGACGGCGTCGCCCTTGGTCAGTCCCGACCACCACGCGAAATCAGCTTCGGTTGCCGGCCCTCGAGTGGTGAAGTACCGGCGAGCTAGCTCGTGCATTGCCGCGTCACGCTCCATCGGCCGGGATGGGCGCGCTCGCTCGTCGAGCAACGCATAGGTGAATTGCTTCCCACGCCTGGCGCCGCTGCAAATCAGAGCGTCGAGCTCGGCGTGCATCACGATGCGCGCGAGCCTTTGCGTACCGTCGACGCGAACTCCGGCTTTCACCAGCTCGGCCGCGAGCTCGGCGCGGGTAAGGTGCTGGCCGTTCCTCAACGCGCGAGTCAGTACGACGCGACTTCGTCGCAGCACCTTCGCGTCGATTCCGAGCGTTCGATCGTAGTGAGCCAACACCATGCGGATGCGCGGAGCCGTGAGAGCGAGCATCCACCGGATGTCTTCAGGCGCCACGAAATGCCAGGTCGGGCGGAGAACATGGGTGCGCAGGATCGCCCCCGCGCTCAGCTCGGCCTCTACATCCGCCTCCGCGACTCCACGAGCGCGCTGCGCCAGTCCCCATTTGCCACCGAAGTAATCCTGCGCCTGAACCGCGCCAAGGCTTGCTACGACTTCGCTCGCTTTGCCGGTCGCCGGTCTGACCAGGCCCTGATTGACGAGTCGCCGCGCGCAGACGTCGAGTGCCTTCACCCGGGCTTCAGGCACTGCGGGCGCTCGCGGTCCGAGCGATCGTGATGAGCGCGACACCGGCGATCACAATGGCAGCAGCGACCGCGGTCCTCGCCGACAGTTTTTCGCCGGCGATTGCCCAGCCGAGCAACACTGCGACGATCGGGTTCACGTACGCGTAAGTGCCGAGGTGCGCCGGCGAGACTTTGTCGAGCAGCCAGATGTAGGAAGTGAATCCGATCAGCGATCCGAAAGTGATCAGGTAAGCGAGTCCGATCACCGAAGCGTGGGAGACGCCGTGCAGGTCGAGGCGGCTCAGCTCACCGGAGAGCGTTCCGACGATGAGCATCAAGACGCCCCCTCCCAGCATCTCCATACCGGTTGTGAGCAAACCTGAAGCGGGAAGCTCCGCGTCGCGCGACCAGAACGACCCAATCGCCCACGAGAGCGAGCCGAGAATCAGCACCAGCGTGCCCAGCGGACTCGCATCTTCGTGTCCGCCCAACTCGGATGGTCCGACGAGGACGACAATTCCGATGAAACCCAGCACGAGCCCGACCAGGATCGCCGCGCTCGGACGTTGGCGCGGCGGCCGTACCCACTCGATGATCACGAGCCAGAACGGGAGAATGGAAACGAGGAGGGCCGTGAGTCCGGACGGCATGAACTGCTCTGCCCACACGACCGCGCCGTTGCCGCCAAGCAAAAGGAACCCGCCGGCGATGACGGCGTTCTTCCAGTTGATTCGGGTGGGTATCGCCGCGCCGCGCGAGCGCGCCCAGACATACAGCAGCGCGCCCGAGATGACGAAGCGCGTCCCGCCCATCAGGAATGGCGGAATCGTCTCGACGGCGTAGCGAATGGCGAGGTAGGTCGAGCCCCAGATCAGATAGATAGAGGCGAACGCAGCCGCGATCTGCGCGCGTGAAGCGTGGGCCCTTGTGCCGTTCACTCGAAGGTCCTGGTCCGTCGCTCGTCCTTTTTCCGGGAGTGCCGCTTTTTGGAGTCGAGTCTCGCTTCCTTCGCGGCGCGGGTTGGTTTGGTGGGTTTCCGCTTGCGCTGCACGACCAGAGCGCGCCTCACAACCTCGGCGAGGCGCTCTTCGGCGATCTCCCGATTTCGGGATTGGCTGCGCATGTCGCTGGCGACGACGCGAATGCTGCCGTCGGCGTTGAGCCTGGAGTCGAGCCGCGCCAGAAGCAGCGCACGCTGCGCCTCGGTGACCGCCCCCGAAGTGCGGACGTTCCAGAAGATCTCCACCCGCGACGAGGTCTTGTTGACATGCTGGCCGCCCGCGCCCGACGAGCGCGAAACGCGAACGTCGAGCTCGGCGCGCGGAATCGACAGCGCTCCATTGACCGCGAGAACGTTCCGGGATGCGGTCAACGACGAACGGGTCATCCTACCGCCAGCGAAACAGCTTCAGAGCCGCGAAGAATGTCACCACGCCCCAGGCGAGGGTGATCAGCAGCTCCGGCGAAATCGCGGCGAAGGACGCGCCCTCGAGCATGTTCGCGCGCAAAGCGTCGTTCACCGCGGTGAGTGGCAGCAGCTTGATGAAAGGCTGCACCGCGGCGGGGAAATTCTCCGACGAAAAGAAAACGCCGGAAAAGATCCACATCGGGAGCATGATGAAATTGGCAATGCCCGACACCGCTTCTGTCGTACGCGCGCGCGAAGCCGTCAGCAGTCCAAGTCCACCGAAGGAGACGGCACCGACCAGACAGATGATAAACAGAGTCACCAGCGACCCGCGAAACGGTACGCCGAACGCCAGATACCCGAAGCCGAGCAGGGTCACGACTTCCAGAATCAGGAACACCAGCCGCGACGCGAGGAATGAGAACAGGTACTCGACCCGCGACATCGGCGTCGCCATCAGGCGCTTGAGCAGCTTCTTGCTGCGCGCAGTCACGATCGCGAAGGCCAGCCCCCAGATGCTCGATCCCATCAGGTTCATGCCGAGCAGGCCGGGAATCAGAAAGTCGATGTAGCGCGAGCCCTTCTCGGTGATGTAAGTGTCGGTCGCGCGCACGGGATCGACCTGGCCGGCGCCGCGCTGCACCGCGCGATCGACTTCCACGCGCGCACTAACGGCGTCGCTGCGCTGGCGATCGTAGACGTATCGCACGCTGTCACTCGTGGTCCCGGGTCTGACGAGGAGCGCGACTTTTCCGGTGCGCAAAGCGCGAGCGCCGGCGCTGTCGTCGAATGATCGTACGACCAGCGCGCTGTCCTTCTTCAGCGCTTCGGTCAGTGCCACGCGGGCCGACGAGTCGCCGACGACTCCGATCTGGATCCGATCCGGGCCGCGCTGCCGGAAGGCGATGCCCAGCCCGGCTGCGAGGAGCACCGGGAAAATGAAGGTCCAGAACACGGCTTCGGGCTCGCGGATGAACTCACGGAACCGCACCAGGGTGAGCTGCACCAGCGAGCTATTTTTGAAGCCGCGCCGACTCAGCGGCCGCGGATCACTCATCGCGCAACGTTCTCCCTGTCAGCGAGACGAACACATCTTCCAGCGTCGCTGTCGTCTTCCGCGGCTCCGGCGGCGGTAGATGTGAGACGTCGAGCGCGTCGATCAATTCGCGCGGCGATCCCAGCGCGATGACGTGCCCGTGATCGACGATCGCGACCCGGTCGCAGAGGCGCTCCGCTTCTTCCATGTAGTGGGTTGTGAGCAGGATCGTCCGACCCTCGGACTGGAATTGCGAGATCAGATCCCAGAGCTGCCGCCGCGATTGGGGATCCAGGCCGGTCGTCGGCTCGTCGAGAAAAAGAAGCTGGGGATTCCCGACGAGCGCGCACGCGACGGCCAGTCGCTGTTTCTGACCCCCCGACAACGCGCCGACCCGCGCGTTGCGCTTTTCGCCGAGCTCCACCTTGTCGATCACCTCCCCCACATCGCGCGCATCACGATAGAAGCTCTGAAAAAGCGTGAGCGTTTCATCGACGGTGAGCTTGTCGGATAGCTGGGTGTCCTGGAGCTGGATGCCGAGGAGCTCCTTGAGCTCATTCGCGTCAGATTCCCAGCGACGGCCGAGGACCTCCACGCTGCCCGAATCGGCGCTCAGAAGTCCTTCGCAGATCTCGATGGTGGTGGTTTTACCGGCCCCGTTGGGTCCGAGCAGGCCGAAGCACTCGCCGGATTCGATCTGCAGATCGAGCCCGTCGACCGCGACGACGTCAGCGTAGGACTTCCGGAGGCCCTGGACTCTCAGCGCCGCGCCGGCCTTATCAGCAGATGTCATCGTTGGACCACAAGGAATGTCCTGGCCAGAGGTCAGTATCGCGCCCCCGGTGTATGAAACCGGGCGTAACCCGTTCGCGTAAAATGATATGGCGTCGGTAGAGTACGGGCACAGTCTCTGCCGACGCTGAGTGGAAAACCCGCGGGAGAAACTATGCTGTCCAGGGCCGTGTTTGTACTGTGCACTGCTTCGATTTTCGCGTCGGCCCGAGCCGCCGATGCACAAATCGTCGCTATCCCCAATCAGTTCCCGTCCCGGTTTACCGTCGGCGGTGATTTCGCGATCTCACAGCCCAAAGGAGCCTTTGCCGAAAACGTGCCCACTGGCTACGGGTTCGATTTCGTCGGTTTGATGAAGCTCGACTCCAAGGGCTGGTTCAGCCTCCGCGCCGATGGTGGGAGCATCCGGTACGGCCACGAGCACA
>DASSNV010000300.1:0-14367 GCA_035701245.1 Gemmatimonadaceae bacterium | reverse complement strand
GCGCAGGGAAACGCGGTGATCTATCCCGTGCGGGTCGTGGTACCTTCGCCCGGGGGCTCGCGTCCGGTGTTTCTCCAGAAGATTGGGGGCACGTTCGAGAGCGTTGCCGCCGCGCCCAAAACCGGCTTCGAGACCGACACGGCCCTCGTCATGCTGCCCGGTGAGGTTGTGGTGGCGCAGTCCACCCACAACGGCACCGGCGATCTCTGTCAGTTCGCGCTCAATCCGAACATCTTCGCAAAGTTCGCCGTGGATAGTGTGAGCCTGGCGTCGAGGATCATTTATCTGAAGATGGGGGTCGACCCCAACTGCGGGTTCCGCTCTTTCGCGACCGGAATTCCGACGGACTGACCCGTGCACGACCTGAGGATGGTGCGCGAGCACATCGACGCACTTCGCTCCGGCATGCAGCGGCGCGGAGCTCTCGATGCGCTCTCGGCGACCATCGATCGCGCCGTCGACCTCGACAAGTCGCGCCGCGAAACCATTCAGGCGGTCGAGGAGCGGAAGGCGGCACGCAACGCCGTCAGTCAGCAGGTCGGGCAGCGTAAGCGCGCCGGCGAATCCGCCGATGATCTCCAGCGGCAGTCGCGCGCGCTAGGCGAGGAGATAGCGCGCCTCGATCGTGAGCTCGCCGAAACCGAAGCCGAGCTTTCCGCGATCATGCTCGAGTTGCCGAACGTCACGCTGGAACAGGTTCCCGCCGGCGGTGAAGAGAACAATGCCGTGGTGCGCAGCTGGGGAACGCCGCGGCAGGGCGCGCGCATCGAACCGCATTGGGAGATAGGCGCCCGGCTCGGCCTCATCGATTTCGAGCGTGGAGCGAAGATCAGCGGCTCCGGATTCATAGTGTTTCGCCGCGAGGGAGCACGCCTCGTCAGGTCGCTGATGAATCTCATGCTCGATGTCCACACCTCGCAGCATGGTTACGAGGAAGAGTGGGTGCCGGTAGTTGTAAATCGCGCGAGCATGACGGGCACGGCGCAGCTCCCGAAATTCGAGGAGGACATGTACGCGCTGCGGGACGGCGAAGGTTTTCTGATTCCGACCGCCGAAGTCCCGCTCACAAATCTCTATCGCGACGAGATCATCCCCGAAGGTGAGCTCCCCAAGGCGTTGACCGCGTACTCGCCGTGCTTCCGTCGTGAAGCCGGTGCGGCTGGGAAGGACACCCGCGGACTGCTGCGCGTGCACGAGTTCGATAAGGTGGAGCTCGTTCGGTTTGTGGCCCCCGAGACCTCCGGAGACCAGCTGGAGCTGCTTACCGGCCACGCCGAAAAAATCCTCCAGCTCCTCGAGCTGCCCTATCGCGTCGTACGCCTCGCTTCGGGCGATACCGGCTTTGCGAGCGCGCACACTTACGACCTCGAGACCTTCGCTCCGGGCGTAGCAAAGTGGCTGGAAGTCTCTTCGTGCAGCAACTTCACCGACTTCCAGGCGCGGCGCGCGAATATCAGGTATAAACCGGCGGACGGCGGCAAGCCACGCTTCGTCCACACCTTGAATGGCTCGGGGCTGGCGTTCCCGCGCGTCATTGCTTCGCTGCTGGAGCACCACCAGCAGGAGGACGGAAGTGTGCGCGTGCCCGACGCCCTCCGCACCTATCTCGGCGCCGAGCGCCTCGGCTGATTCATGCGCCGGCTCGCTCCGGTCACTCTGATAACAATCGGTGTACTGGCACTTCTCACCTGGTACGTCATCTACACGCGCGGGGTTGTCCGCGAGCTGAGGCAGGAAGCGTCGCGAGTGGGACTGATGTACGCCCGGGTTTATAACGGTCTCAGCGATCCGAACCCCGACGCCGCGAACGGCGCGCTTCTCGATTTGTCGAGGCACATTCGCGAATCCGGGCTGCCGATGATTCTTGCGAATCCGGAAGGCGTGCCAACCGACACCGCCAACATTCCGTTCACCGCGCCGCTCCGGTCGCGGGCGATGCGCAATTACATCCTCGAGCTCGACCGCCAAAACGTGCCGATCGTCGAGCCGGGGATTGGGACGGTGCACTTTGGAAACACCCCGCTCGTCCGCGGTCTGATTCTCATTCCGCTTCTGCAGTCGATTCTGATCGGAATGGTGCTGATCGCTGGGGCGTACGCGTTACGCACCCGCGGTCGCGCGGATCGCGAGCAGATCTGGGCGGGCATGGCTCGCGAGTCGGCGCACCAGCTGGGTACGCCGCTGTCCAGCATCAGCGGCTGGATCGAGCTCCTCCGCGAGACCGAGCCCGAGGAGACCACGAGCGCGGCGCTCGATCACATGGAGGCCGATCTCGAGCGACTGAAGCGGGTTGCGCACCGGTTCGAGCGCATCGGGCGCCCGCCACGACAGGAGTCGGTCGATCTCGGTCAGCTCGTCGACCGGGTCGCGGCGTACTTTCGCGCCCGGGTTCCGACTCTCGCTCAGCGCGTAACGGTGTCGTCGTCGCACCAGGGCGAGTTGATCGTCCAGGGCGACGAAGTTCTGCTCGAGTGGGCGCTGGAATCGCTGACGAAAAACGCAATCGACGCTCTCGCGGGTCGCGATGGCCGCGTGGACATTTCCGCGGTTTCTCTGCCGGAAGGAAGGGTGCGCGTGCGTGTGGCGGACGACGGTCCCGGAGTTCCGCGCGAGATCCGCCACCAGATCTTCGACCCCGGGTTCTCCACGAAAGAGAAAGGGTGGGGCATCGGCCTTTCACTCGCGCGCCGGATCGTTCGCGACAGTCACGGCGGCGAGCTCCTGCTGGTACCGTCGGAGCGCGGCGCGACCTTCGATATGGTGTTGGGCTAGCGGTTATTTTCCGATGATGTCCGAGCCGTCCACCATCGCCACCGCCGAGCGGACCGAGCCGCTTTCGGGTCTCAACCCCGCGCAGCGCGAAGCAGTCCTCCACTTCGAAGGGCCTTTGCTCGTCCTGGCGGGCGCCGGGTCAGGCAAAACGAGGGTCCTCACCACCCGCATCGCCCGCCTGATCGAGCACCACGGCGTCGATCCCTCGCGGATTCTTGCCGTGACGTTCACCAACAAGGCGGCCGGCGAGATGCGCGAGCGCATCACCCGACTTCTTGGCGAAGAGCCGCGCGGGATGTGGAGCGGAACCTTCCACGCCATCGGAGCCAGGATCCTGCGCAGCTCCGCCCATCACGTTGGCCGCACCTCGAGCTTCACGATCTACGATGAGGACGATAACCTCGGCGTCATCAAGCGGTGCATGGAGCGCGAGGGGATTCCGCAGAAGCAGTGGAGTCCGAAGGTCATCGCTTCGCTCATCTCCGACGCCAAGAACGCGCTCGTGCCCCCCGCCGAATACGAGTCGCTGGCCATGGATCCGGTATCGCGAGCGGCGGCGAAAGTGTACCGCCAGATGGATCCGACCTTGCGCGCCGCGAACGCGGTGAGCTTCGACGACCTGCTCGTGCTGCCGGTGGAAATCTTTCGCAAGGACGAGAAGACCCTCGCGCGGTACCGCGACCGCTTCCAGTTCATCCTCGTCGACGAGTACCAGGATACCAACCGCGCCCAGTTCCAGTTCATCAAGCTGCTGGGAAGCGCGCACGGCAACGTTGCCGTTGTCGGAGACGACGATCAGTCGATCTACGGTTGGCGGGGCGCGGACATCAGGAACATTCTCGACTTCGAGAAGGAGTTTCCATCCTCGAAGGTGGTGCGCCTCGAGGAGAATTATCGCTCCACTCCCGACATCCTGGGCGTCGCGAACGCGGCGATCAGTCAGAACGTCGGCCGGAAGGGCAAGACCTTGCGCGCGACTCGCGAGGCAGGCGAAGCAGTCAGTCTGATGTCGACGCTGGACGAGCGCGACGAGGCCGACTTCGTCATCGAAGAGATCAAGACGCGGCGCAACCAGGAGAATCGCGCCCTCAGCGACTTCGCGGTTCTGTACCGGACGAACGCGCAGAGCCGCGCTCTCGAGGACGCGCTGCGCCGCGACGCGATGCCTTACCGCCTCGTCGGCTCGGTGCGCTTTTACGATCGCCGCGAGATTCGCGACCTGATGGCGTACCTCAAGCTGATCGCGAACCCCGCCGACGAGGAGGCCTTCAGGCGCGCCATTGCCGTTCCCAAGCGCGGCATTGGTGAGACGACTGTCGATCTTCTCGCTACGCGCGCCCGCGAGCTAGGCGTACCCGTATCGGAGATTGCCGCCCGCGAAGATCTCCAGGAATCGCTGCGTCCCGCCGCGCGGAAGGCACTCTCCGACTTCAGTCGGTTGATCGCATCGCTCCGCGAGCGGGCGCGAGACACCAGCGTTGATGTCCTGCTGCAGGAGCTGATTGGAGAGATCAGGTACGTCGAGTATCTGCAGGCCGAAGGACCGGAATCGGCGCGCGATCGCATCGAGAACATCAGCGCTCTGATCGACGGAGCCGCGGAAACCGTGATCGACGACGGCGGAGAAGTCGGGCTCACTCCCCTCGACCATTTTCTCCAGCGAGCAATGCTGGTTGCGAGCGCCGACGCCCTCGACCCTACCGCTGACGCTCTTACCCTCATGACGCTCCACAACGCGAAGGGCCTCGAGTACCCGGTCGTGTTTCTCACGGGACTGGAGGATGGACTGTTTCCCCTCTCTCAGTCGTTCGACGATCCGCCGAAGCTGGAAGAGGAGCGTCGACTTTTTTACGTCGGCATCACGCGCGCGAAGGAGAAGCTGTACCTCTCGCACACCGAGATGCGGCGTCGAAACGGCGAGCTTCTGCCATCCATCAAGTCCAGGTTCCTGCGGGAGATCGCCGGCGCCAACCTCGAGGAGCGGAAAAGCCTGCGTGTCGGCGCGCTTGGCCGTCGCGCCGTTGGCGGCCGCGAAACTTCGTTCAGCGGCGCGTACCCGCCGCGTCGCACCTACGAAGTGCCTTCGTGGCGCCGCGCTGCTCCCATCGCCGAGGCCGAGGCGTCGCAGGACGAGCCGCGCTATGTGAAAGGCGAGCGCGTCAAGCACAAGCTGTTCGGCGAAGGCTCGATCGCCGAGCTCTCCGGCGTCGGACGCGAGGTGAAAGCCGTGATCGATTTCGACGATGACAGCATCGGCAGGAAAACCATCAAGCTTGCGTACACCACTCTCGAGCGCGGACAGGAATAATGGCGGTCACTCGCGACGACGTATTCCACATCGCTGAGCTGGCGCGTCTCGGAATTGACGACGCGCGCGCCGACGCACTGACGGCGGAGCTGAGCAGCATCCTGGCGCACATGGAGGTCCTGTCGCAGGTCGATACGGCGCAGGTGCCCCCGGCTGCCGGCGTCGGGGCCGGCGGGACACCGCTTCGGCCGGACGCGACGATTGCGCCGCTGATGGAGCAGACGCTCGAATCCTTCGCCCCGTCGATGCGCGATGGCTTCTTCATAGTTCCGCGTCTCGCCACCCACGAGGATTCGTCCGAGAGCGGCGCTTGAACGTCGCGGATTACACGCGGCTCGGCGCGGCCGCAATTTCGGGCAAGGTGCGATCAGGCGAGGTCGCACCTTCCGACGTCGTTCGCGCCGCATTCGAGCGGGCTGGAGAAATCGGCGCCGGCCCCGACGCGCTCAACATCTTCCTCCACGCCGACGAAGAGGCCTGCGTAACCGAGACGAAAGAGGTGCAACAGCATCTCGATACCGCCGCCGACGTCGGCATCCTGGCTGGTGTTCCCGTGGCGATCAAGGACAACATCGCTTCGCTCGGCCTGCCTACTACTTGCGCTTCGCGAATCCTTGGGGGCTATGTCAGCCCTTTTGAGGCGACGGCCGTCACCCGGCTCCGCGCCAATGGTGCGATCATCATCGCCAAGACCAACATGGACGAATTCGCGATGGGCTCGTCCACCGAAAACAGCGCCTTCGGACCGACGCGCAATCCTCACGACGTGCGGTGCGTGCCCGGCGGATCATCGGGCGGGTCCGCCGCAGCCGTCGCCGCCGGCATCACGCCGATCGCACTTGGATCGGAGACCGGCGGATCGGTGCGTCAACCGGCGGCCTTTTGCGGCGTCGTGGGAGTCAAGCCGACCTACGGACGAGTCAGCCGCTACGGTCTCGTCGCCTTTGCGTCATCACTCGATCAGATCGGCGTGCTCGGCCGGACGGTCGACGACGCCGCGATTGGGCTGGAGGTAATCGCGGGTTTCGACAAGGCCGATTCCACGAGCTCGGACGCCGACGTGCCGATTTACCGGGTGTCTGCGCTGGGGAAGCCCGCGCCGGAGGCGCGCCATCCCGATACCGAGGCGATGCGCATCGGCCGCAGCCCGGTGCCACTCCCGCCGCCACCTGATTCCACGACTCTCAAGGGCCTCGTCATCGGCAAGCCAAAGGAATATTTCCCGGAGTCACTCGACCCGAGCATCAGAGCCCACTGTGAGCGGGCCCTCGATCGATTTCGATCCATGGGCGCCGTCATCCGCGATGTGTCGCTGCCGCGCTCACCACTCGCGATTCCCGTCTACTACGTCCTCGCTCCCGCCGAGGCGTCGTCGAACCTGGCGAGGTTCGACGGTGTGCGATACGGACTGCGCGTCGATCCGGGCAAGGGCCTGAAGTCGATGTACGAGGCCACTCGATCGCAGGGATTCGGCCCGGAGGTCACCCGGCGCATTCTGCTCGGCACCTACGTGTTGTCGGCGGGATACTACGACGCTTACTACAAAAAGGCGCAGGCGGTGCGAACCCTCATCGCCGACGATTTCCGCGCGGTATTCGCGAGTGGCGTGCACGCGATCTTCACGCCGACCACGCCGACTCCGGCATTTCCAATCGGCGCGATCAGTGATCCGTACGAGATGTATCTCAACGACATCTTCACCGTCACCGCCAATCTCGCCGGCGTCCCTGCCATCTCGGTGCCGATCGGCCGTGTCCGCCGGCTGCCCGTCGGCGGCCAGATCATCGCCGCGCATTTCGACGAGTACACGATGTTCAGGGTCGCTTACGCGCTCGAGGCGTCGCTCGGTGCGGAGGCGCATCAATGACGCGTGATCGCTACGAGATGGTGGTTGGCCTCGAGGTGCACGTTCAGCTCAAGACGCGCAGCAAGGCCTTCTGCGGATGCTCGACCGATTTCGGCGCCGCGCCCAACGCGAATACCTGTCCGGTATGTCTCGCACTGCCGGGCGCGCTCCCGGTCCTCAACGAGCATGCGGTACAGCTCGCCGCCAGAGCGGCGCTCGGACTTGGATGTACCGTCAATCCAATTTCGGTTTTTGCACGCAAGAACTACTTCTATCCGGATCTGCCGAAGGGCTATCAGATCTCACAGTTCGATCAGCCACTGGCCACCGGCGGGTCGATCGCGATCGGGAAAGACGACAAAGGTGACGACGTGCGAATCGGGATCACCCGGCTGCATATGGAGGAAGACGCCGGCAAGTCCATTCACGACCGTTACACCGGCGCGACCGCGATCGATCTGAATCGCGCCGGAGTTCCGCTCATCGAGATCGTCAGCGAGCCCGACATGCGTAGCGCCGGTGAAGCCGGGTCCTATCTGCGCACCCTCAAGCAGATCCTCCAATACCTCGACGTCAGCGACGTGAGCATGGAGGAGGGAAGCCTTCGCGTCGATGCCAATATCAGCGTGCGTCCTCCCGGCCAGTCGAAGCTCGGCGTCAAGACCGAGGTGAAGAACATGAATTCGTTCTCCGCCGTCGAGCGCGCTCTCGAGGCGGAGTACGAGCGTCAATGCGCACTCATCGATTCCGGTGGCGCAGTTCAGCAACAGACGTTGCTCTGGGATGGGGCGCGCGGAACCGTAAGGCCCAGTCGCACCAAGGAAGGAAGTCACGATTATCGCTACTTCCCCGAGCCGGATCTGCGTCCGCTCATTCTGAATCCGGCGTGGATTGACGATGCGAGAAAGAATCTCGCCGAGCTCCCCGACGCGAGGAAGAAAAGAGTCGGCGCAGAGTTCGGGCTTTCGTCAGGCGAGCTGGATCAGCTGATGGCGACTCCAGCCCTGGTCGACTATTACGAGGCGGTCGCGCGGCAGTCGGGCGATGGCAAGGGTGCGTACAACTGGGTAATGGGTGAGGTCTCGGCGTCGTTGCGCGCGTCGGGAGAAGACATCACCGAGTTCCGCGTTCGCCCCGCCGATCTCGCGCAGCTGCTGAATCTCGTGCGCGACGGAACCATCAGCCACACCGCGGCCAAGCGCGTGTTCGCTCTGATGCTCGAGACAGGAAAACCCGCCGCCCAGGTCGCCGCCGACGAACGCCTCGTTCAGGTCGGTGACGAAGGCGCTATCGATGCCTGGGTCGAGGAAGTCCTCCAGGAGCATCCCGAGGAGGCGAAACGGTATCTCGCTGGTGAAAAGAAGCTGCAGGGCGTGCTGGTCGGCTTCGTGATGAAAAAATCAAAGGGGCGCGCCGACCCGAAGCGGGTCAATCAGTTGTTGTCGGCCCGCGCGGGGTAAAGCGGCTCCGGCAGCTGCGCCGCGTAGCGCAGCACCGAGCGCGGCAGTCCGAAATGTTGCTGCGCCTGCTCGAGCACGTGCTCTTCGCCGCCGCGTCGCAGCGCGGCACGCCGGACCTTCTTGGCCTCTCTGAGCGCGACGGTCCCAGCGGGGTCGAGCTTGAACGGTTCGGCACGATCGAGCCGAGTCAGCAGATCGACGATGTAGTCGAACGCACGGCCCATGTAGCTTCCAACTTCGCTCTCGGCGAGATCCCAGCGACTCTTCTCCTCGACGAGGTGGAAGATCCGCTGCCAGGATTCGGTGTCGGCAACGTAGACCATTCCGCGAAATATTCGCCGGTTGGTGGGTGTACTGAAGATCGTCGGACTGAGGATTCGGTCCAGGTGTTCGTCCGAATGGGAGTGGTCGCGCAGAATCAGCTGCTTCGCCGTGCGACTGAACCGCTCGCCGATATGCATGTCGAACCGGCTCTCCCAGTAGCTGTGTCCGAGCGCGGCCGTCGACGATGTTATGGTGAGCTGATGCGGCACGAAGTAGTTGTGCGCGACGGAATCGGCGGCGAGATGTGCGAGATAGCCGAGCCCGAACGCGCGCAGCGGCTCCGACTCGGCGTTGTCGTGGATCTCGAAGCCCACGTTCCACGAGTGACAGTGTCTGCCGGCCGCCGCGTACTTTTTCGCGATGCTGGTGTCAGCGGCGATGGACCCGTAGAGAAAGTCGTACGGGAACGCCGCGAGCAGCTCGGCGACGCCGGACGGCAGCAGCGACAGCGAGCGCAGCATCGCCTCGCCGAGGAAGATGTGGGTGCCCGGCGTCCACGCGTGCGCGACAGCTGGCGCGAGCATCAGCGCCAGCAGCACCGCCAGCGCGACGCGGGAGGCGCTGACGGCGCGCGGCGATGCGCGCACCATGCGAGACAACCTAGATGCCGATGCGCTTACGTTGGCGACGTACCGCTTTGCGCAAATCCGTAAGCTCGTCCTTCACGACGTTGTTGATTGCGTCGCGCGCGGAATCCACATAGTCCCGCACCTGTTCCACCATGTCGTCGACCGGGATGCGATCCACCAGCTCCTCGCCGCGCTCCATCGCCGACTGGAATCCGCGTCTGGCGCGGGGCGCTACCCAGCGAGCGCCTTCCACGGCGCGATCCCCGGCCCAGCGCGCGCCTTCGGCCGCGCGGTCGCCAGCCCAACGCGCGCCTTCAATTCCGCGCCCACCCGCCCAGCGCGCGCCACCAAGCCCCGCCATGCCGGCGAGTGCCGCACCTCGGCCCGCGTAGCGAATGAGAGGACCGACCGGGCGTCGTCCCGAAGGTCCACGCCGCAGTAGCAGCGTCACTCCGGCGCCAACCGCCGCGCCGATGAGGGCCGCCGTCAGCAGGTCATATTGCTGCTCACGCTCCTCGTCCAGCTCCATTTCTGGGCCGGACGCGCGGGCGCGGTTTCTCCCCACTGTCGGCTCCGCTTTCGTCGTAGTCCCCATCGTTCCAGTCCTCCTCGTCAAATGCCTGATTGATTCCCGTCCTCACGCCGCGAATCGTGGAGGCCGTCGTCACGAATGCCGACTCCGCCTCTTCCTGCACCACTTCCAGCAACGCGTTCAGCTGGTGAATCCTGTCCTCGGTCGCTGAAGCGGCTTGCTGCAGCCGCTGGTTCACCGCCGCGACGGTCTGGCTCACCTGCTGGATGTCGACCCGGATCGCGGTCGAGATGTAATCCACGTTGTCCGCGATCGCGCTCGCGTGTCGCATCAATGGATTGATGTCTCCGTAAATCTTGTCGAGCATGTCGCTGACTTTCTTGTAGCTCTTGCGAAAATTCCACGCCGCCGGGATCAGAGCAGCCGACAGTATGATGATGGTGATGGTCATGATCCCGCTCGCCGCGCTCGTGATCTTCTCGAAGAGCGCCGGCTCTGCGGCTACCTGCTTGGTGTAGATCGTATCGGGCAATGCGCGCGCAGCCTGCAGAAGCAGAGCGGCGCCGCCGGTGATCCATCCCATCATGCGCGTGAAGTGTGCAAGGGAGAGGCCATTTACCGAAAGACTTTAAGTGACGGTACAAAGAGTGCTCAGTACGATATATTTGCGCAACAGATCTTCACCACCTAGCCTACCCAACATGCCTGCAGTCCAGTTCGTCGTCGAGGGTGGAAAATCCCTCAGCGGCTCAATTCGCCCTTCGGGCAATAAAAACGCGGCGCTGCCAATCGTGGCGGCTGCCCTCATTTCGCCCAACCCGGTCCATCTCGAGAATGTCCCGCGCATCCGCGACATCGAGACCCTCGTCGAGCTGATTCGCTCCGTCGGAGCTTCCATGGAGTGGGTCGGCCAGAACGCGCTGGACGTCCATGCCAAGGACCTGCGTCCCGCCGACCTCAACCCGACGCTCTGCGCGAAGATCCGCGCTTCGATCCTTCTCGCTGCGCCGCTCCTGGCCCGCTGCGGCGAAGTTACTCTCCCGCCTCCCGGCGGCGATGTCATCGGCCGCCGCCGACTCGACACCCACTTTCTTGCTCTCGAGCAGCTCGGCGCGGAGTTCACGCACGGCAAAATGATCGAGATGAAGGTGAAAGGCTTCCGCGGCGCTGACGTGTTCCTTGACGAGCCGAGCGTCACGGCGACCGAGAACGCTCTGGTTGCCGCAGCGGCTGCGACCGGAACGACCATTCTTCGCAACGCGGCGAGCGAGCCCCACGTTCAGGACCTCGCCCAATTCCTGATCACCCTCGGCGCCGAGATCGAGGGCGTAGGCACCAATACCATGACTATCCATGGTGGCCGCCCACTTGGCACCAAGACCGTCACCCACCGGATCGGCCCCGACCACATCGAGGTCGGATCCTTCATCGGGCTGGCCGCGGTGACCCGGTCCGAGCTGCGAATCGAGAACGCGGGCATTGAGCACCTCCGCTCCACCAGAATGGGCTTCGAGCGCCTGGGGATCGAATGCAAGGTGGACGGCCCCGACCTGATCGTGCCCGCCAAGCAGTCGAGGAAAATCCAGACCGACATGGGTGGCCATGTACCGAAGCTCGAGGATCAGCCGTGGCCCGCATTTCCGGCGGATACGATGTCGATCGCGATCGTTACCGCGACGCAGTGCGAAGGTCTGATTCTGATGCACGAGAAGATGTTCGAGTCCCGGATGTTCTTCGTCGACAAGCTGTCGACGATGGGCGCGCGCATCGTCCTCTGTGACCCGCACCGCGCTCTCGTCTATGGGCCCACCCGTCTGCGAGGCGCCTTCCTGGAGTCGCCCGACATTCGCGCCGGCATGGCGATGCTTCTCGCCGCGCTCTGCGCCGAGGGCACCAGCTTCATCAACAACGTCGGCCAGATCGAGCGCGGCTACGAACGCATCGATGAACGCCTGAACGCGCTCGGCGCGTCAATCACCCGGGTGGACGATCGCCGCCACTAGCGTGACCGAGGTGCCGAAGGAGGTTGTCCCAGACTTCGATAGCTGGGGCATCCGCGCCTTCACGACGACCAGAGAGGCCGGCTCATTCGGCCTCGCCAGCACCGAGCCGGTGAACGAAGTGATGGCGCGGTGGACCGCCGTGCAGCGCGAGCTTTCGGACGTGGCGCGGCGCCTGGCGTCGATACGACAGGTGCATGGCACCCGGATCCTTGTCCACACCGGGGGGTGGGAAGGCTGGCTGCGCGGCGAGGAAGCGGACGGACACATAGCGTCGGAGAGGGGAATCGCGCTCGCCGTCGGTGTCGCCGATTGTGTGCCCGTCTTCATCGCCCATCCGTCGGGTATAGTTGCGCTTCTTCACTCGGGATGGCGCGGCACGGCCGCCCACATCACTACCGAAGCGATTTCCGCGCTCGCCAGATACGGTCTCCCTCCCGACGAGCTCGCCATACACCTCGGCCCCGCCATCTGCGGTCGTTGCTACGAGGTGAGCGCCGAGGTCCGCGAGCAGTTGACCGGTCAGCCGGCAACCAGACCAGGCAACGTGGACCTCCGCTCCCTGATCGCCGAGCACGCGACGGAGATGGGCGTCCAGAAAATCACTGTCAGCTCGTCGTGCACCCGCTGCGACAACGATCGCTTCTTCTCCCACCGTGCCGGCGACCCCGGCCGCCAGATCGCCGTTATCGCCGCTAGAGCTCAGGCGTCGGGATCTCTGCCCGCCTAGTCACCCTTAGGTCCCAAAGTTGGCAGGTGGGAGACGTGGACAGTCGGGAGCGTTCAGTCTGTCGTGCTTCACATCCATGGGAAACGCGAGGGTACCGCGCGCGTTCATCCGCCGAGATGCCCGCCAGCAGGTTGACTCGACCAACAACGGACTCTACATTGTGGTTGGACGTTGAACCCGGCGGCCAACGGAATGTGGGGATCCCCCCACATTTTTTTGTCCCTGAAAGAAACCTAGAACTTGAATGAACGAAACGCTGGAACGTCTTGTGGCCTCGGAAATTAGGCCGCTAGGACTAGAGCTTTTCGAGTTGAAGGTCGGCGGTGCGAAAAGTCGCCCGATCCTCGACGTTCGAGTTGATCGGGAAGACGGTCAGAAGGTCACTGTCGACAATTGCGCGGCTGCCTCGCGCGCGATCGAAAACAGGCTGGATGCGGACGGGTTCGCGGATGGCAATTACGTGCTCGAAGTGTCGTCGCCCGGGGTCGAAAGGCCCCTGCGCAATGCAAGTGATTGGCGGAAGTACGTCGGCCGGACGGCGGTGGTTACCAGCAACGTTCCGGGTGACCCGGCAGGTCGGCGGACCGACGAGGTGGAGATCGCTGGTGTCGAAGGAGATAGTGGGCACGAGATCGTAACGGTACGCAACGAGCGCGGCGATGAGCGGCGCCTTCCGCTCGCCGCGGTCGAAAAGGCCCGGCTGGCGTTTCACTGGAAAAGGTAGGGTTCAAAATGGCGGCTTCGGTAGAAATTCTGACGGCGATCCGCGAGTTGACCAACTCGAAGCAGATCGATCGCGCCGAATTGCACGGGCTTCTCGAGGACGGCATCAACGCCGCCCTCGCCAAGAAGCACGGGCCTACGGTGCAGGCGGAAGTGGATATCGACGAGAACAAGGGCGCCATTCGGATCGTGCTCCTCAAGACCGTCGTCGAAGAAGTCACCGACTCGGCCAGCCAGATTTCACTGGAGGAGGCTCGCTTCGAGGACCCCGATTTCCAGATCGGCGACCAAATGGAAATCCCGGTCGACTTCGGCGAGTTCGGACGCACCGCCGTCCAGGCGGCGAAGCAGCGGATCATCCAGCGCGTCAGGGAAGGTGAGCGCTCGAAGATTCGAGACGAGTTCTCGGGGCGTGTCGGCGACCTGCTTTCCGGTGAAGTGCAGCAGATCGAGCGCGGCAAGCTCGTGATCATGCTCAACAAGTTCCGCGAGGCGGAAGCGATCATCCCATACAGGGAGCAGAACCATCGGGAGCACTTTCACCAGGGCGATCCCATCCGCGCCGTTCTCAAGCGCATCGAGGAGACTCCCAAGGGTCCGAGGCTTGTCCTGAGCCGCGCCGACGCATTGTTCGTCAAGGCGCTGTTCAAGCTCGAAGTGCCCGAGATCCAGCAGAACCTGGTCGAGATCAGAGCGAGCGCTCGCGAGGTCGGTAGCCGCACCAAGATCGCGGTATTCTCGCGAGATGATTCCGTCGATCCGGTTGGCGCGTGCGTCGGGCTCAAGGGCTCGCGGGTGCAGGCGGTCGTCAACGAGCTGGGCGGTGAGCGCATCGACATCGTGCCGTGGTCGGCGGATCCCGAGCGATTTGCCAAGCTGGCGCTCGCACCGGCCCGCGTCGCGAGAGTCTTCAGCGATCCCGCCACCAAGACCATTCAGGCGATCGTCGACGAAGATCAACTCTCGCTCGCCATCGGCCGCAACGGTCAGAATGTTCGTCTCGCTTCCGAGCTCACCGAGTGGAAGATCGAGCTGTACTCCAGCCGCGAGTGGATGGAGCGCGGCAGCGATCAGCCGATTTTCGCACCGCTTCCGGCGGAGGA
>DASSNV010000299.1:0-4378 GCA_035701245.1 Gemmatimonadaceae bacterium | reverse complement strand
TGCCGGGAATGTTTTTGTCGAAGCGATCCTGCTCGACTTTCACCACCGAGGCGGCGAAGGCGTCGATGCGGTAACCCTTTCCCCCGGTGCTGAGTCGGGCCGCGTCGAACGTCCGGGCGGTATTTGCCCAGAGAAGCGGACCCACCAGCCTGCCGTCTCCGTAGAAGAGCTCCTGCCTGCCCGCGCGCAGAAAAGTCGGGGCCTTGTCGGCGCCGATTTGCGCGTAGAGCTGGCGAAGGTCGGCGTGATCGCGAAACGGCGGGCCGACGGGGGTTTTGTTCTTCCAAGGCCCGCGCGCATCCATGCCCTCCACGAACAGTGAAGTGGAAGCAGTCGGACGAACGCGCGCATTCAGCAGGATCCGCGTCAGCAGATACGAATCGGAGTTGTCGGGCTGGAAGCCGCCGCCGCTGTACGATTCCGCTCGCACGCGGACCTGTCCACCGATCGAGCCCCAGGGTAGCACGGCACTCGGTGAGCCCGTGGAAACGGCGACGGTGCCCGCACCGATTGCCGTGGTCTGCGCGGTCCCCACCGCCGGCACAGCTGCAAGCATGACGAGAGCGAATCGATGGCGCATCGGGAGGACCAGGTGTGATTGCCGCGGCCGGAATTCAGGGGCCAAATGTGGGGCAGGGGCGGCGCTTGCGCAACGCCAAAATTGCCGTATACTCCCCTTTTGCTTCGACAGGAACGAATGCCGCCAGAAGGTTTTCTCGCCGTAATTCAGGGAACGCTCGATCTACTTCTGCTCAAGGCGCTCTCCGTCGGACCCGTGCATGCCTGGGGAATCGGCGCCCGCATCGCCGAGCTGTCGGGCGGAACGTTCCAGCTTGGTCAGGGCTCGCTGTATCCGGCAGTGCATCGATTCGAGAGTCGCGGCTGGGTTGCGTCGTACTGGCGAACCACCGATAACAACCGCATTGCGCGCTACTACGAGCTGACGACCTCCGGTCGCCACGCGCTGCATCACGAGACGGGGCGGTGGCGGCGCTACGCCGCGGCGATGGACCGAGTTATCGAGGCGGACTGATCTCAGCCGCGCTGGCGCTCTCTGCTAAGTAGCCTCGCGTGGGCGGCGAGGATCTTTTTCTGGTTCTTGATGATCGCTTCCTGATTGCGCAGGATCTTCGTCTGGTTCCGCAGCAGCAGCGGAAGATCCTCCTGATTGCGCATGATCCTCTTCTGGTTCCGGATGATCACCCGCTCGTTGGCGATGATGGTGTTCTGCTTGCCGACTTTAGCCTGCGCCATTTCCGGATTCCTGTTGACTGCGTTGTGGAGCGCGATCCCCGGGCGAAAAGAATGGCGAAGTGCTCGGCCTGCGAGCAAGATCGAAGTTGTCGCGATCCCCAGCCGAGAAATCGGGAGGCGGTGACATCCCGCGGAGCCCCGGCAGAGCCGAAAGCACCTCGGACCGGCTCATTCCCAGCCGGTCATGGGCATCGACCAGTGCCTCGAAGTCCACTGGATAAAGATTGTTGCGACGCCGGTCCACGAGACCGGCGACGTTACGCGGTGACGTAGCGGTAGCGATCCAATCGGCGAATTCCTCGCGTTCACGAGCCGTCGCGGAAGCTCTTTCGCCGCGGGTCAAACGCTTGAGCCTCGCGAGTGATTGCGCGGGCAGCTCACCGAGCACGGAGTCGCCGACACCCAGAAAGCCGCTCCAGCACGCTGAATCGTCCGGTAACAGTCGCTGGCTGGCTTCTGCAAAGGATACAGCGATGAAATACAACATCGCTTGCGCGGCGAACAGATCAAAGTGCGCCATCGCTTCGTACGCGCCGGCGACCACCAGATCGATTTGGTCCGCCTCGGCGGCGAGAGTGCGATCGTAGCGCTCGATGAAGTCCAGGCCCGGAATCCGACGTCCGCTCGCGGCGGCCTCGAACGCGAGCGCCAATCTCTCGACGGCGCGGAGGCTCCACGCGATGCCGGTGGAGAACAGTGGATCGACGAACGCGAACGCGTGTGGCATCAACACCCAGCGCTCGCCGCCCGCCGTCGCCAATCGATGCTGGATATCCTGGCGATAGTTGATAGGCATCAACGGCGTCGCCTCGCCGAACGCCGCCTGCAAAGTTGGATATCTGTTCAGCAGCTCTCGCCACATCCCGCGCGCATCGTCGCGCGCGTTGCGTACCGACGCGACTCCGCGCGGGGTGAGCAGGAAACCCGCGCTCGTCACGCCGTCGTCGAAGCGCAGCGAATACATCCAGCCTTCGTCGATGATGTGGTGCACGGCGGCCCAATCATCCGCGTAGGGGCCGGCCGGCAGATCGGGAAACATGTCGGCGATCATCCGCACCCCGTCGAAGTGAGCGTAAACGAGCGACGAACGCGTGCGGGTGGCGCCGAGCACCGACGGTATCGAGAGCTGACGCGCGAGAAATCCGCCCGGGCCGGATGCATCTATCAGGAATTGCGCGGTGAGCTCGAACGGAACACCATCACGTGATCCAGTGAGCATCGCCCCCACGCCGCTGAATTCCACCGTCGAAATCTCCGCGCGGTCGCGGTAATCGACCCCGGCCGCCACCGCCTCACGAACGAAGTGATGATCCACATCTGCGCGCAGCCAGTGTGAGTCCGAGAGCTCGTCGTTGGGACTGGCGGCTACGAGCAAACGCTCGGCGGCAAGCGCAGCACTGTCCACCGGCTGCCCGGGGTGGTGCCGGTAGAAGCTGAAGCCGCGTTTGAGCCCGCGCCGCAAGTGTGGAAGATTGTCCGCCCATCGTCCGTGGGTCGCGAGCTGGTAGCAATCCTCGAGTCCGTAGCGAATGCCGATTCGCTCGAGCGAAAGGTTGGCGAGTGGCGTCGACGACTCTCCAATCGCGAAACGGGGGTGGGTACCGCGCTCGAGGAGCACGACGTCGTAGCCGAGTACCGCCAGCACCCGGGCAAGCAGAGATCCCGCGAATCCGCTGCCGACAATTGCGACTTCGCAGGAATCCTTCACGCGAAAACGGCGCTGGCGCAGCTCGCGCATTCCACGCGCGGCGCCAGCCTGCCCTCGAGATTCCACCGCCGCAGCCGCTCCACCCGCAGCGAGCGGCAGCACTCAGCGGCGGCGAGGCGCTCGATGTCCCACAGGTCGGCGGTAACCACCGCCGGCGCGATGTGCGCGCAACGGGCGATGACCTCCTCGAGATCGCCCAGGCTGGGCGGGAAAAACTGGCCCAACGTCTGGAGGCGTTCCAGCTCGCCGTTACCGGAACGGACTGGAATGACCGAAATCACCGCCGCTCCGCTTCCGGCTGCGTGCTCGACGGTCCGCACCGTCCAGTCGATCGACTCCGAGCGGGGTACGTGCGGCGCGCCGAGCAGGACGAAGACGCGGATGTCGATAGCGTTGTCGCGCAGAAAATCGGCGGCACGGTCGAAGCGCGTCAGGTCCAGTTTTTTGTTCAGCTGCCGCGAGGCAAGCGGGTGAATGGTCTCGAGACCGAGGGCGACCTCCACGTGACCTCCGATCTCCGTCGCAAAACTCAGCGCTCGCTCACCAATGGTGCTGGCGTGCGATTCCACGGTAACGTACCGGAACCCGCGCGCGAGACCGGCGATCTCGTGGACATCCTGGGCCGGCACCGCCCGCGGGTCGAAGAAATTGCTAGCGTTGTACAGCTTGAGCCGGTCGATCTTTCGGATCTCGACCGTCTCGAGAACGCCGCGCAACTGGTGCGCGAGTGCTCCCGGCGGCGTCGGTCCGTCGATGGTGTACCGCCACAGGTCGCAGAACGAGCACGTGAACGGACACTCGGCTCCCGCCAGAAAAACGGTGAGCGTTTGCTCGATCGTTCCGTCCGGACGCCGTTCCTGCTCGACGGTCGATCCGAGCGCGGTGTAGGGATCGACCTGTTGCCTGGGCGGACGCAACGCCCTGATTCTTTGGTCCGCCGTCGAGAGGTTCACACCGCCGCGGGGTGGAGCGTCTCGAAGTGCCGGCGGTAGCGCGCCTCGTTGCGCGGGAAGAGCGACTCGACTCGATCGGCGGACACCGAGCCATGCTGGAACCGCCGCTTCGGAAAGATCGGCATCTCGATTCCGAGCACGGCACGCACGCCGCGCGCGACGACTTCTCCCTTGAGCGCGTACAGCTTGTCGTGCGAGCCATTGGTCAGCTCGGCGAACGGAATGGCTTCGGCGACGGCGATCACCGACGGCCGAGTGTACGGGCTGAATTCCCGAAAACCGTACTCCCGGGCGCAGGCGTAGCTGCGCACGCAGGCGCGGCTATAGCCGCCGGTGTAGGTGAGCGAGTGCTTGATCGACTCGACGCCCCAGCCTTCCTGGTAGAGCATCCGATTGTTGACGACGCTCCGAATGGTGAGCTCAGTGTTCTCTTCGATCGGGTAGTCCTTGAGATTCTCGTCAC
>DASSNV010000298.1:0-38775 GCA_035701245.1 Gemmatimonadaceae bacterium | reverse complement strand
GAAGAAGTACACCGCGTAAACGACCGCATATACCGCGAAGTTCTCGAGCTTCGCAAAGTGTGCGAAGAAGAAAAAGAAAATCAGGAGGTGCATCCTGATGACGTTCCGGTACGGCTCGGAGAAAAGCGCGCCGCCCCTGTTCTCGCGCACCATCGAAGCCATCGACGTCTGTCCCTTGAACGACAGCGGCCGGCGGAGGAAGGCGGCGCGGTGCGCCATGAACGCCGAAGGCAGAAAGACCCAGTACCGGCGCGCGATCTCGACGTACGTCGAAATGTTTGCGTTCGTCGCCCGGCCATGTCCCGTCTCGATCGGAAAAAACGAGATCATGATCTGGGAATGGACGTAGTGAAAGAACACGAAATGCAGAGTGAAAAAGCCGAGCAGAAACGCCGCGCCGGCGAAGATCAGCGCCCACAGGACCCAGATCGCCCGCGGATCGGTGCCACGCGCGCCGCGCTCGCGCCATGCGCCCACCCCGAGCTCGATCGCGGGCCTCGCAATCATCCATACTATCGTAGAGTACCCGACGACGAGACTCGACAGCCAGAGACTCCAGACGAGATCGCCCGTCGACCAGCCGGCCCACCACGCCACGGCAAGGCCGATCCCGAATGCCAGGGCATCGGGCCAGGTTGAAAGCCAGTCTCTGGTTGATATCTGCTCGGGCATGGTAGCCTGCACGGATAAATACGTGACGCAGTCGGTTCAAAATCGACGGTTCCAACGTTGCCCCGGTAACGCCCCGCAGCGATCATTGCCATTCCCCGAACAGCCACCGACTCCAATGTCCCTCGTTGAAGCAGCGGTCGACACAATCGACGCGATTGGCATCGCCGAGCGCGCCGGCGTCGAGCGGATCGAGCTATGCGCGGCACTCAGCGAAGGCGGCGTTACACCAAGTTGGGGATTCATTGCCGCTGCCACCGCGCGACCGTTGCCGGTAGTCCCGATCATCCGACCGCGCGGCGGAAACTTCGTCTACTCACGCCACGAGCTCGACATCATGCGGCGTGACATCGCGGTCGCCCTGTCGCTTGGCGCGCGCGGGATTGCAGCCGGCGCGCTCCGCGAGAACGGCGAGATCGATGGCGCGGCCGTCGAGGACCTCGTCACAGCCGCGGACGGTGCGCCTGTCACTTTTCACCGGGCCTTCGATTCCACTCCCGATTTGTCCGTCGCGCTCGATCAGCTGATCGCGCTCGGCGTCGCTCGGATTCTCACTTCAGGCGGAGCGCCCTCCGCCCTCGAGGGCGTGGCGACAATTGCCAGGCTCGTCGAGCAGGCACGGGGGAGGATCTCGGTGATGGCCGGCGGCAAAATCAGGGAGGACAACGTCGCCGAGATCATCGCTCGTACGGGCGTCACGGAGGTCCACGCCCGAGCCCTCGACGAGCCCCGGATGCGCGCCCTCGCCAGCCGTGCCAGGGGCCCGCTAACGGGCTGAAAAAAATATTTCGCGGGATGTCGATTTCGCCTGTCCCCGGTCGACGTGTTTGTAGAACCGCCCAATCGAGACCCAAGTGGCGGCGGCCAAAAACGGACCGAAACAGGAGAACGACAATGCGAGCCATCAACGAGAGAAGTCACAGAAAAACGGGAATTGCCCTCTGGACCGTCCAGGTCCTCCTGGCGCTGGTCTTCCTGTTCGCCGGCGGCAGCAAGCTGGTAATGCCGTACGAGATGCTCAAAGGGCCCTTCAGTTTCCCCGAGCTCTTCATCCGCTTCATCGGAGTCTGCGAGTTCTTCGGCGGCGTCGGCCTGATCCTGCCAACCGCGCTTCGAATCAAGGCGTACCTGACTCCGCTCGCCGCGGCCGGACTGGTGATCATCATGACCGGCGCGACGGTAACGACGTTGCTTGCCGGGATGGGCGCAGGCGCGATCGTGCCCGCGTTGGTTGGCAGTCTCGCGGCGACAGTTGCCTACGGTCGGTGGCGCGTGGTTCCTGTGCGTGCCGTGGCCCGCACCATCCCGATCGACGGCTACGAATCACACACCGCGCGCGCGGCCTGATCGAGTCAGGTCGTGACCGACACCCAGTAGATCATCACGATGAAGGCGACGAACGAGACGACGCTGTAGATCACCCCGACTCCCAATTCCTTGATGATCGTGCGACCCAGCGAGCCGCCGTACACCCGGCGGAACGCGAGGGTCGCGTAGGTTGGGACGGCGACGACCACGCAAAAGCTGACGATCGCTGCCAGGATCGGAACCATCGTGAACTTCGCCAGCTCGGCCACCGCCAGCGCGAAAAACACGAACGCGAAAAGATGGATGGCGAAGTACAGGTGCTCGGGATATTTGCGATGGCGGTAGAACAACGCGACGATCGCCGCGAAGACGGGAAGCAGCACGAACAGCAGTCGCGGCATGTTTTCCAGAATTCCGCGGCGGAATCCGGCCGGATCGGCCACAGCCTTCCGCAGAAACGGCTGCATGATCGCGGGCGCTCGTTCGATATCCGACAACGCCTGCTGCTTCTCGGCGGCAGTCAGATCCTGACTGGTGAGAGATTCGCTGGCCGCATTGGCAACGCGTTGCGGCGCGGAGCTCCGACTGCCGGTGGGAGTCGCGTCGACGCGCAGTCCACTCGCCAGCTGGGCGGAGCCCAGACGGATCTGCGGCGCGGCGGCGGCAAGCAGGAAGTACACAAGGCTGGCGGTCAGGTAAACCCGCAGCGGCGAGATGTAGCGCACCCGCCGCCCCTCGAGAAACTCGGCCGTCAATAACCCCGGCCGGCGAACCAGCGCGACGAAAGTGTTCGCCAGCCGGCCGTCCCAACCGGAGAACTCCGAGATCGCATCGACGGCGAGCTCCCTCGTGCTCGGATACGGTGGAATGTCTCGTTGGCCGCACTCGGCGCAGAACGGCCCAGTGAGCGCGGCGCCGCAGTTGAGGCACGCCTGGCGGGCCGCGACGGGATGCGTATCGCCCAATCGATGCGCGGTGGTCACAGCGATAGATTGGCAGCTATCGCAACGACCAGCAAGACAATTCTCCTGCGCGAAGCGATATCGCACAGAAACACCGGCTCGATTCGGAGTGTATCAGCAAACGTGAAATCCCTTGCAGCACCGACGACGACAATGCAGGCGCAGCTCGAGATGCATCGCGATGCGCTGGCGCGGTGCAGACGCTGCCGGCTCGGGCGCGGCATCAGACCCATCACGTCGCCGGCGGTGAATCCACGGGTCATGCTGGTCGGTCAGGCGCCCGGAAAAGTGGAGGCGGGCGGCGGCGTCGCGTTCGCCGGACGTGCGGGCAAGACGTTGTTCGGCTGGCTGGAGCGGATCGGCATCGACGAGCCGACTGCGCGGCGGACGATCTACATCGCCGCAATGACGCGTTGCTTTCCCGGCCCGCACCCGAGCGGTCGCGGCGATCGCGTTCCGAGCCGCACCGAGCAGGAGCGCTGCGGCGACTGGCTCGACGCCGAGCTGCGGATCATTCGACCGGCGCTCCTGATTCCAGTCGGCAGGCTCGCGATCGAGCGCTTTCTGCCGGCGCTGCCGCTAGTCGAATTGATCGGAACGAAGCGTACGGTGGAGCACGCTGGTGGCAGCTCGGTCGTTGTGCCCCTCCCGCACCCCTCGGGCGCGAGCAGCTGGATCTATCAAAGCACCAACCGTCTGCTGGTGGACAAAGCGGTCGATTTCATAGCGGATGAGCTTGGCCGCCTCGACTTTCCAGAGCTAAACTAGATCGTCTTTATACCAGCGAGGACGAGCGTGACAACGTCCCAAACGGCTCGCATCGCCAACATCGGCGTCGCAGAGCGACGGAAGCGACTCGTCTTCGGAATCACCGCACTCGGCGTCGGCATCGCCATCGCCGTCCTCCTCATCTACATTCGCGCACCAATCGTCTGGCGACTTCCACTTTTTGTTCTGTTTTTCGCCGCGGCGCTCGGCGTCTTTCAGTCACGCGACAAGACGTGAGTGCGACTTGCATCGCGCGGTCAGCGCGACATGGACGGGGGTGCCGAACAGATCTCCGACGCGGAGGAGCTGCGAATCGTGCAGCGACAGGCGCGCGCGGTTTACGTGAAGTCGATCATCACCGCAGCGATACTCACCGCCGCGGCACTCGCGCTCTAGCAGCAGCCTGCGCCGTCATCGCGTTGGCGATGATCCCCGCCGCACCGGCCGCGACGCAAACCGTATCGCGCCTCAACGCAATCGCGCGCGCGCAGGCCGACAGTGGTTTTTCGGGCGTCGTTCTCGTCGCTCGGGATACGGTAGTAATGGTTGAGCGAGCGTACTCCTCGCGGCCTGGCAATCCGATCACCACCCAGAGCCAGTTCAACATCGGCTCGATCACCAAGAGTTTCACCGCCGCGGCGATCTTGAGACTGCGCTCGCAGCACAAGCTGTCTTTCAGCGATCCGATCACGCGGTTCTTCCCGTACGCGCCGGCGCCGATGCGCGGCATCACCGTTTTCCACCTGCTGACCCACACCTCGGGAATTCGGGGCCATTCGGCTGGCAGCGGGATCGTCCGGCGCGATGGCGCCGTCAACGCCATTCTCGCACAGCCGCTCGACTATCCGCCGGGAACCCAGTACCGCTACATGGACGACGACTACCAGCTGCTGGCGGCGATCATCGAGGTCGCCTCTGGCCTGACGTGGGAGGACTATCTCACCCGCGAGCTGCTCCAGCCGGCGCGGATGTGGTCGACCAGTTTCCAGGGCGGCGACTGGGGACACAAGGGCGCAAACGGAATGCGCAGCACCGCGCGCGACATGTATCGCTGGCTGTTGGCGATCCATCACGGACGACTGTTCGGACGCGCCGAGAGTCGAGAGCTGGAGGCGCCACTCATGCACGTGCGGAGTCAGCCGCCGTTCGAGATTCACTATGGTTATGGAACGCGCATCTACATCCGCAATGGACGGGTCGCGGAAGTCATGCACTCGGGCAGCGGCGATGCGAACAACACCAGTATCGCCCGGCTCCGCCCTGACGGGACGATCGTGATCGTCCTGTCAAACGCGGGAAATCGCCGCGGCAGTGGCACCACGTGGGCGTCGTACGTGGCGCAAAAGCTGGTGCCGTTGAGATGACAACCGGTCAACGGCTCGAGCCGCGCTTCGCGAATCGGCGCGCTCTGAAGCTGGTAGGCGTCAGCGTTCACTACGACGCGCAGGATGGGGATGCGTTCGCGAAGCAATGGCAGTCGTTCATTCCTCTGCTCGGCACCATCCCCTCGCGGGTTGGCGCGGAGACCTACGGCGTCGTGCTCGGCTCGTTCGGCGGCGACGCGGGCTTCGAGTACATCGCGGGCGTCGAAGTCTCGGACTTCGACAAGGTCCCAGCGAAGCTCCGGCGGCTCGAAGTTCCTGCGCAACGGTATGCGGTGTTCGTGCACGAGGGCCACGTGTCCGGAATTCGGGAGACGATGTACACCGTCAAGAAGGAGTGGCTTCCAAAGATGATGGTGGCGGGCCGCACCGATACAAGTAAGGAGGGCGGCAATCAGCCCGACTTCTTCGAGCGGTACGGCAGGGATTTCGATCCGAAAACGGCCAGCGGGAAGATCGAGCTCTGGGTACCCCTGAAGCGTTAGCACCAGCCGAAAGCCAGTCTGCTGGTACCTACCCTCGTCGTGGGGGTAAATTGGCAGGACCCACATGCCGGCAACCCCGTTTCACTTCGGCCCCGGCCTCCTCGTAAAGGCCGCTGCTCCCCGTCAGTTCTCGATGGCGGCGTACTCGCTCGCCCAGGTGGTGATCGATCTCGAATCGGGCTACCACCTGCTGCACAACGACTATCCCGTTCACCGCCAGGCTCACACCTTCTATCTGGGCGGCCTGATCGGACTGGTTTGCGGCCTGGTGGTGTCGCGCGTGGGCACGTGGCTGGCGCGCCCACGGGATGTCGTACCCGAGGCGCTGGTCGCGGAGTATCGATTGCCGATCGCGGCGTGGAGCGGAATCTTCGGCGGGCTCATGCACGCGCTGCTGGACGGGATCATGCATGCCGACATGCGGCCATTCCGCCCGTTCACCGACGCCAATCCACTTTATGGCCTGGTGAGTCTCCGCACCCTGTACCTGTTTTGCATCATCACCGGTCTCGTCGGCGCCGCGCTGCTGCTCGCCTGGGAGCGCCGGGCGCGACGGTCGTGATCGAGGTGTGAAAGACAGCAGCCGGGAGCCGGTGAGTCTGCTGCACGACTTCGTTGCCCAACAGCACGCGAACGTGTTCACGCGCGCATTCTCGTTCGAGACTTCCCTGCTGCCTGCCGCTGCCGACAGCAACGCCGAGCTCGCGGATCGGGTAATGATCATGGAGGGCA
Source organism: Gemmatimonadaceae bacterium (assembly GCA_035701245.1). Classification (GTDB taxonomy): domain Bacteria; phylum Gemmatimonadota; class Gemmatimonadetes; order Gemmatimonadales; family Gemmatimonadaceae; genus UBA4720. Next base: position 32,469 of record DASSNV010000298.1, on the reverse strand, counting down.
TCGGCTTCATCTTTCAGCTCTGCGAGCGCGAGCCGAAAGTGACATCGAAGGCCGGCGACCTCGAGAAGTGGGTGCAGAATCAGGTGGCGAGGAAAGGATCGAAGCACATTCAGAACACCCGCGAGCTGCTTTCGGGGTACATGGGTCTCTCGATCGTGAATCACTTCGGGCATAGAGTGACGGTCACGCCGCACGACCCGGATTCCTTCGTCAGCGTGATCGTCTACCGTGTCCCTCCGAAGTCGCGGCAGTTCCGCGCACCGCGGTTCAAGCGCAGTCGTAACGGCGGCTTCGTCCACATCCTTCGCGACGCCGAGTACTTCGAGATCTGCGAACACTTTGTAACGCCGGCGGAGCTGTCCGACTATTTCGAGTTCCGCCGTGATCTGTTGCTGGATTGGGATCCCGCGTCGGCCGCGGTCAGCGAGTCGGCTCTCATCGGACAGTACCTGCTGGAGGATTATTCATCTGCACCGAGCCCGCGCTTCGAGAGCGCCGCGCAGGCCCACGTCGGCGCGCGGGCGTGTGAGTTCTCATTCGTGCTCGACAGTCTCGCCGCCAAGATCGCGCACCAGCAAGGCGAATGGGCGGACGGTGACTACTACGAGATTCTGTCCGAGCTGGCGTGGCTGGGCCGGCACGACTTGCGCGCGCTCAAGTACCAGCTGCGCTGCGCGCTGGACTCGGTGCGGTCGAATCGGTTCGACTTGCCCTACCGGATCGCTTCGGCGCGCACTGGCTGCGGCTTCATCATCGTGCCGGTGACCCGCGAGTTTCAGGACCGCGCGCTCGACGCGCTGCGCAGCCTGACCCAGGCGTCCAAGCACGAGCTCGACATGGAGCGCCAGGTGGGAATCGCGATGTGGCAGGATTCCGAGTTCGTGGACGTCGATTGGGTTTTTATCGAGGGCGAGAACGCGCCAGATCCTGCGCTGGATGAGAGGTTGGCGCGGAGCTACCCGTTCCGGACATCCAGCGAGCAGAGGCTGGCGCCGGTGTTCACTTAGGACTGAACTGCAATAGACGAGTACCAGCAGTACTGAACTGCAACAGAAGAGTACCGGCGGGCGGCTGTGGGCGGGGCCGGCTCGCGGCCGGGGGCTTTGCTGGGGGCTATGGCTGGCCGACTGGTAGCTCGAGGCTTTGGCTGAAGCTGGAGGCTCTGGCTGGCCGCAGCTCGAGGCTTTGGCCGGGGGCTTTGGCCGCGCGCCCGGAGCCGGTGTTTGAATCGACCCCGGCAAATTCAGTCGGCCCCAGGAACGATTCCTGAAGAACTCTCGTATGGCGGTGTAATCTCGGGAACAACGGGTCGACTTCACTGGTTCAATAAGGTGTCCCCAATGAAAATCAACATGAAACGCACCCTGCCCAACATCGCCGCCGTCCTGGTGGTGATTCCCGTCGCTTTAATCCTCTTCGCCGCGCGAATGACTAGTGGCGCATCGCGAGTTGCGGCCGCCGAGGTGCCGACGCCCGCTGGCGCCGAACCCCTGGCCCCCGCCGCGGGTGAAGACACCGCGGTATTCGCCGGCGGCTGCTTCTGGGGAGTCGAGGCGGTTTACGACCACGTGAAGGGCGTGAAGAGCGCGACCTCCGGCTACGCCGGCGGTACGGTCGCCAGCCCGTCGTACGAGCAGGTGAGCACGGGCGATACGGGGCACGCCGAATCGGTGCAGGTGATCTACGATCCGTCGCAGGTCTCGTACGGCAAGCTGCTGCAGATTTTCTTTTCGGTGGTCCACGATCCGACGCAGCTGAATCGACAGGGTCCCGACCGCGGCACCCAGTACCGGTCGGCGATCTTCTACCGCAACGCGCAGCAGCAGAAGGCAGCCGAGGCCTACATCAAGCAGCTCACCGCGGCCAGGACTTTCCCGGCGCCGATCGTGACGCAGGTCGCAGCGCTGCGCGCATTCTATCCGGCTGAGGAGTACCACCAGAACTATCTCGAGCACCACCCGAACCAGCTTTACATCGTGATCAACGACAAGCCGAAGGTGGCGGCGCTCAAGGCACAGTTCGCGACGGACTACCGGGACTGACAACGGGATATCGCAACTCGCATGACTAACAACGGGATATCGCAACTCGGCATTCTGGGATAACGAATTACCGCCTGTCGCAAACTCGTGTCGCCCTTCGATCCCGAGAGGCTGAAACCCGTTCAATCTCTCCTCGTACGGGAAAGAGTCCCTTCCATCCAGACATGAAGCTTCCACTCGTTCTAGCACTTGCCCTGATCCCATCTCCCGCGCTGGCCCAGGATTCGACGGGGTTTCACGTCACGATTCATGTCCCCGACTCCGTCGCGCACGTCGTCGATCGCCAGCCCGCCGAGCATTCGCGGTTCGCGATCGTGAGTCGTGACGGTCAGGCGCAGCTGCTGTTGATGGATACCACCATCGTCGCTCAGCTCACCGATCGCGGCCTGGCCAGGATGGATTCGCACGAAGCAACCGACAGCATCAAGGGGACCGCGAATCGCATCTTCGCTCGCATGGCGATCGGCGCGCTCATTCCGCTGTTCGATCACGGCATCGCGTACCACCTGCGCGATCTCGCCGACGCGAAGTACGCCGACGGCAGGCTTCAGCTGCTGCGCGCCAACGGAGACGAAGTGTTCCGCGACGTCGAGGTTGGCAAAGGGCCGCTGATGGAGAGCTTCTCGCCTGCGGATGCGGTGGCGTTCGCGCGAAGGGCGAGGGAGGCCAGCTCCAGGCTCCGGTAGTTGGTTCGCGCGGGGAACTGCAACGGAACGGGTGCCAGTTCGCAGTAGAATCGTTACCAGCTCTGAGTTCACGACGTCGGGACGTCACCGGTCTCATTTGGAGCACAAGCAGTTGCTTGTACCGCGAGCGCCAACAGTGACGTCCCGACGTATTGAACCCGCCACTTGCAACTACGCTACTGACATCTCGCACCCGTTCCGTTGCAGTTCCGAGAGCAGCCCCACGTCCAGTCCCAAAGCATCGTTCCTGTCACCCGCCTGTTAAGGAACGACTCCGCTGCTGCGCGTTTTCCGGAACAACCCTAGATTGTCAGCGATTTATTTCCCCTGACGGAGGCATACGATGCAGTTGCCCCAGGTGAATTACCTCGCTGTGCTAGTCGCTGGAATCGTGTTGTTCCTGCTCGGTGGCTTGTGGTACTCCCCCGCCCTGTTCGCCAAGCGCTGGATCGCGCTGCAGGGTCGAACCGAGGAGCAGATGAAGGCCGATGCCGCCCGCTCCAACATGCCGGTGATGTATCTCATGGCATTGATCTGCGCGCTCATCATCGCCTGGGCGATGGCGGTGCTCGCCAACCCGTTCGTGCCCGCGGCTTTCACCACCGCGGGAAACTGGATCTGGCGCGGCGTGAAGCTCGGCGTGTTCTGCTGGTTCGGCTTCGTGCTGCCAACCACCTACGCCACTGCGCTGTTCTCGATGAAGCCGAAGCAGCTGTGGCTAATCGACGCCGGCTACAACCTCGTCTCGTTCATTCTCGCCGGCGCGATCATCATGGGCTGGACGGGGTTCACCGCCCACTACTAGCCCGTGCGCGTGCGCGCTGCTTTTCTTAAGAGCGGTGCCAGCGTTGCACCGTTCCGCTTCAACCAGCCAGGAGGAAGGTCATGTCGTACTCGGGTTTAACGCGCGCGCTAGCTTGTAGCGCGGCGATGGCAATTGCCTTTGCATCGGTGGGCGGCGCGCAATCCGCCAAGGCGGCGAAGGCAAAGCCGAGGGCGGTAGTCCACGCCGCGAGCTTCAAGGTTTCGGCTCCAGACTTCGTCACCAAAGGCCGCGTCGACGCCAGTCACGTCTTCAATGGAATGGGGTGCACCGGCCAGAACATCTCGCCGGCGCTGCAGTGGTCCAATCCGCCGGCGGGCACAAAATCCTTTGCCGTCACGATGTACGACCCCGACGCACCCACCGGCAGCGGCTGGTGGCACTGGGTGATGTACAACATTCCCGCGAACGTCACCGGCCTCGCGGCGGGCGCCGGCAACGGTCGCAATGCACCGCGCGGCAGCGTGCAGGGCCCAACCGATTTCGGCACCCGCGGCTACGGCGGACCGTGCCCACCGCCGGGTGACAAGCCGCACCACTATCACATCACGGTGTTCGCCCTCAAGGTCGACAAGCTCGACATCCCCGGCAACGGCACCGCGGCGATGGTCGGCTTCAACCTGAACGCCAACAAGCTCGCGACAGCGCGCGTTACCGGGCTGTACGCGCGGTAGCAGTCGAATCAGCGGCCGGCTTGAGGATGTCCTTCGCGTTGACGTAGAAAGTCTTGTCGACGCTGAAGTTCTCGGGCCGGCCGAGTTTTACCGCCATTGATCTCCAGCTCTCGGTGGGACGGATCCACCCGTAGCGGCCCGTCGATGTCGTGACCTTGACCGGCATCGCAAAGCCCGGAACCACGTTCGTCCACCGGTACGACAGCTTCTGTCCCTCGAGCTTGTACTCGAGCGTCGGAATCTTCGTCGTCCGCAGGTACTGGTCGAAGATCTTGCCGAGATTCATTCCGGCAGCGCGACTCATGTAGTCTTCGACCTGCTTCGTCGTGACGGTCTGATGCCGGAAGGTCTTGTTCAGGCCGCGCAGGATGCCGCGCCACCGCGCATCGTCGTCGACCAGCTGCCGGATGGTGAGCAGCATGTTGCCGCCCTTGTCGTACATGTCGCCCGAGCCCTCGGCGTTCACGCCGTAGGCGGCGATGATCGGCTTGTCGTTTCGAATCAGCTTGCGCTGACCGATGGTGTATTCCTCGCCCGCCTTTTTCCCCTGCTGGCACTCCGTGTACAACCCCTCGGCGTAGGTCGCAAAGCTTTCGTGAATCCACATGTCGGCCTGGTCTTTCATGGTGATGTTGTTGCCCCACCATTCGTGCGCGCTCTCGTGGATGATGATGAAGTCCCACTGCATCCCGTGCCCGGTCGCCGATCGATCGCGCCCGAGGTAGCCGTTCTTGTAGAGATTGCCGTAGGCGACCGCACTCTGGTGCTCCATCCCGAGGTGAGGAGTCTCGACGAGCTTGTAGCCGTCCTTGTACCACGGGTACGGCCCGAACCAGGTCTCGAAGCACTGCAGCATCGGCTTGACCTGCGCGAACTGCTTCCGCGCGGTATCGAGATGGTAGTCGAGCGGATAGAAATCGAGGGTGAGCTTTCCACCTTCGCCGTCGAAGGTGTCACTGTAGTGGGCGTAGTGTCCCGCGTTTACCGCGACATCGTAGTTGTTGATCGGATTTGAGACGAACCACTCGTAGGTAACGCTGCCATCGGGATTGGGCGTCGTCGAACGCAGCCGCCCGTTCGACACGTCAATTACTGAATCCGGGACGGTGATGGCGATACGCTGGCTGTCGGGCTCGTCGCCGAGATAATCCTTGTTTGGCCACCAGACGCTGGCGCCGAGGCCTTCGTTGGCGGTGACGAACCATCTGCGGCCGAGGCTGTCGCGCGCCCACACGAATCCACCGTCCCAGGGTGGGTGGACAGCGGTGGTGGGCTTGCCGTGATAGTAGACAGCGATGGTTTTTGTCGACGCGATTTTCTGCGGGGCGATGAGCGTGACGAAGAACGCGTTACCGTCGCGGCGAGCGCTGAGCTCGAGCCCATCCTGCACGATGCTGTCGACGACGAGCGGCATCTGCAGGTCGATCTGCATCTCCCGCCTCGGCGCAGCTTTCAGAACGCGGTACGTAATTGCGTTGTACCCTGTGATGCTGCTGTCGACCGGATTGACCTTCACGTGCAAATCGTAGAACGACGCGTCCCACCACGAGCGCGGCGGAGTGTTCGAGCCGCGGATGGTGTCGGCGTGGGTGAAAGTCGGAGTCTGACTCACGACTACGGCAGGGAAGAAAAGGCAAAGTAAGACTACCGGCGGGAGGCCGTGGGCCACACGGCGAGAGGCCGCGGGCTGTAACGACGAGCGTTTTGGGTTGAGCCCGTGGCCTCCCGCCGGCCCGCGCACAGCCTCCCGCCGGTAGTCTTCCGTGGTAGTTGCAGTCTCCACTATCGGCTCCCCCCGATCTGGTACTCCTTCGGCGGCTCCGCGCCCAGCAGGTTCTTCACGAAATAATCCCAGCGCCGGCGAATCATGTACGGCTCGTTGCCGAAGCCGTGGGTCCGGTTGGGAAGCATCAGCAGATCGAAATCCTTGTTGGCGCGAATCAGCTCGTTCACCACGAGGAGAGTATTGTAGGGCGGCACGTTGTTGTCGGTGGTGCCGTGAGCCAGCAACAGCTTGCCCTTCAGATTCTTCGCGTAGTTCTGGTTGGCCTCGGCAGCGTAGTTGTCGCCGCCATCGGGCGTGCGAACGAGCAGGCCCTGGTAGCGCTCGCCCCAGTCGTCCTCGTACTCGCGCTGATCGTGATTGCCCGCCTCGGCGATTCCCACCTTGAAGAAATCCGGATACCGGAACATCGCGTCAGCGGTCGCGAAGCCTCCGCCCGAATGTCCGTAGATCCCGGCGCGATCGATGTCGATGAATGGGAATCGTCGCGCCAGCTCCTTCATCCCCGCGACCTGATCGGGGAGAGTGTTGTCTCCCATCTTGCCGAAGTAGGCGTCGTGAAAAGACTTCGATCGCCACGGCGTCCCCATGCCGTCGATCTCCACCACCACGAAGCCCAGCTCCGCTAGCGCCTGCGCATCGCCGCGCGCCGGCGAGAAGCTCCGGCCGCCAACGCTGCCGGTTTGCGGACCCGGGTAGATATGGTTGATGATCGGATACTTCTTCGAGCGATCGAGATTGGTCGGAAGGTACATCAGGCCGTACAGATCTGTCTTGCCGTCGCGCGCCTTGACCGTGATCGGGGTCGGCGGCTTCCATCCCGTTGCGGTCAGCCGCGAGATGTCCGCCTTCTCCAGAGTGACGATGATCTTGCCGTTCAGATCGCGGAGCACCGTCACCGGCGGCACGTCGGGCCGCGAATAGCTGTCGACGAAATACCTGCCGGACGGCGCCAGCTCGATCTCGTGGTCGGCATTCTCCGGTGTGAGCAGCGTGAGGCCGGTTCCGTCGAGCCTGATCTTGTAAAAGGCCCGGAAGTACGGATCCCAGCCTTGCTCTTTCGCGTTGCCGACGAAATAGATCGTGCGCGTTGCGGGATCGATGCGCCGCACCTGACCGACGTTACCCTCGCCAGTAGTGATCCTCTTCTTCAGGCGACCGGAGTTGAGATCGTAGAGATACAACTGGCCCCAGTCGTCGCGCTCCGAGAACCACACCACTTCATTCGTCGCCGGAAGAACGTGCCAGTTGACCATCCCGTTGCCCGACTCGTACTGGGTGGCGACATCCTCGCGGAAGACATCACGCACCGCTCCCGTCGTAGCATCGGCGACTCGAAACACCTCGTGCTTGTGATCGCGTGAGGTGGAAACGAACGCGATATGGGAGCCGTCCGGGTACCATTCCACATCCGCCCACTCGCTGCCGCGACAGGCAACGTGATCGCACAAGGTCGAGCGGTGCGCGTCGGGCGGCATCTGGAACCGGATCACGCGGGGCGCATCGACGTCGATCACGACACGCTGGATCATCGAAATGACGCTGTCGCCCGGCAGCGGATACTTCCACTGCTCGAGCTCAGGGTGGCCGACTTTCGTGTGAACCAAATACATCTCGCCGAGTGGGCGATCGTCCTGCTGGAAAGTCGCGATCTTGCGCGAGTCCGGTGACCACACCAGGATCGGCCGATTGCTGCGGATCCAGCCGGCGTTGTCGGTGGCGTAGCCGAAATCCTTGACACCGTCGGTGGTCAGCTGCGTCTCACGACCTGTTGCAACGTCGCGCACCCACAGATTCCAGTCGCGAATGAACGCGGCGCGCTTGCCGTCGGGCGACACCGATTCGGCGCGGCCCGCCGGTCCCCGCTGCCGCGTCTCCTGGAGCCGCGAGACTTCGCGCGGATCGAGAGCACCGCCGCAGCGGTCGGTCTCGGGACTGCACAGTACTCGAGTGCCGCGGGCTGGATCGACAAACACGAACTGATTCCGGTTGTCACCGGCGATCCGGTAGCCGAATCTGTCGTTCGCGAGCCACGTCGGCTGGACGCCCATTCCCGAGACGAGCGGCAAAGTGTTCTGCCGCAGAAACTTTTCGGCGTGCGCGTAGTCGGCGGCGGTAACCGTCGGTGTTGCTTGCGCTGAGAGCGGCGCGGCGGGCACGACACCAATTAGCAACGCTATGCATCCTAACCCCGCCCAATGCTTCGGTGCGAGGCCGACTGTCATCGAATGAGTCATTTTGATGTGCAATGGATTAATTGCCGCCGCCGGAAGTCGATGTCGGCTGCGTTCGCGGCCAGACGTTGTCTCGCGCGTTCCGATCCGGGAATCGCGCGTAGGGATCGAGAGTGATGCGCGTGATCGTCCGGCCACCCAACTCGAGCGGAGCGATGAATGTACGACTGCCACCAAACCAGACATCTACCGGATACGTGACCAGCGCGGTGTTGGCGTCGAGCCATCTCGTCGATTCAGTGATCCCTGGACCGATCGATCTGGTCGTCGGCGTCAGAACTCCCGAGCCGCCCGGAGCCATCTCCACCTTGAGCACCACCGGCGACGGCATTTCGCCGTCCTGCCTGACCGTCACTGAAGTCCGCCCGTTCGCGGTACTCACGTTCTGGATCGACTCGTCGACGCGCTCGGTGGTGAACAGCCAGTAGTACCAGAACCAGTCGAGATCCTGGTGCAGCGCGTTGTTCATGAAGTTGGCGTAGTCCCATGGCGACGGGTGCTTGAACCGCCACGCCTTCGCGTAATCGCTCATCGCCCGCCACACCGCGCTGTCCCCGACGACTCCGCCCAGCGACGACAGCATCAGCGGGGCCTTGCCGTACGCCTGGAATCCGTAGAGCGGGCCCGCATAGTTGCCGTCCCACATCAATGGCGGCTCGCGCTCGTCCCCGCTCACCGCGCCGTACGACATCCCGAGGCTATCGAGCTTGTACGGCTTTCCATCGAGATCTGCATCCGAGAGGATGTTCATGTACTGGTTGAAGCCCTCGTCCATCCATCCGTACCAGGTTTCGTTGACGCCGACCATCATCGGCCACCACTGGTGACCCGTCTCGTGATCCGCGGCGAAGACAGCCGACATGATGAACATCGGGTACTCCATTCCGAGCTCCGGACCATCCACCATCGTCAGCTGCGGGAACGCGTACGGCATCCAGAGGTTGGAGTAGAACTGGAGGGCGTGACGCAGCACCCGCACACCGTCCGCGAACCCCTGGGTGTGCCCCGGCAGGTACAGAATGTTGAACGGAATCGCGCCGCGGGTCGGAATGGTCGCGCGCGATGCGTCCCACACGAACTGGTTGGAGGTGCCCCACGCGAAGTCCGCAACGCTGTCGGCGACGAAGTGCCAGACCAGCCTGCCGTTGGTCCCCGCCGCCGTTGATTTTCCCGGCCCGCGCTCGGCGGCTGTCACCACTCGCTGGGTCGCGTCTGATTCGAGAACATGCGACAGTCGCTCGCGAGCAGTCGGAGTGAGAACCTGCGTTGGATTCTGCAGCACACCAGTCGCGCCGACGATCCAGCCCGCCGGCACATCGATGCTGACGTCGAAGTGCCCGAAGTTATTGTAGAACTCGGCGTCGCCGAGGTATGGGTCGGTGTCCCAGCCGCCGTAACTCCTGTCCCCGAGACGCAGGTCGTCGAATACGGCGACGCGTGGATACCACTGGGCGACCTGATAGAGAGTGTCCGCCCAACGCCCCATCCGGAATCCGCGGCCGCTGGGAATCGCGGGTACCTCGAAGCTCCAATCGGCCTCGAGCGTTCCGGTCGAGTGCGCGGCAATCGGGTTCGCGAGCGGGAAACGCGCCGAGGTCTGGCGCAGAGTCCGGGCGATTGGGGTGGTGCGGCGAGTCGTGCCCGGAATTGGCGAGCCGAGGGTGTCGTTGACCGGGAGCGACTGACCGTTGAGCACCAGGCGGGTGATCTTCATCCCGCTCGTGATCGCGTCCATCACGTCCGTACGCGCGCCCTCAGGTCTGAAGATGTTCTGATCCAGTCGCAGCACGACAGTGCGCATGGCGGAGTCGCTGTTGTTGCGGAAAGTCACCGTTTCGTGGCCGGTGACGATCGATGTCGCGCTGTCGAGTCGCGCGTTGATCTTGTAGTCGGTCCACACCTGCCAATAGTTGCGGCCGGGGCGACCAGAGGAATCGCGGGTCCCCTGCGCGAATGCCCGCCTGATCATGTTCTGCATCGGCAGCGTGCGACGCACGGCGCGCTCCGGCACAGCACTGGTCGGCTGAATCTGCGTCGACACCGCTGGCACCGTAGCGGTGGCCTGTGCGCAGCCGATCAGCGGCACAACTGCGAGTAGGGCGAAAGCGGAAGCGCGTAGAAGTCGTCCTGACATCCTTGCTCCAGAGAGTGGGTTGGCCGCTGCACGCGTCGTCCACGACGACGCGCCTTGAGAAAAGTAGTTGGTGCCCGGCCCGCAGCGTATGATTTACGCATGACAGAGGGAGCAGCGTTGAATTTCGAGCTCGAGGAAGCGATCCCGGTTCTGGAGCGGACACCCGCGGTGCTCCTCGCGCTGCTCGACGGCCTGCCCGATCGCTGGACGCGCGTCGACGAAGGCCCTGAGACGTGGAGTCCCCGCCAGGTGGTCGGGCATCTAATCAATGGTGAGCGAACCGATTGGATTCCCCGCGCGCGGATAATTCTGGAGCAGGGTAAGTACCGAAGGTTCGATCCATTCGATCGCTTCGCGGAGCTGAACTCTCCGCGCCCACTCACGGAGCTATTGGCGGAGTTCGAGGAGTTGCGGCGCGGAAACGTCGCGACGCTGCGCGGCTGGAATTTGACCGACAAGGATCTCGATCTCACCGGCGAGCATCCCGAGTTCGGGAGCGTGACGATGCGGCAGCTGCTGGCAACGTGGGTCGTTCACGATCTGTCGCACATCGCGCAAATCACTCGGACCATGACACGCGCCTACACTGCGGCGGTGGGGCCGTGGACGGCGTATTTCCGGGTGCTGCAACGGGTACAGCAGTAAGGAAAGATCGATGCGCGGCTAGGAATAACCCGTTGTGCGTTGCCGGTAGCACGGTTGCGGGTTGCCGGTGAATTACGCTGCCGACGTATCAGGTTCGTACAACGCAAAACCACTCGAGTTACCCTAACCGCGCGGCGACACGTCATCGACGCATTTTGACCGGAAACCGGTCACCGTGCCTCCGGCAACCCACAACGGGTTATCTCCGAATGCGAGTAATTCCCAACCCGTCGGCCAATCGCTCAGCGCAGCCGGCGGATGCAGAAAACCCCGCAGGGGGCTGCCTGCGGGGTTGCGTGTAGAGAGCGTCTGCGATCGCTCTTTGGGTGCGCAATTCTCTGGACTTCTTTTAGCGATCGACAAAAATCCGACCGCACACTATTGGACAAAACGCCGGGCATCAGGGTTTACTCTTCCCGGCGCATTTCTCTCTACGCGATTCGAAACGTCGCGGTTTCGAAATCCCCAACTCAAGCGAGCCATGCCGCAGAGTTTTCCCTACGCGACCCATCTCGACATCAAGTATCAGCCGCTGGAGATAGCGGATGTCCCCGCGCTGGTCGACGCGGTGCGCGACAAGTGGTACAACCAGACGCTGTGCAGGGTGAATGACTCGGTCGTCCGACTCGGCGTGATGCAGGGCGAATATCACTGGCACAAGCACGACGATCTCGACGAGTTCTTCTACGTCGTCGAGGGCAAGTTCCTGATCGATCTCGAGGGCCGAACCGTGGAGCTCGCTGAGCGTCAGGGATTCGTGGTGCCCAGGGGCGTCGTGCACCGCACGCGGGCACCGGACCGCGCGATCATCCTCATGGTCGAAGGGGCGGCAATCGTTCCGACCGGGGATTAAGGACTGTAAATGAAGAGGTTTTGCCCCTATCTCGCCAAGACGAAGTCTTTCTCGAGCACCTGCGTCTCCGGCAGCGCGATCTTGTCCTGCACCGTCGCCCGCCCGGCGATGCTCACCTTCACCGTCGCCTGCGCTCCACGGGTGAAACCGCACATCAGGTACGATCCGTCACTGTTGGTATCGGTCTCCACCGTGCGCTGCTGATTGGTCGACACCAATCGGCCGTTCTCCTCCACCCACAGGATCTGCCACGTCGCCCACACGTGCGCGTTCGGCACGGGCTTGCCCGCCGCGTCTCTCACGTAGCCGGCGACGAAGCCCTGAGCTTCAGTGCCTGTCTCGTTCCGGCCGCAAAGCTGCCGGCGGAGCGTGCCATAGGATGGAAGGATGATCGACGCCTGGCCGCGCGTGCCGGGCAGCACCGAGATCGATTGCACCCGATCAGCGACGTGAAACAACCGCAGGCGCGGATGCTCGAAGACGATGGTGTCGGTGAACGGCGTCACGATCGCCAGCTCGTATCGGCCCGCCGAGTTCGTCACCGTTCTGTAGCGGCCACCGCCCGACCACACCTGCACACCCGGAATTCCTCGGCCGCTGCTGCTGTCGAACACGATTCCAACGATCGACGACTGATTCGGGTCGGCCTGTGAATCGTCGGGATCACTGCTTCCGATCCCGCCGGTGGTCGTTGCGCCTGGTGCTCCTGTCCGCGCTGCGCCCACCGTGCCGGCCGTCGCTGCACCCGCCGGTCGCGCCGAGCCTGCCGGACGAGCCGCCCCACCCACTTCCTGGTAGCCGACCAGACTGTCGTGCGGAGCCGTCGGCGCGCCGACTTCGTTGGTCGTCACTCGCGCCACCCGCGGCATCCGGATGTACCATCGCGGAACGATCCAGCGACCGTCGGCGAGCTGCTCGAATTCCAGACGACCCGTCGTTCTCGCAATGCGCAGCGGGATCGGAAGATTCACGTAATCGAAGTTGAGCGAGCGCAGCGCGTTCGTTTTGGGATCGAGCCACAATACCCCGGTGAGATCCGCCGGACCCGCGACTCGCGCCGGACGGAACTCGAGACCCGTGAGTCCCGCTTCCTGCCCGTATCCGCGGATCGCAGTGTAGCAATGCGATTTCACGAACTGATCCGAGACCAGCGTCCCGGCGTCGGGCGCGCGATACACTTCGCTGCCGCCACCGTCGCCACGCCGCGTGCTATCCAGCTGCTCCCACGAGATTCCCGTCAGCGGGCGCCGCGAAATGCGGTTCCGCGCCTCGCTGCGCTCGGACACGATGCCGAGGTTTCGATCGAGCACTCGCTCGTAGAGATCGACATCCAACGGCACCTGACCCTGTGCTTCCGTCATCGCGTTGGCGGTGAGTGCTTTCTTGACCTGCACCCAGATGTCGCCCGCCGGAGTGCCGGGGCCGGTCATCTGTTGACACGCGCTCTCGCTCCGAATCACCACCGGTGCCGGTGCACGGGTCGGCGCCATTCCAGCCCTCACGATCACTGGTCGATCGCCGAGGTGCAGCTGTACCGAAGTCCAGGTATCGAAACCGACCTTGTCGGCGCGCACTCTGTAAGGACCGCGAGTCGGTGCCCGCAAATCGGTGCGGCCGCTTTGGTCACTGAATCCGCCGCCCAGCGGGAACATGCCTGATGAGTCGAACAGCGCGACGTTGGCGCCGACGATCGGCCTGCCTGTCGCAGCTTCGACTACTTCAACGCGAACATCTTGCGCGCCTGCAGAGACAGCCGCGGCAGCGACTGCCGCAACGATTAGTACCGAACGGAAATGCATGGATGGAGCGCCTTCTAACGGGGTTAATTAAAGGACGCTCAAGACAGGGTCCGGGTTTTGACCCAAGGCCTAAGTCAGGTCAGGCCTCGAAACGGCGCATCAGCACCGGGCATTGGCTCAGGCCAGGGCGTCCTCACCGAAATTTTCCTCGAACGGCGAGCTTTTCCGCGACGAACCGGCAGGCGCCTGATCAGCGACCTCGGCGACGTCCGCCTCCTTTCGCGTTCCTGTCGCGGCCGCCTTCTCGCCACGCTTCCGCTCCATCACCAGCTCCTTGATCCACTCCTCGACCCGCGCCGACTTGTCGTCGTCCAGCATCTCCTCCTCGTGCTGGATCGGCGACACCAGCCTGGCCCCGCTCTCGACCACGATCGCCTCCAGCAGGCTCTCCCAGGTCTGCGCCTGCATTCCTTCACCGAGGGTGCGTACCGCCAGCCAGTCGGCGAGGTTGGCAGGCCGGTCGTACACCTGCACCTGGAAGCGAATCAGATCGGAGATCTGCTCCGACAGGAATCTGATCGCGCCGGCGAGCGGATGGCCGCCGAGCGTGACGAGCACCGCTTCGTTGGACGTCAGCTTTTCGACGCGGACCTGGACGTTTCCCCGCACCGGAAGCGACATCGTTATGGTCGTTCCATAATCGAGAATCGTCGGCGTGCCCGGCTCGGCATGAAGATCCATCATGAACGGAGTGAGCTCGCCGAAGCGCACCCGGAACCGCGCGAACAGCTCCTCGGCGGTAAGCGGGCTACCCGACAGGTCGATCCAGAAGCGCTTGCGCTTGAGCGAACCAACGCCCTGGTCGGGGGTCTGCTCGGGCTGCACGTCAGCGAGCTTGCGCAGGCCGCTGTCGAGCGGTGTCGGCTTGAGGTGGAAGACGCCGGTGAGCGCGTTGGTGCCCGGGGTTCTGATGAAGTTGCCCTCGCTGAGCATCGTCACCTGACTCTCGCTGATCGGCAGCTTGGCGCCGAGCAGGCTGGCCATTGTGATGCCGGCGTTGGCGATGAACGACGGAATTGGAATGCGGGCCGGGCTGCGGCCGGTAATCTCGGAGAGGCTGTCCAGAATCTCGTTGATGGACGTCCGCTCCTCGCCCGCGAGCTCGAGGGTTCGCCCGTGCAGATCGGTGCGCCGCACCGTTTCGGAGATAGCGGCGACCAGGTCCTCGACCCAGATCGGCTGAAACTTGTCGTCGCCGCCGCCGATCACGGGCACAATGGGCAGGGTTCTCACCATCGTGAGAAGGAGCGACATGACATCGTCGCCGGGACCGTAGACGTTCCCCGGGCGGAGAATCGTCCAGCCTCCCGCGAAGCCGCGCACGACCTCCTCGGCGCGGCGTTTCGAGCGGTGATAGGGCGACGTTCCCGCCTCCGCCCCCAGGGAAGATATGAAGATGAAGCGGCCGACTTTGCATCGTTCGGCCTCGCGCACAACGTTTCGAGTGCCTTCGACGTTGACGCTCTCAAAGGTGAGCGTGGGCGGCGATTCCTCGACGATCCCCGCGACATGGAGCACCAGGTCGCAGCCTTCGGCGCAGCCCTTCAGATCGTTCTGATCGCAGACGCTCGCTGGCCACGACTCGACCCTGTCGGGCCACTGCTTCGCATCGTCGGTCGCGTTTCGGGTCAGCAGCCGCACTTCGTGACCATGCTTGAGAAGGTCCGTTATAGCGGCCTCGCCGATCACGCCTGTTCCACCAGTCACCAGAACCTTCATCTCGTCTCCTCGCCGTCCGCCAAGGTGCGTCGCCGCTCTGACATCGTGGTTTGCCAGCGCCTGGGCACATAGGGGCAGATTGGGTGCCACTTCAGGGGCTCAAATCGCGGAAATGAGTGACCGGCCGAGCTTTGACCTCGTCAATTCGGGGGATATGAATGTCCCTGAACACTGGGGAGGGGGAAGTTGTCTTCTAAAGTCGTCTGGTCGGCCGCGCTGCTCGCGCTCGCCGCCTGCAGCAGCGCCAAGAAGCCTTACATCATCGGGGCCGCGGGCCCATGGAAGCAGGGCTACGGAGTCCAGAACCTGCAGGGAGTAGAGCTGGCGGTCGAAGAGATCAACAACGCGGGCGGCATCAACGGCCACGCCCTGCGACTGATCTCCCGCGATGACGACGGCGAGGGCGACAAGGCCGCCAAGATCGCCCAGGATTTCGTCGCGACCCGCTCGATTTCCGCGGTGATCGGACACGTGAATTCATCGGGCATGCTGGCGGCCGCTCCGGTTTACGACGGCCAGCTGCCCGCAATCGCGACCAGCGCCACCTCGCCCGATCTCACCGGCATCTCCAGCTGGGTTTTCCGCATCATCTCCAGCGATTCGCTCAACGGCATCGCCCTCGCCAACTTCGCGTCAAAGTTCGGACAGCGCGGACCGGCGAGTGTTGCCGTGCTCTATGAGAACAACACCTACGGCCGGGGTCTCGCCGATTCCTTCCGTCGCTCCTTTCACGGCGACATCCTCAGCCTCGATCCAATCGACGCCGATCTGCAGAGCGCCGAGCCTTACATAGCGTATCTCAAGATGCGGAAGCCGAAGATCGTTTTCGTCGCCGGCCGCGTCGCGTCGGGTCTCAAGATTCTGCAGGAAGCGAGACGTCAGGGCTTCAATCCGATTTTTGTTGGCGGAGACGGATGGCAAGGCATTCTCGCCGACACCGCGACGGCGGAAGGCGCCTACATCGGAATGTCATTCACCCCCGAAGATCCCACACCGCCCGCGCGCGCCTTCGTCGCGGCGTTCGAGAAGAAGTACCACACCCAGCCCGACGCCCATGCGGCGCTCGCTTACGATGCCACCAAGCTGGTTGCGCAGGCACTCCGGGAAAAGGGGCCGGATCGCCGGGCAGTCCGCGATTATCTGCATTCATTGAATCGTGAGACCGCGTACGCTGGTCTCACCGGTCCCGCGTACTTCGAGGACACCGGTGACCCGGTCGGCATGCGGTTCCGCGTGCTGCGCGCCCACAATGGGCAGCTGACCGTCGCGGAGGCGAGATGAAAACCACCTTCAGATTCCAGACGATTCGACAGGTTCTGACGGTCGGGTTTTCGTTCCTGATTCTGCTTCTCGTCGGCGCCGGCGCCGTCGGCTGGATCTCGATGAACAGCATGGCCAACATGGTGAGCGAGACGCTCGCCGACGCGCAGCAGGATGCCAAGCAGGCGTCCGACTTTTCCAACGTCGTCACCCAGGAAATCCAGGCCGCGAACACCTACCTGAGCGACCAGGATGCCAAGTCCGACGCCGATTTCCGTCGACTCGGCTGGGAAGCGCACCGGCTGCAAAGGAATTTCAGCGCGCGACAGGACGTCCTCGCCGATCAGATAGTTCGCACGGTAGCAATCGACACGACGCTTGCACGCGTCGAGGCAGCCTTCGCGTTGTCGCACAGATTGACGGACCTCGGGCGCCTCGACGAGGCCCACGCCGAAGCGCAGAAGGCCCGCAAGATGGTGCCGGGACTGCTGGAGCAGCTTACTGCGCTCGAGCACTCCCGCGCAAAGCAGCTGTCGACGATGTCGGCGGACCTCCGCGCCCAGGCAACGGCGCGGTCGCGGATTCTCGTCACGGTGATCGTTATTGCGACACTCCTGGCGATGATGATCGTGATCCGGACGGGACGCGCGGTGGGTCGTCCGCTGCGTCTGCTGGTTCGGCACGCGATTCAGCTCAGTCACGGAGACTTGCAGCAGCGCACCGAAGGCGAGATGCCCGGTGAGTTCCGCACTCTCGCCGATGCGATGAATCACGCAACGATAGCGTTGTCGCGCATCGCCGCCGGCGCCGCGAAAACGGCTGACGAAGTCGCGCAATCGGCTTCCGATCTGGCATCGGCATCGAAGCAGATCTCGGCGTCAGCGGGCGAAGTCGCGGACGCAGTGGAAGAAGTTTCGCACGGCGCCGAATCGCAGGTCGCCCAGCTGCGCCAGGTCAACGAAGCGCTCGACGGGATTCGCACCCGCGGCGACAATCTCGTCGGCGGCGCGCAGGAAGTTCACGGGCTCGCCAGCGCGATCGAAGCGGAGGCCGAGGCAAAGCGCATTGAGATCGACCGCGCGCTCAAGATTCTCTTCGACGTAAGAACCATCGTCGAGCAGGCCGCGGCGCAGGTTCGGGAGCTCAACACCAGCACCAGCGAGATCAACAAGTTCGTCGTCTCGGTTGGTCGCATCGCCGAGCAGACCAACCTTCTGTCGCTCAACGCGGCAATCGAAGCGGCGCGTGCCGGCGAGGCGGGTCGCGGCTTCGGCGTCGTCGCCGGTGAGGTGAGAAAGCTGGCCGATCAGACCCAGGCCGCGGCCGACGACGTGGTGAAGATGACCGAGGGCGTCACGACGCGTGTCACGGCGACGTCGAAGGCAATGGAAGAGGGCGTGACGCAAGTCGGGGAGATCGAGCGGGTCAGTCGCGAGCTCGATAGCGCGCTGTCGACGATTCTGGCCGCGGCCGAACGCACCAGAGCGGCCGCCGCCACGGTGACGACCGCCGCAACCGAAAACGCGCGCGCCGTCGATTCAGCCGCCGCCAACCTCGGGCTGGTCGCTCGCACGGCGGAGAGCCACGCGACGGCGGCGATGCAGGTCAGCGCGTCCACCGAGGAGCAGAGCGCCGCGTGCGAGCAAATGAGCATGGCGTCGACGCAGCTGTTCCACGGCAGCCACGCCCTCAAGGATCTGGTCGGCGAGCTCAAGACCGACGGTTTGACCGGGACGACCGAGATGCAGGTGCCACCGGCGACTGCGGAGGCCGCGGCTCCAGCCGCGCCGCCGGGGCCGCGACTTACTCCACCGAATCCCCAGCCTCCAATGAAAAAGGTCGCGTAAGCGACCTTTTTCACTTTGAAGACTCTTGTTGCGTACTGAGATTCATTGCACGCATGCGCCGTGCGGATCCGGCTTCGGCTTGTCGACCACCACGCGATGATCGAGGTTGCCGACGTTTAGCGCGACGTCGTGCACGAGCTGCGCAACTTTCCGCATGTGCTCGTAGTCGATGTACTGCGGCTCGTCCGTCAGCTGGTGGTAGTCCATGTGCAATCCGGTCGTGAAGAACGTAATCGGGATCCCGTAGCGAGCGTACTCGTAGTGATCGCTGCGGCAGTAGATGCGCTCCGGATGGCCGTTGGCATCGAAGGTGTAGTCGAAGCTCATTGGCGTCGGCTCGGTCTTGTTCACTGCTTCGACGATGTCGCCGAGCTCGGTCGAGAGTCGCCGCGATCCAACCAGCTGCAGATAGGTCGGCCCGCCGCCAACGAAGTCAAACGCGCCACCGCGGCCGATCATGTCCATGTTCAGCTGCGCCACGATCGAATCGCGCGGCACCGTCGGATTGTCGGTGAAGTAGCGCGACCCCAGCAGCCCCGCCTCTTCACCAGTGTGCCAGACAAAGAGCAGCGAGCGTCGCGGACGCGTCGCCGACTTCGCGAATGCCTCGGCGATCTCCAGCACGCCGACCGAGCCCGAGCCATCGTCGTCGGCGCCATTGTAGATCGAATCCATCCGCGGCGGACGAATGCGTCGCAGGCTGTCGACGTTGACGTGAATCGAGGCGCGCTCCGCCGGCGTCAGACCGCCGCCCGGCGTGCCCGGCGTCTCATGGGTGCGGGCTTCGACGATTCGATTCGCCATGATGTTGTAGGTGCGCAGCGAATCGTGATCGAGCGGGCCGGCGAACCTGATGCCCAGATGGTCATTGTGGGCGCCGAGCGCGACGTACTCACCGCGGAGAGCCGGGTCGGTACCCGGAATGATGCCGATGACGTTTCTCGCCGGCGCGGGCGAGCGGGTGAACGCGATCGACGAAAATCGCAGCCAGCCGCCGAGGGTGCCGGTTTTCATCGACACGGTGTCGCCGCGGAGAAGTCGCGACGCAGCCGCGGGTGACACGACGAAGTTCACCCGCGCCGGTGTGGTGTCGCTCGACATGGTGATCGAATACGGCCGGACGACCCGGGGATCGTTGACAGTGATGATCGCACCCGCCCCTTCATAGCTGCGGATGATCCGACCGGGATTGCGCCGCAGCGGCGAACGAATGGCAAGCAGCAGCGCCTTGCCGGCGACCTGGTCGGGAGAAATGAGTGTCGTCGTATCCGACAAATCGCCGCCGTAGATCACCTGCAGGCTGTCGACGGGCATCGCGCGGCCCGAAGCCGGGAAGCTCGTGATGAAGTCGGTGCCGACGGCGAGCGGTGCGCCGTCGATGAAGACCTGCGCGCCGGGCGCCAATGACACCTTGAATGCGGGAACGTCCTGAAAGTAGCTGCCGTTCAGTCCGCCAGGCTGGACGCCCATCCGCGCCAGCTCGCCCGCGATGTAGGCCGTGCCCTTGTAATTCCCTTCGGTGCCGAACTGCCGGCCGAGCATCGAGTCGTCGGCAAAAATGTACAAGCGGGTGCTCAGGTCCTGCGCCGATATCGCGGCGCTGGTGCCGCCCGCCGGCGCCGTCTGCAGCGCCGTGGTGCACCCCATCGCTAACGTGCCAATGCAAGCTACGACCATCCTCGAGATCTTCACATCTTCTCCTTGTTGTTCGATTCCATCGCAGCGGGAGCCTCGCCGCGCCGCGGCCAGCCCGCTGAATCTGGAGCGCGCAGCCGCGCCGGGCAAACCACTGCGATAGCTTTCACGCAGCTGACTCGTTCACGAAGTTCCAACTATGGTGAATCCCCCGGACTCCGCATCCTCGAGAACGCCCGCGCCCCGGCCTGCCGGTGATGGCGCGGTGGTGCTCCTGAGTGGCGGCCTCGACTCGACCACCGTTCTGGCGATCGCCAGGAGCGAAGGCCTCGACATTCATGCGGTCAGCTTCCGCTACGGGCAACGGCACGCAATCGAGATCGCCGCCGCGCAGCGGATCGCGCGGAGAATGGGAGTCCGGGATCACCGCATCATCGATATCGACCTGGCGCAGTTCGGAGGCTCCGCTCTAACCGCCGACATCGCCGTCCCCAAGGATCGGGATCTGGGCGTGACGTCGCCCGCACCCCACGAGATTCCGATCACCTACGTCCCGGCCCGCAACACGATTTTTCTCTCCTTCGCCCTCGCGCTCGCCGAAGTCACGGGATCGACCAGCATCTTCATCGGCGTCAACGCGCTCGACTACAGCGGGTACCCCGACTGCCGGCCGGAGTACATCAAGGCATTCGAGACGATGGCGAACCTGGCGACCCGCGCCGGCGTCGAAGCGAAAACGCGAATCTCGATTCGCACACCGCTCATCTCGCTCACCAAAGCCGCGATCATCACCCTCGGCATATCCCTTGGCGTCGATTACTCCGACACCACCAGCTGCTACGATCCGGCGCCGGACGGCGAGGCCTGCGGCCGCTGCGATGCGTGCCAGCTGCGACTGAAGGGTTTCCGGGAGGCGGGGCTCGCCGATCCCATCGCCTACGCGCGCGACACCCGTTCGTTCGCCGGCAGGGGCGCCCGATGAACTACACCGTGAAGGAGATCTTTTATACTCTGCAGGGCGAGGGCGCGCAGGCGGGGCGCGCGGCGGTGTTCTGTCGCTTCTCAGGCTGCAACCTATGGTCTGGTCGCGAAGAGGATCGCTCGCGAGCGGTGTGCAAGTTCTGCGACACCGATTTTGTCGGCATCGGTCCAGACGGCGGTCGCTTCAAGTCAGCGGGAGAGCTTGCGGCCGCGGTCGATCGATGCTGGGCCGGTGGCGTCGCGCGTACAGACTCTAGCGAGGGGCCCGACGGTCAAGCCGAATTCTCCGACCGCGACGCCCGAAAATATGTCGTCTGCACCGGCGGCGAGCCCCTCCTCCAGCTCGATGAAAACCTGATCGCCGCACTCCACGAGCACGGCTTCGAGGTCGCCGTCGAAACCAACGGCACCCGCCCCGCCCCACGCTCGCTCGACTGGGTCTGCGTCAGCCCAAAGGCCGGCGCACCACTCGTTCAGACCAACGGCAACGAGCTCAAGCTGGTCTACCCGCAGCCCGACGCCCCGCCCGAAAAGTTCGCGCACCTCGACTTCCAGCACTTCTTCCTGCAACCGATGGACGGCCCCGATGTCTCCGCCAACACCGAGCTCGCCATCGACTACTGCCTGCGACACCCGCGCTGGCGCCTCAGCATCCAGACCCACAAGCTGGTCGGAATTCGGTGACTCGTCGCCCGTCGCGCGGCTACTCGTAAACTCAACACCGGCGCGACCGCCGCGACGCGCAGCTAGGTCCTGAGCGCCGGACCCAACGCGCTCTTGCGCTGACTGCGCGGCGTCCGCGCCTTCACCTCGGCGTCGAACGCATCGAGATACTTGATGCCCGAGCCGGTGTTGAACAGCACCACCCGCTCACCGAGCTTGATCTTGCCACGGTCGATCAGCTTGCGCAGCGCGGGCAGGCACGCGCCGCCCTCCGGCGCGGCAAAAATTCCTTCGCGGCGTGCGATCTCACGCGCACCCGCGATCAGCTCCTCGTCGGTCACCGCTATCGCGGCGCCGTTGGATTCGCGAATCGCATCGAGAATCAGGAAATCACCGATCGCCTTCGGCACCCTCAGACCCGAAGCGGTGGTCGCGGCATTCTCGAACTCGGCGGCATGGCGCTCGCCCTTCTCGAACGCGCGCACGATCGGCGCGCACCCAGCCGCTTGCACCGAGATCATGCGCGGCCGCTTGTCGTCGATCCACCCGAGCTCCTGCATCTCGTCGAACGCCTTCCACATCCCGACGAGTCCGGTGCCGCCGCCGGTTGGGTAGATGATGACGTCCGGCAGCGTCCATGATCCCTGCTCCGCCAGCTCGTAGCCGAGGGTTTTCTTGCCCTCGACGCGGTACGGCTCCTTGAGCGTCGAGACGTCGAACCAGCCCTCGGCTTCCTTTCTGCGCGCGACTTCGGCGCCGCAGTCTGTAATCAGGCCGTCGATCAGCGTCACGTTCGCACCGGCGACTTCGCACTCGATGATGTTGGCGCGCGGCGTGTCTCGGGGCATGAAGAGGTGCGCTTCGATTCCCGCCAGCGCGCAGTAGGCCGCAAGCGCGCCGGCGGCGTTGCCCGCGGAAGGCGCGGCGAGTTTTTTCAGACCCAGCTCCTTCGCCATCGACACCGCGACCGCCATTCCACGCGCCTTGAAGCTCTGCGTCGGATTGACCGACTCGTCCTTGATGTAGAGCTCGCCCATACCAAGGGTTTCACCCAGATGCTTCGCATGGTGGAGAGGTGTCCAACCTTCTCCAAGCGTGACGATGTTGTCCTCGCGACGCACGGGGAGGACTTCGCGATAGCGCCATAAGTCAGCTCGCCGCGCATAAAGCGCCTGCCGCGTCAGGAATTTCGAGATGCGCTTGAGGTCATAGCGCACGAAGATCGGCTTGCCGCACTCGGTGCAGACGTTGTGAACGCGTCTTGCCTCGTATTCGCGGTGACAGGAGGAGCACTCGAGATTCTTGACGTGCATTCGTCGATGCTGACTCGTGGAGTTGGGCGAGCTGGCCGCTCGCCTTAGCTTTAGGAAATTACATGCCCGATGCCAATTTGCGGACGAGACCGTGGGAGTTGAAGTCGAAATGCTGATCGCTGCGTGGAGCACGCCACTCTCGTGACCACCGTCAACGAGCTCGGTGAAGCCGGCCGGACGTTCGGCGGCCGGCTCTTCTACTTCGCTCGTCTCGTCGCCGCGCTTCTGGCCGCGACTCTGATTCCGATCCTGATCGATCGCCGGCTGCGCCGCTAGATGTACGTCGGCCACGTCGGCGCCGCGCTGGCAGGAAAGCGCGCGCGTCAGAGCATCGGTCTGGCGGTGCTCCTCATCGCCACCTACACCCCGGACTGGGTCGATACCGGCCTCTGCCTCGCCGGCGCGTACAATCCCGACGGCGTGCTATCGCACTCGATCCCATCGGTGCTGCTGTTCGCCCTGGTGGGCTTTGCCGCGTATGCGATCATCGCCCGCGACTGGCGGGGCGGCCTCGTCGTCGGAGGGGTGATCGTCTCGCACATGTTCCTCGACTGGATCACCGGCTACAAGCCCACCTGGCCGGGCGGGACGATGATCGGGCTGCGCCTGTACACGCATCCCATCGCCGATTTCATCGTCGAGGCGCTGGTGATCTTCGGCGGCGCGCTTCTCTATGCCAGGACACTTCCGCCCCGGCGGCGACCGTGGGCCGATCTCGCCATCATGGCCGGCGCGCTGATCGCGCTCCAGCTGTCGATCGACGTCGCGCACCTGCTGATGAAGACGTTGCCCAAGTGCTGACGCCGGATCTCCGCGACGTCGCGCGCAAAGTGATGATCGACGATGGCTTCGATCCGGATTTCAGCGCCGCTGCATGCGCCGAGCTGCGCGACTTGGGCAAGCACCCCGACGATGGCGCGCCGCTTCGCGACCTGCGAGGGCTGCCCTGGTCGTCGCTCGACAACGACGACACCCGTGACCTCGATCAGGTGGAGTACGCCGAGCGACTCGAGAACGGTGACTACAGGCTCCTGATCGGTGTCGCCGATGTCGATGCGGAGGTGCCAAAGGGGTCTGCCATCGACGCCCATGCCGCCGCCCAGACCACCACGGTGTACACCGGCGCGGTCATCTTCCCCATGCTCCCAACTGAGTTGTCGGCTGGTGCAACCTCGCTGTTCGAGGGCGTCGAGAGAAAGGCCGTCGTCATCGAGATGTCGATCGCGGATGATGGTGCGTTGCGATCATGGGACGTGTACCGTGCGCGCGTTGTCAACCACGCTCAGCTCGCCTACCCCAGCGTTGGCGCGTGGATCGATTCGCGCGCGCCCGCTCCGGCGGGCGTTGCAAAGGTGTCGGGCCTCGACCAGCAGCTTCAGCTCCAGGTCGAGATCGCCGCCGCGCTGCGCAAGACGAGGATCGAAAAGGGCGCCCTCGACTTCGATCGCATCGAGGCGCGCGCCGTCGCCGATAAAGGTACGGTGACCGCGATCGCCCGGACGGAAAAGAATACCGCGACCGACATGATCGAGGATTTCATGATCGCCGCCAACGAGTCGGTCGCGGCGTTCCTCGAAACTCACCACGTGTCGGGGATCAGGCGCATCGTGCGCAGTCCCGAGCGCTGGAATCGCATCGTCGATCTCGCCAGAGAGTTCGCCGTGCATTTGCCTGCGCAGCCCGATCCCATGGCCCTCCAGAAATTCCTCGAGCAGCGGAAGGCTGCCGATCCTGAGCACTTTCCCGATCTGTCACTGGCGGTGGTGAAGCTGCTCGGTCCGGGCGAGTACATTCTGGATCAGCCGGGCGTCGAGGAGCCCGGACATTTCGGACTCGCCGTCGAGGACTACACTCATTCGACTGCGCCGAACCGGCGCTACGCCGATCTCATCACCCAGCGGATCGTCAAAGCGGTGCTCGCAGGAAATCCGGCCCCCTATACCGACGACGAGCTGTCCGCGATCGCACGGAACTGTACGGTCAAGGAAGACGCCGCGCGCAAGGTGGAGCGCACCGTGCGCAAGATCGCAGCGGCGATTCTTTTCAGCCATCGCATCGGCGAGCGGTTCAGGGCCATAGTGACCGGCAACAAATCAAGCGGCACCTACGTGCGCGTGGTCGATCCACCCGTAGAAGGAAGGTTGATGCGCGGCGAGAAGGGCGTCGATGTCGGCGACGAGATCGAGGTCCAGCTTCTCTCGACAAATCCGAAGCGTGGCTTCATAGATTTCGGCAGAGTGGGATCGACGCCAACCCCCAACCCGCCCGGCAAAAGATGAACGACACTCTTCCGACGCGCGCAGAGACTCTCGCGCTCATGCACGAGTACACGGCCAGCGAGTCGCTGCGCAAGCACATGCTCGCCGTCGAAGCGGCGATGCGGGCCTACGCTAAGAAGCTCGGCGAGGATGAGGAGCGCTGGGGAACGACGGGCCTGATCCACGACTTCGATTACGAGCGGTTTCCGAACAACGCGCACTCCGCGTCGGAGGAGCACCCTTCAGAGGGTGTCCGCATTCTGCGCGGCAAGGGATATCCCGAGGATGTTCTCACCGCGATCCTCGGCCACGCCCAGTACACCAACACGCCGCGCGAGAGCAGGATGGCAAAGGCCCTGTTCGCGGTCGACGAGCTCACCGGTCTGATAACCGCCACCGCTCTGGTGCGCCCGAGCAAGAGCGTCCACGAAGTCGACGCCCGATCCGTCCGCAAGAAAATGAAGGACAAGGCCTTCGCCCGCGGCGTCAACCGCGACGATGTGATAAACGGCGCCGCCGAGCTCGGCGTCGACCTCGACGAACACATCGCGTTCGTAATTTCTGCGATGCAAGGCTGCGCCTCTGACCTGGGCCTGGCTGGCAGCTAGCCACGGTGTTCCTGCGCGCGAGACGTGAGCTCTGGCGCGCGAATCGAGTGAGGGCTGCGCTCGGCCTAGGTGCCAGTGGAGGCAAGGCGGCAGAGTCCTCTGAGGAAGCCCCACTTGGCGACAAGGAGACCCGCGACCGAGCAGAGCGAGGGAGCGTAGTTAGGGGCTCCGCCCGAGCCAGGTGTGCTGACGAAGAGGACCCTGCCGCCTTACCGACCGCAACGATCCAGAACGGCCGCAGTCCTCATTCCATCGCGAATTCGCGATTGAAGATCACGTCGAACGCGAAGCTCTTTGGTCGCGATTTCTGCTCCATGACATCTGCAATCCTGACCAGTCGCGCCGGTATCCCCATGATCTTTTCCTGCGCCTTCCTCCCCAGATCGTTCAAGCCCTCGAGCGACTCGATCGACCAGTACTTGATCAACTCCTCGACGATCTTGAGATAATCGCGTGGACCGTAAATCCCCGCTCTCCGCACCACGTCGGCGAGCTCGCGGAAGTGCGGCATGTTGACGCCCGGCATGTCGATCGCCGGCATCAGCTTCGCCGCCGCGATCAGCGCCTGATTCGGATCCCGCTCGATCACCGCCTTGAACACCGAGCGATAGAACGTGTAGTGGCGCGCCTCCTCCTTCGCGACGTTCTGCAGCACCGTTCCGATCGTCGGCTCGTACTGCGACGCGAACTTGCCGGTGTTGGCGTGCGACACCTGCGTCGCACGTTCCTGCAGCGAAGTGTAGACGAAAACGCGATACGGATCCTTGTCCCACTCGGGCTCGAAGCCCGCCTTGATGTAGTCGAACTGCATCTTCTCGATCACCACCGGATCGAAGATCCCGGCGTCCCGGGTGTAGTCGTGCAGAATCGCGCCGTGCCGGTCTTCCTCGGCGGTCCACATGTTGTTCCACTTCGCCCAGATGCTGTCGGTACCGAGGTACACGGCGAGCAGACGGTGGAAATGGGGCAGACCTTCCTCGGTGAGAAGATTGAGCGCCAGCGCGACGCGCGCCGGATCGCTGATGCCGCGCGCTCTCTCGCGGAGCGATTTGAGGTGCTGGTCGGGATCTTCGCCGGGCGGGGGCTCGAGCAGCTCCGCGGGGAACCACAGCACGCGCTTCGATTCGTGCGCGGCCATCAGATCCGCGACGATCGTCTCGAGATCCGCCAGTACCTCGATCTTCGAAAGTGTCTCTTCTTCTACCGGATTCACTCACGACCTCGGACAGGGGACACGCGCTTACGATGCGACAGCGGGGAGACAGGAAAGTATATAGAGAAATCGTGCCGCGCGTCAGCGAGCGTGTCCTTAACCCACTCCTCGTGGCCGCGCGGGGTCACACACGTGCGCACAGAGGAGAAATCCACATTTTTCCGAGACTTGCGGTGCGTTCGCCCCTCACTGGAAATTGCGGCCTGCTGCTTGCGCATCAATTTCGGACTCAGATGCGGTCCGCTCGGAAATCCACTCACACATGGATGCCGCGCAAACCGCGCCCTCATCAAACGAATAATGCGGTAGGAGATGGATAATGCCAGACGAAGCAACCAACCCAGGGGAAAGAATGGACGAGCGGAGCGGACGCAATAGCGGAGCGGCAGTAGCAGGTGGCAGCAACAACTTGAGCGGCAACAACGGCTCGATCGGCGGAAACCGGAACGATGGCGGTGTGGACACCCGCAATACCGGTAGTGTGAGTCGCAAGACTCCGCGTGGGTTCGCAGCGATGGATCCTCAGGCGCAGCGCGCAATCGCCGCCAAAGGCGGACGCGCCGCGCACCAGAAAGGAACCGCGCACGAGTTCACGAGCGAAGAGGCGCGCATCGCGGGCAGGAAAGGTGGCGAGGCATCTCGCGGTGGTCGCCGCTCCAGTGGATCCAACGCCAACACCTGACGCCCCAGCCGGGACGAGGTGAGCGAGGCACGGAGCGATCCGTGCCTCGTCGTTTTTCCGGAGGTGATCGGGCCCTGTAGTTGCATGACGAGAGGTAAGCAGCGCCCCGAGACCTCATCGCCAAATGATGGACCCCCAGCAGCACGAGTCAGACCCGGCTGACTTCCGCGATTTCGTACGCGGCGCTAGCGACACGCGCGGCGTACGCGAGAGCGCCAGAGCCAATGGCGAGCTCATCGAAGCGCGCAACTCCCTCGAGCGCGAGCGCCGCAAGTATTACGAGCTGTTCGAGCTCGCACCCGATGCGTACGTCGTCACAGATACCCGCGGCAACATTCGCGAAGCCAACGCCGCGGCCAACCATCTCCTCGCTGTCGCGCCGCAGTTTCTCATCGGGAAACCGCTGCTCGGATTTCTCGATGAGATCGCGCGCAAGAGTTACGCGCTCCAGCTCGACCGGCTCTGCGACTCGGAGCGCGTCGACGACTGGGAGACCAACATCAATCCGCGCAGCGGAGGCGCGATCCCCGTCTCGGTTTCAATCGGACGCATGCTCGGCCCCGATCGCAAGCTCGCCGGTTATCGCTGGATCTTGCGTGACATCACCACCCGCAAGCGCGCCGAGTCCGCGGTGCGCGAGCTCAATCGGGAATTGGAGATTCGCGTGGCCTCGCGCACCGCCCAGCTCGCCACCGCCAACCGCATCAAGGACGAGCTCCTGCTCAGCGAGCGTAAGGCGCGTGAGGACGCAGAAGCGGCCAACCGAATGAAGTCGGATTTCCTCGCGCTCCTCAGCCACGAATTCCGCACCCCCCTTCAGGCGGTTTTCGGATACACCGAGCTGCTCGATCGGGAAATTCACGGCCCGCTCAACGACACCCAGCGGCGCTACCTGCAGCGCATCCAGCAAAGCCAGCAGCATCTCCTCGGCGTCATCAACACCGTGCTGGACTTCGCCAAGCTGGAGAGCGGTCAGCCGATCGAGATCGATCTCGCACCAACGCCGATCGACGAAGTGCTGGACACCGTCGAGTCCATCATCGGCGCCCAGCTCGAGACCCGGCAGATCAATTACGAATGCATTCGCCCCGACACGCCCGTCATCGCGCAGGCAGACGGCACCAAGGTGCAGCAGATCATCCTCAATCTCCTTTCAAACGCGATCAAGTTCACCGCCCGCGGCGGACACGTTACCGTCGAATGCGCTCGCGAGCCGGCATCGGCGATCGTCCACGTGCGGGACACCGGCGTAGGGATTCCAGCCGACAAGCTGGAGATGATCTTCGAGCCGTTCATTCAGATCCGCCCCAAAGACGGACTCAAGGTCGGCACCGGGCTCGGCCTTTCCATCAGCCGGCGCCTCGCGCGAGCGATGGGCGGGGCACTCACCGCGACGAGCGAGCAGGGCAAGGGGTCGACATTCACACTCAGATTGCCGCTCGTTGCCTAGGCGGCGGTACGGGGCTCAACTGCAACTGAACGGGTGCGAGACGTCAGTGGCATAGATGCGAGTGATCGGTTCACAACGGCGGGATGTTTCTACTCGCCTTCAGCGCACAAGCGGTTGCCTGTGCTGGGACCGCCACCTCGAGACGTCCCGACGTAGTGAACTGCAAACTGGCGACGCCGCTACTCGCGACTGGCACCCGTTCCGTTGCAGTTCAGCAGTGTAGCAGCTACACCCCACCCGCCGCTCTCACCGGCCCCCTCGCGCAGCACTCCTCGAGCATCGCCACGATCTCGCCCATCGTGCTCAATCCCTTGTCGCGCGCGTAAAAAGAGCGAACCTCGCGGTAGCGATCCTCCTTGGGCAAGGCCAGTCCTTTCTCGATCACCCACTTCTGGAGTTCGCGCGGTCGCGGTCCCCACCAGCCGCACTCCTCGAATTTCTGATTCAACAGGATCACGATCGGGATCGATCGCGATTGCCCGGTCAAATGGGTGTCCATGATATCGAGATTCTCATCGCGCGCGAGAATGCGCATGTCCATGTTGCTCACCGACTCGGCGAGCTTCTCGATCAGCGGGACGATGTTGACCGCGTCCCCACACCAATCCTCGCTCAGCACCAGCAGATGCCAGTGGCCGTGGAGAGCCTCGACGCGCGCCGACATTTCGATCGGGACGACGGCGCGCTTGTAGATCGCGAGCCACAGCTCGCGGTTCTTGATCGGGCGGGCAATGAATTCGGCGAAGTTCTCGCCGTCACAGTATCTGGCCTTTGTTATCACGTTGGTTGACCTATCGAACCATGTCGACGTGCATGATTCCGTCTTCGTCGTACGGCGCGGACACGACAGTGAATCCAAAGCCGATGTAGAAATCCACCAGGCGCTGCTGCGCTGCGATCTTGATGCGCTGACCCGGCATGAGTATCTCCGTGCGGCGCAATCCTTCGGCCATCAGAGCTCTGCCGATCCCGGTCCCTCTAACCGAAGGTGCGGTGACGATCCGGCCGATCGACCCCTCGGTGTACCGGACGCCCGGCTCGAACACGCGTGCGTACGCAACGAGATCACGCTTGCCATCTGTCTCGTACCAGCCGAGGAGGTGCCACGCGTTGGGGTCGCGACCGTCGGCGTCGGGGTAGGGGCACTGTTGCTCGACGACGAACACAGCCTCGCGGAGCCTCACGATCGCGTAGAGCTGCTCGGGACTGAGCTCGCTGAAGCGCGACCACTGCCAGACGATTTGATCGCCGCGTGGTGCGTCGATCCGCGCAGGTCCGGACGCTGGCGGTGAGCTTGTCTTGGTCAATGCGCGTCCCTATTCTGAGCAGTTGAACCCGTCCTCACTCGGAAAAAATAACATGCGCCGGAACGTGCTCGTCGTGCTCGCAGTTGGGCTGGCCTCTTCATTGTCCTGTGCGCCACAGGGTCTCCAACCCGCAAATGGTGCCGCGCCCGTGACCGGCATGCCGCCGGGCGGTTTTGTTCCGAGCGCAACCCTCGTTTCGCCCGGCACTCTCAGCACCACCATCGGATTGAAAGAGGATCCTGCGCTCGCCGCGACGATCGCTGACATCTCCGCGTCGGAAATCCGCGCCACCGATTCCGCGCTCGTCTCCTTCGGCACGCGCCACGCCATGAGCGACACCCTAAGCGCCACCCGCGGCATCGGCGCCGCGCGTCGATATCTGTTCGCGAAACTCGATGGCTACAGCCAGGCGTGCGGCGGCTGCATGCGCGTCGAGTACGACGGCGAGATGATGGAGATGCGAGGGCACCCCCAGCGCCCCATGGTCAACATCGTCGACGTCGAAGCGTGGCTGCCCGGACGCGATACCATGCGCGTGGTCGTGATCGGCGGCCACTATGATTCATGTGGCTGCGCCCGCACCGACATTGGCCCGCTCGCGCGGTTCGAGGCTACCCAGGACGCGCCCGGCGCCGACGACGATGGCTCGGGAACTTCGGCAGTGATGGAGCTTGCACGCGTCTTCTCGAAACATTTTCCGCACGGGCTCGACGCGACGATCATCTTCGTTGCGTACAGCGGCGAAGAACAGGGGCTCTACGGCTCGACTCACCTCGCCAATCGCCTCCACGCCGCGGGCTACAACGTCGTCGCTGCCTTCACCGACGACATCGTCGGCAACGTCGTCGCGGACGACGGTACCACCGATTCCACCAGCATGCGGATCTACGGCGCCGATCCCGACAACGGCTCCAGCCGCGAGCTGGCGCGCTACGCCTGGGCGACCGGCCAGATCTACAATCCAGGCTTCGAGGTGCTACCGGTGTTCCGCCTGGATCGCATCGGCCGCGGTGGCGACCACATTCCCTTCGTCAGGCTCGGCGATCCGGGTCTTCGGTTCAGCGAGCGTCTGGAGAACTACAAGCGGCAGCATCTTCCCACCGACGATTTCGCGCACGTGAATTTCGGCTACGTTGCCAACGTCGCGCGCATCAACGCGTCGGTGGTCGGCTCGCTTGCCGCCGCACCGGCCGCCCCGCTCGCCTACGCGCGGCGCGATCGCGCTTCGGGCGGCCAGAAGTGGATGCTGCAATGGAAGCCGATAACCGGCGCGTCGAGCTATGAGGTTCTCTTCCGCCGCACCTACGCTCCGACCTACGAAAAGATTTATTCAGTCGGCGACACCACTTCGTTCCTGCTCCCCGACCAGCTCGACGATGGCTGGGCAGCGGTGCGCTCGGTCGGCGCGAACGGGGCGAGGTCGTTGACCGGCGCGGTGCCTCCACCCTGCCCGATCCTCAGCACCCACGCTGATTCAGTCGCAGCCGGAGATTTGCTTCGGAACTGCATCAGGGCGGCCGGTCGATAATTGACTGCAACGGATCGGGTGCAAGACGTCAGTAGCGTAGATGCCAGGGATTGGTTCACAACGTCGGGACGTCACTGATGGCATTCGCGGCACAGGCAGCTGCTTGTGCTCCAAATGCGACCGGTGACGTCCCGGCGTAGTGAACCAACGAGCTGCCGACTATGCCACTGACATCTCGCACCCGTTCCGTTGCAGTTCTCCCGCCTGCCGCCCCCTCCCCCTATAATCCGAAATGTCCTCAAAACTCCCGGCCTCGATCCTCGCCGCTCTCATCGCCTGCGCGCCAGCCTCCACCACCTTCTCCCCGCCTCTCGCCCCCGGCGTCGATCCCT
>DASSNV010000297.1:0-9607 GCA_035701245.1 Gemmatimonadaceae bacterium | reverse complement strand
CCGACAGGCTTGTTCTTCCGGGATCGAAAGCCGATTCCCTGGTAGAATTGCCATCGCCCGAAATGACCCGTAGGTTTTCGTTCCACGCGTAACATGGCCAATCCGAGCACAACCGCACTCAGTCCAGCGGCTCGTCACAGTCCGCTGATCGGCTTCTTCGAGCGAGTGCCAATCATAGCAGGCAGCGCCGTCGCGGCGCTGGGCGCAGTGTCTCTGGTCGCCTGGGGATTGAGACTCTCATTCGCGACCTCGGCCACCAGCGGTGATTATCCGGTGCTGCCGCTCACAGCGCTGTGCTTCATGCTCGCGGGCGCATCTCTCACGCTCGCCGCGATCCCGAATCGCACACCGGCGATCGAAGCGACTCAACAGACCCTGGCGGCGCTGGTCGCCACCATCGCGGGTCTCACGCTCTACGAATACCTGCGTGGCAGCGGGTCCGGGTTCGACACCCTTCTCTTCGGCGACAGACTCACCCAGGTGACGGTGTATCCGCCGGGCCGAATCGCGCTCAACAGCGCGGGAAGTCTGCTGCTCTTTTCGCTGGCGCTGCTTTCGATCTCGCACGATCAGCGGAAGAACGACCTGCGCTCGCAGATGTTCGCGACGCCGGGACTTTTCATCGCCCTCGTCGCCATCCTCGGCTACCTCTTCGGCGTCAAAGGGATGTACAGCCTGTCGCAATCTTCCGGCATGGCGCTGCCGACATCCGTTGGGCTGCTCATCCTCGGCGTCGGTGTTCTGGTAGCAGTCAGAGATCGCGGTGTTGCGGTGCTGCTGCTCGACGAAGGACCCGCGGGCGTGCTGACGAGGCGACTGCTGCCTGCCGCGCTGCTCGCGCCGATCCTGCTCGGCGTGATTCGCATTCTGGGAGAAAGCGCCGGCCTCTACGAGTCGGAGTTCGGCATCTCTCTGTTTGCGGTGATGTGCATTCTGATCTTCGTCGGCCTCGTGCTCTGGTCAGCGCGGGTGCTCCGCAACACCGACAAGGAGCGTGTCGATCTGCTGGCGATGGAACAGCAGGCGCGCGCCAACGCCGAGCGCGCGCGTAGTGAAGCGGAAGCCGCGCGCGCCGAAGCCGAGCGAGCCAACAACAGCAAGACGGACTTTCTGGCGGTGATGTCGCACGAGCTGCGCACTCCGCTCACCGCCATCATGGGCTACGAGGAGCTGCTCTCGGACGGCATCACCGGTCCCGTCACCGAGCTCCAGCGTCAGCAGCTCGGCCGCATCAACGCCAGCGCGAGGCATCTGCTTGGCCTCATCGACGAGATCCTCACCTTCGCGCGGGTCGATATCGGCCGTGAGCGCGTGCGCTGGGAGTTGATGTCGGTGAATCACACTCTTGGCGATGCGGCCGCGCTCGTCGAGCCAATGGCCGCGGCGAAGAGCGTCCATTTCTACGTCCACCTGCTCGAAGAAGATCAGGCGATCCAGACCGACGGTACGAAGCTGCGCCAGATGCTGGTGAATCTTCTGTCCAACGCCATAAAGTTCACCGACAAGGGCGAAGTGCGGGTCCAGTGCACGATCGAGAACAATCTGCTCGAAGTAAGAATTGCCGATACCGGCGTCGGCATCCCGGCCGACAACATGGAGAACATCTTTGAGCCCTTCTGGCAGGCCGAGCAGGTTGCGACGAGAAAAACCGGCGGTACCGGGCTCGGCTTGAGCGTTACACGCAAGCTCGCCCGACTACTTGGCGGTGACGTTACCGTCGCGAGTCGAGTGGGCGAGGGTACGACGTTTGTTCTCACGCTGCCGATGAAGGCGCCGGCCGGCGAGCCGATCCGCAGACGCGACACGCCGACCACTCCAACCGGTCCGTTGAAGGCGATTCACATCTAGCTCGCGCTTTTCCGCGCGAGCTGATTCATCAGCGACGGCAGCTCGTCGGAGAGCTCGTGCGCGAGAAAACCGAGCGGACCGATCCGTTTCGCGAGTCGGTTGCCCGCCGATCCGTGAAGGAATGTCGCCCATACTGCAGCCTGCTCCAGCGTCGCGCCGCGCGCCAACAGCCCGACCAGTGCGCCAGCGAGCACGTCGCCGGAGCCCGATGTCGCCAGGCCAACGTCGCCGCCGGTGTAGCGGAAAACCTTGCCGGAAGGAGTCGCGATGAAGGTCTCGGGCCCCTTCAGGGCGACGAGCGCGTTGAGATCTCTGGAAACTGTATTCGCGACACCAAGCGGATCGCCGGCGATGACTTCGTGTTTCTCGCCCGTCAGTCGCGCCATCTCCGAATGGTTTGGAGTGAGCACGACCTTGGCGCCCTCCGGGAAATGGTGCCGACTATCACGCAGCGCGATAAGCGCAAACGCGTCGATGACGAGCGGGCGATCGGAGACCTTGCCGAGGATCTCGTCCATGAATCCGCGGGTCGCGTTCTCGTTGAGCATTCCCGGGCCGATTAGAATTGCATCGGCGCCGTGCGCGCACTCCGCGGCCCGGCTGGCCGCGCAGCGGTCCAGGAATGCATCCCCTGATTCGCCGAGCGCGAAGACACGCGCTTCTGGAAGTGCGACGCCGAGGGCTGTGGCAGCGGCCCGTGGACCTGCGAGCTGGAGCTTGCCCGCTCCAACCCGTAGCGCCGCGATCCCGGAAAGGAGCAAGGCGCCCGGAACCTCGGCCGCACCGCCGATGACGATCGCCACGCCGCGATCCTGCTTGTCCGCCGAGTCGCCCGGCTGCGGGAGTGGCCAGCGGCGCAACAACGCCGCGGTGACCGCAACCGGCCGCTCGTTAGCGCGCGCCAACTTTGGCGTCGGGCTCCGCGGTCACCGTCGTGCCCGCTTCCTCGAGTGGGGCGACGAAGTTGAACAACGTCAGTCGGAGATTTCCGCGCGGGCCAAGCCCCTGGTCATGCTCGTACATCGTCACCGAGCAGTTCGCGATCTCGTTCTTCTTGTCGATCGACAGCAGATCCTCTTCGGTGAGGTGCTCGAGGATGTAGCGCATACAGAGCACGACGACCGTGTGACAGACGATCAACACTCGCTCCCCGCAGTACTCGCGCGACAACATCTCGGTCGCGCTGCGCAGCCGCAGAATCACGTCGCACCAGCTTTCTCCGCCCGGGGGCCGATGGTAGAACTTGCCCAGCAGACGCCGGAACTCGGCCTGGTCGGGGAATTGTTCGCGGATGCCGACGGGCGTGAGCCGGTCGAGAACTCCGAATTCCTTTTCGCGCAGCCGCTCGTCGACGATGAAGGAGTACGAGTCCTCACGCATGCCTGCTGTCTTGATTATCAGACCGGCGGTGTGCCGCGCGCGCAGGTAGGGCGACGTCAGCACGATGTTAGGCCGCCGCTCCGCGGGCATTGCCCCGAACCAACGACCCAACGCGACCGCCTGACGTTTTCCGAGCTCCGACAGCGGCACGTCGACGTCGCGAATGTCGATGTCGATCATCGATTCGCCCGCCTCGAGCGCCGCTTCGCGTGCGACGTTTCCCGCGGACTCCCCGTGACGCGCTATGTAAAGGAGATCGGGCCAGATCTGACCCGACTTGTCGTCCGAATTCACGCCTCGATCCAGGTCAAGGAGCGTACCAGTTCAGCCGTGTGCTCGTGGTGTAAACCTTGTACCTGAGGACGGCATGATATCAACTCCCGATCAACACGATCCCGACTGGCCGCGCTACCCAGAGACGATTCTGACTTTCTCGACCACACCTCGGGTGGAAATCGATTTGCGCGACGTGCTGTCGCAGGACGCGATCGCCAGTCTCGCCGCGGCCGGATTCGATTCACCATTTGCGGTACTGACCGCCTTCGATCCGCGCGGAAAGAATCTATCTCCAGCGGAGAACGAGCGGCGGAAGCGGGATCTGGACCAGAGACTACAGGCGGCGGGTTACAGATTCGCTCACGTCGACGCGTGCTCGCCGGACCGCAGCCACTGCGAGTGCAGCGCGGCGATCGTGATGCCACAGGACGAGGCCATCGAGCTCGCGAGGGAGCTGGAGCAGGTGGCGATCTTCTGGTTCGATGGCCAGCGCTTCTGGATCATCGGCGCGCTGTACGAGACGGACCCTTTGATGCTTCCCCGCAGCTCATAAAAAACGGCTGGCACCCATTTTCGAGCGCCAGCCGTTGATTCGTGCAGAATCGTCAGGTGATCGGTTTGTATCTGTAACCGTACGCACCGCCCTTCAGCGAAGTGATCTTGAAGGTGCCGACTGACTTCGGCGCGACCGGCCCGACCGACGTCGTCTCGGTTCCGATCACGTTGCCCGACTTGTCGAGAAGATCGAAGCTCAGGCTGTAGGTCTTCGCCGCACTGCTGCGGTTCTCGATGGTGCCGGCGACGATGGTTCCGTTCGGGCGGCGGCTGAATTCACTCACCGTCAGCTTGACCGGCGCATTCTCCGACTTGTTGTTGAAGTAGACCAGCGAGTCGGTATAGATCTTCTGCAGCTTCTTGTCCTTGGTGTGCTTGTAGAGTCCCTGATACGCGAAGGCGTAAAGCAGCGGGTTGTCCGGGTTGCTGGGATCGATTGCCACCAGCTTGTCGATCAGCGGAAACGCCTTCGCGTAAGAGCTGTCCTGGATGTACGTGGCGGCGAGATTGTTGATCGCATCACGCGAGTAGGGATTCTGTTGCAGAGCCGCCTCGAACAGCTTCTCGGCGTCCGCCTGTCGGCCGCTCCGGGTGGCGGCCACGCCGGCGTGTACCAGCGTCAGCTCTCCGTACTTCGATGGATTCGACAGCATGGCGGCGTATAGCGTCGGAATGCTCGTGCTGTCACCTGCCGCTGCATAGGCACGCGCAGCATTGTCGATCGCATCCGCCAGCAGGAGGTCGTTGTCCGCGCTGGCGATGTAGTCCTGCCAAAGCTTCTCAGCCTCCTTCGCCGCCGTGCGCTTTGCCGCGCCCGTCGCGGCTTCGGCTCTGTCCGACGCTGCTGAGGCCATCTCGTACATCGCTTTGGTGCGCACATCCGCATA
Organism: Gemmatimonadaceae bacterium; assembly: GCA_035701245.1. Taxonomy (GTDB): domain Bacteria; phylum Gemmatimonadota; class Gemmatimonadetes; order Gemmatimonadales; family Gemmatimonadaceae; genus UBA4720. The sequence continues at coordinate 4,661 of DASSNV010000297.1, read as the reverse complement.
GGACGTGTCCGTGCCCGCCGCGGCGATGGTCTGCTTCCAGTATTCGTTGGCGGCGTTGAAGTCCTTACGCTCGCGCGCGACCGAGCCGAGCACCGAATACGCGTACGGCGCCTTGCGATCGAGGATCAGCGAGCGCTTGGCCAGCATCTCCGCCGAATCGAGCTGATTGGCGTTGAGCGCGTTGATCGCGCCGTTGAGCGCGTTGAGCCACGGCTTCTGTTGTCGCCACTGGGCGATAGTCGCCGCGCACTCTGGCGACGCCTTCTCCACGATCTGAAATGCCGAGTCCGCGGCTGTGTAGAGATCGATGGTCTGGGTGGGGTTGGTGGTCAGGCCGAGCGCGGACCGCGGCACCACCGCCTGGGCGTTGGGCTGCATCAGATACACGATGTACGCCTCGCCGCGCAGATAATTGCGGGCGGTGGGGTTGTCGTTGCCGTTGTCGACGAGCCGGAGAACATCCTGCAGGTCGCGGGTCGGATTGCCCTTGTCGATTGCGGCGATCGCGCGCGTCATCGAGAACTGCGCCCTCGCGATATCACCTTTGGTGTTGGCGGTGGGATCGCATTGCGCGGCAGTGTTCTGCGCAGCCAGCGGAAGTGCGGCGATCGCACTCACCGACAGCACGGCCGCAATTCGGTTCACAATAGCTCTCATCAAGGTTCTCCCTGACATCAATAGATTGGGGTGGGCTGAGCTGAAGAATTTACGTCCGTTAATATACCGCCCAGCATTCTTCGTTCCTGCCAGGGCGGCAGTTTTTGGCTCAGAGCGACCCCGCCGCGGCTTGTTTGACAAGCTCCAGAGCGCGCTGGACGTGGGCTTCGGTCGTGTGGACGTTGCCGATCGCGATCCGCATCGCGTACCGGCCCCTGACTCTGGTGTGCGAGAGATAGACTTCCTTTCGGTCGAGAAGCCGTTGGAGCAGCTCGGTGTTGTGCTCATCGAGCTGCTTGCCCGCCATGCCCGCCGGTCGGTGCCGGAAGACCACGGTCGAGAAATTCACATCAGCCAGTCGCTCGAGCTCGGGGTCCGCGTCGATCGCCGCCGCCGCCCGCCGCGCGATGCGGATGTGCTCTCGAATGAGGGACTGCATGCCTTCGACTCCCATGCTTCTGATGACGAACCACAGCTTGAGAGCGCGAAAACGGCGGCCGAGCGAAATGCCGTAATCCATGAGGTTGACGACGCCTTCGCCCTCGCTCACAACGAGATAATCCGCGATGTGCTGGAAGGCGCGCTTCAACAGATCGGGCCGGCGGGTATAAAGGACCGAACAATCCATCGGGGTGAACAACCACTTGTGAGGGTTCACGACGATGGAGTCCGCATTTTCGCATCCCTCGAGGATGCCGCGCATCTCCGGCAGGATTGCAGCAGCTCCGCCGTACGACGCATCGACGTGCAGCCACATCTTTTCTCGCGCGCAGAGCTCGGCGATGGCGGGAACAGGATCGATCGCCGTCGTCGAAGTCGTGCCTACGGTCGCGACGGTCGCGAGTGGAATTCTCCCATTGCGTCGATCGCTGACAACCGCGTCGCGCAGCGCTTCCACGTTCATCCGGAGCCCGGAGTCGGTGGGAATCTTCCGCACCGACTCGAGCCCGAGGCCGAGGGTCATCGCGGCCTTGTCGATGCTGGAGTGTGCTTCCTCGGAGCAGTAGATGGCGAGCGGCGGCAGATCACTCCGACCAGCCATGCCCTTGTCGCGGAGGTGCAGCTCCGGATGCATCTCGCGCGCGGCGGCAAGAGCGTAGAGAGTGTTCGACGATGCGGTGTCGCCGATCACGCCAAGGAGCCCATCGGGCAGGCCGAGCATCTGGCGCAGCCAATCGAGCGTCACGAGCTCGAGCTCGGTAGCTGCCGGGCTGGTGCGCCACAACATCGCGTTGACGTTGAGCGCGGCGGCCAGCGCCTCGCCGAGCACTCCTTCGCCGGTCGAGGAATTGGCGAAATAGGCTAGAAAGTCCGGGTGGTTCCAGTGGGTGACGGCCGGTAGAACGAGATTTCTGAAGTCGGCGAGAATCGCTTCCATCGGCTCGCCGTGGGTTGGCGCCGAGCGCGAAAGCGAATCGCGCACATCGCCCGGCCGCACCGACGGAAGCACCGGAAACCGCTCCGGCGCGTCCAGGTAATCGGCGATCCAGTCGATCACCGCATGACCGTGTCGGCGGAATTCTTCTGCGGTCATCCCCGGTGGGGCGGATAAAGTCGTCGCCGGATCGGAAGTCACTGCCGAACGCGTCGGGGATGGGGAAGTCATTGCTCAAATATAGAGTTGCGGCGCCGGTGGCAGCCGCCGCGCGCACTCCGGCGGCGCTCGTATATTTGCCGAATGGCGCGAAACCCCATCGTGCTCGTCCATGGCTATTCCGACGACGGCGCCGCGTTCAGGGAGTGGCAACGCATCCTCGAGCAACGCGGCTACGAAGTAGGGATGATCCACGCCTGTAGCTATCGGTCGCTGACCAATGAAGTGACCATCAAGGACATCGCCGAGGGTTTCGATCGCGCCCTGCGCATCCGCGCCGGGCTGAGCAACGACGAGCCGTTCGATGCGATCGTGCACTCCACCGGGATGCTGGTGATCAGAGCGTGGCTGACTGCTTACGCCGGAAGACGCGACCGCCTCAAGCATCTGATCGGGCTGGCGCCGGCGACCTTCGGATCCCCACTCGCGCACAAGGGACGGAGCTGGCTAGGCGCGTTGTTCAAGGGCAACAAACACCTCGGCCCCGATTTTCTGGAAGCGGGCGACAAGGTTCTGGATGGCCTGGAGCTCGCGAGCCGCTTCACCTGGGATCTCGCACATCTCGATCTGCTGGGCGACGAGACTTTTTATGGACCGACCCGACGCACGCCGTACGTCTTCATTTTCTGTGGCAATCGCAGCTATTCCGGTTTGCGACAGCTCGTCAACGAGCCCGGCACCGACGGAACCGTACGCTGGGCGTCGTGCCCGCTCAACACGAGGAAGATCGTTCTCGACCTGACCCTCGATCCCGACCGCGAAGGGTCGGAGCAGCGGGTGTCGATCGCAGACTGGAAGAACACCGACATTCCGCTGATGTTCGTCGAAGGAAGGAATCACGGGACAATTCTGTCCGACCCCGGCGCCGATCTCGCCGATCTGGTCGACAGAGCGCTCCAGGTTTCCAGCGCTGCGACCTTCAGCGCATGGATCGACGATGCAACGCGGAAGACGCGGCCGGGGCGCGAAAAGGTCGACGAATGGCAGCAATTCGTGGTGCGAGTGATGGATGAGCGGGGGGATCCCGTTCCGGACTACAACATCCAGCTGTTCCGGCGCGAAGCGGCGAACAGCGGAATCCATCAGTTCGACGTCGACGTGCACACCTATCGCGGCGATCCGAGCCTGCGCTGTTTCCACGTCAGGCTGAAGGATCTCGACTATGAGAAGCTTCCCAACCTCTGGATCCGGGTCATTGCAACGTCGGGGTCGCAGCTGGTTGGTTATTCGGGATTTGGCAGCGACACCGAGCCGGGCGTCCCGCCGGCAGTCCGCGAGGCGAAGTGGGACGGTTGCCTCGACATCTCCTCCCTCTCGGACGATACCGGGATAAAATTCTTTTATCCGTTCACTACCACTCTGATCGAGCTGAGGCTCAATCGCGAGCCGCTGCCACTCACCGGGAAAAATGAAGTCTGCTGGTTCTAGCGCGTTCGGCAGAAAAGCCGTCGCCCATTTGAAGAAAGTCGATCCCGTGCTCGCGAAGGTGATCGAAGCGGTAGGCACCTACAAAGGCTGGCCAACCGGGAACGGCACCCACTTCGATGCGGTGTGCCGGTCAATTGTGTTTCAGCAGCTTTCGGGGAAAGCGGCGGGGACAATTCATGGCAGGTTTGTCGGATTGTACGGAGGCCGTCCGCCGCTCCCCGACGAGCTCGCCAGCACGCCCGACGACAAGCTGCGCGCGGTTGGACTGTCGCGCCAGAAATCAGCCTACCTCAAGGACCTCGGCGCGCGGGTGGCATCGGGACAAGTGCCGATTGAAACCCTCCACGAGCTGACCGATTCTGAAGTAATCGCCGCGCTGACGCAGGTGAAAGGCATCGGACGCTGGACTGCCCAGATGTTCATGATGTTCCGTCTGGGAAGGCCGGACGTTCTGCCCGATCTGGACCTCGGTGTGCAGAAAGCAATTCAGAGAGCATACCGGTTGCGGAAACTGCCGACGCCGGAAAGGGTTTTGAAGATTGGCGCCAAATGGGCGCCGTATCGCACGGTAGCGTCGTGGTACCTGTGGCGGTCGATCGATACACCGGCACCCGTCCCGCGCTCGGGAGATTGATCCTGTTGCATGCATTGTCTTCGATTGCGGATCAGATCGCCGGGCGCGGCCTCCACGAAAGATTTGCGCAACTGGGTCTGCTGATCATGTCCACCGTACACGCAGAGCTGGAGAGCTCGCAGTCACGCGCCTACGAAGGCGCGCTGTCGCGGTGCCGCGATGTGCTCACCGCGATCCTGGGTGAGCCGCACGAGCGATCTTTCGACGTAAAGTTCTGGGACGGCTCGGTGGATCGCGGAAATCGTTCGCCGTCGCCGTTCACGCTGGTGTTGAACCGGCCGGCGGCGCTGCGGCGGATGCTGCTGCCACCCAATGAGCTTTCGATAGTCGAAGCATATCTGAGCGGGG
>DASSNV010000296.1:0-9915 GCA_035701245.1 Gemmatimonadaceae bacterium | reverse complement strand
TCGCCGGCGGAAACAACCCCGCATAGTCGATGAGCCCCTCGAGAAGGGTGTCGAGGCTCGCCGGATTCTCGGTCGCGCGCTGCCGTGCAGTCATCGGCAGAAGTCTAATTGCCGGCGCGGCGCGCGCGATATCAGCGGTCCTTGAGCCGGCGCACGAATTTGAGACCCGACCAGGTTTCGTCGACGGCGCAGACTTTCACATCGACGAGCCCGTGCTCGAGCCCGAATTCGCGTACGACGTTCTCGGTGAGCTCGGTCGGGACGCCCGAGCTCTTCTTCGGCCAGGACACCCAGAGTGTGCCGTTCGTCGCAAGTCGGTCGCGCAGGACCACGAACCGCTTCTCGAGGTCGGCAATGGTCCGGGTGAACACCATCGCGAAATCGAGCTCGCCACGCGGCGACGGTTTGACCCCGCCGGGCATGGGTCCGAGAACCGATCGAAAGGCCGACGGTTCCGAAACTATCTGGATCCGCGCGCCGGGCTTGATGCCGAGTTTCTTGACGAGCGGCGTCCCGGAATAGCCCGCCGTTTTCGTGATCGCCTTTACCGCCACCGCGCCGTCACCTTCGCATCGTGTGCGGCGGACAAACGCGGCGCGTGCGCAGCAAGCAGGTCGCTGCGCGACACGATGCCCACCACTACGCGCGGATTGTCGCGGCTCACCACCGGGAGACGCCCAACTCCCTCCAGCACCATGTGATCGGCAGCATCGCGCAGCGTGCTGTCCTCGTAGACGATGGCAGCGGGACGCTTGATCGTCTCCGCCACGTATTCATCATCTGCATAACGGGGATCGAGCAGATCGCGCCGCGTTACGACGCCGATCAGCAATGAATTTTCGTCGAGGACCGGAAATCCCTGGTGGGTCGACGGCGCACCCTTCCCTTCGCCGGCGGCGCTGATCCACTTCCGCACTTCGGCAAGGGGCTGATTCGCGCGCACCGTCACCACCTCTCGCGTTGCCGCCTGCTTTACGAGAACGTGGGAGAGATGGTCGACCTCATACTCCGTTCTCACCGCGCCCTCCCGCCGCACCAGCTTCTCGGTCAGCAACGAGTGGCGGTTGAGCAAGAGCGAAACGAGGTACGCCGCCGCGCAGCCGAGCAGCAGGGGAAGAAGTCCGACGGGCTGACGCGTCGTCTCGAAAGCGAAGACGATGGCGGTGAGCAGCGCGTGAGTGGCACCCGCAAAGATCGCTGCCATTCCGACGAGCGCGGCAATGCGCGGATCGACGCCGACCGCCGGTGCCGCCACCGCGGCGAGCGCACCAAGCCAGGCACCCAGCCCACTTCCGATGGTGAAAAGCGGGGCGAGAACGCCGCCGGATGTGCCGCTGGCCAGATACACCGACCACGCAATGAACTTGAGCAGCACCAGCAAGAGCAGTGTCCGCCCAACGATGGAGCCAGACAATGCCCCAATGATGTTGGGATATCCAACGCCCAGTATGCGGGGCTCGATGATCCCGAGCGCGCCGACCACAAGGGCGCCGATCGCAGGCCACCACATCCAGTGGATGTGATATCGTTCGCCCAGAACCTCGAATGCGTCTTCGACGCCGTAGGTGAATCTGGTGATGCCGACTGAAATCAGGCCGATCACCGCGCCGAGCAGGACATAAAACGCCAGTGCGGTGTCCGAGGGCTGCAACAGCTGGGGAATCGGGAACACCGGAGCGGAGCCGGTGAATGCGATGCGCATCCCGGCTGCGACCGCGGATGCAAGCGACACCGGAATGATGGATCTCGGACGATACTCGAAGAGCAGCAGCTCCACTGCCAGCAGCACCGCCGACACCGGCGTGCCGAAAGTTGCCGCCATGCCGGCAGCAGCGCCCGCGGCAAGGAGTGTCTTCCGCTCGTCGGCCGTCATGTGGAGGTGCTGGCCGACCAGCGACCCCAGCGCACCACCCGTCGCGATGATCGGACCTTCGGCGCCGAACGGTCCGCCGGTGCCGATCGCGACTGCCGCCGACAATGGCTTGAGAACAGTCACCCGGGCGGGAATCCGGCTCTCGCCGTAAAGAATCTTCTCCATCACCTCGGGGATCCCGTGGCCACGAATCGCCGGCGATCCGTATCGCGCCATCAGGCCGACGATCAAGCCGCCGATTACGGGAACCGCGAGCAGCATCAGCGGGCCGCGTATTCCCCCCGCCGGCTCGGCGAGCGCCGAGGAGAACCGCCCGTAGTAGGAGAGGTTCGTAGCCATCGCGATGAGGCGGGTGAATACCTGTGCGATCAGCGCGCCGCCGGCGCCGATGACAAGGGCGAGGGCGCAGATGAAAACGGTGCGCCCGCCCAGTATTGCGTAGTCCCGGGGGGCCCTTAAGTCGGAGCCTTCCGGTGATTCTTCTTCAGTGCTCTCTATCTCGGGAGCGAGCCCTGCCGCGATCGGCAGGGACCCTTCAGCCCGCGAGCCGTGGCCGAGATCTGCTTTCAATTTCAACCTTTTGTGTCCGTTCGTTCAGGTGGGAGGGGTGATGCACCCCAACCATACAACCTAAACGATCGTTGATCCGTCGGTACCGACCCTTTTTGTCTTTTTCTCAGACCCGTCGCGTGGTTCCGCGTATGAGCCGCAGGATGAAGAGCAGGACCACCGCTCCAATGAAGGCGACGAAGATCTGCCCGCCCATCCCGCCCCACGGGGACGACACCCCCAGCGCGCCGAACAGCCACCCGCCGATGAAGGCCCCGACGATGCCGATGATGATGTCACCGATGATTCCGTAGCCGGTGCCTCCCATCACCAGTGATGCCAGAACTCCGGCGACGAGACCGACTACGATCCAGGCGAGTATTCCCATTGTGTCCGTCCTCGAAAGAGTTTTAAGCCCTACGAAGCGGTGCGCGAAGCGGTTCCAGTAGCGAAAGCATAACAAAAAAAGAGCGCCCCGACGAGGGCGCTCTTTCATGGACTCGGGCAATATCGCTAGCGCCGGTACTCGAAAGCATCGAAGCCACCACTGCCGTTCTCTTCCTGGTATCTGATGGTGTCGACGTCGATGGTGCCCTGAACGCTGCGCGGGCCAAACCCGTTCTGGGCCGGAGCATTGAGGAAGATCGTGGTGTTATTCTGGATCGTCCACGTTCCGTTGCTCACGAACGAACGATTCACCGCGGAGCCCCCAGTCGGCGTGATCACGTAGTTGTTGATCTCGTTGAAGGTGCCGTTTTGGTTCAGGATCAGCTGACCATCCGTCACCGTCAAAGTGCCGCCATTGGGTGCTTCAGGAAAGTTCGGATCGCCCGGAGAAATGGTGTAGTTTGCCGGGATGCTGGCGCCGGCGTACACCGTAAGATCGTAGCTGCCGACGGCGTCCTGGAACGGGTTCGTAAGACTGTTGTCGGTGCATGCGGCCAGGAGCACGACCGCGGTAAGGCCCAAGAGCTTCTTTGTTTGTCTCATGAGCGTATGACCTCGCGCGTTACTGGTGATAGCAGAGCCGCTGAACGCGCGCGGCCCGACCGTGATTTGTATGCAATTCCCGTACATTGTGACTGCCGACCGCCCCGATATGTTCCAGCCCCCCACCAGAGTGAAGGTTTGCTGCATTGCCTCAGAGCAGGAGGCTCGTATCGCTGTGCGCTCCGGAGCAGCGGCGATTGGACTCGTTTCACGTATGCCGAGCGGTCCGGGCCCCATTCCAGAGACACGCATCAGAGAGATTGCCAGAACCGTTCCGCCCGGCGTCGCAACCTTCCTCCTTACGTGTGAGACGACGGCCGAGCCGATAATCGCGCAACAGCGTTTCTGCGCAACGAATACGATCCAGCTCGTGGACGACGTCGAAACCGCCGTTCACGAGAAACTGCGCGACGCCCTGCCCGGAATCGCTCTCGTGCAAGTCGTTCACGTGCAAGGTGATGAGTCGGTTTGGCGCGCCGCGGCAATCGCGCCTTTCGTCGATGCCATTCTGCTGGATTCGGGTAATCCATCACTCCCCACCAAAATCCTCGGCGGGACCGGACGCGCACACGACTGGAGCGTGAGTCGCCGCATTCGCGACGCCGTAGATGTTCCGATCTTTCTTGCCGGCGGTCTCACTCCCGACAATGTCCACTCGGCGATACAGCAAGTGTCACCTTTTGGTGTCGATGTGTGCAGTGGATTGCGGATCGACGGCAAGCTGGACGAGGCGCGACTCAGCGCCTTCATGCGCGCCGTGAACGATTCCGCTTCTGCTGAGACGTCTGCGCCGTCCGTCGACGAAGGTTTGTGAACATTCGCGCGAGCTCGTCGCGCCCGGCGCGCAGTAGCGCAACCAGCACCAGTTTGATGGGCGCGCCGCCACTGAACGCGCCGGCGATGGCGTAGAGATCGCGCGGCGAGAAGCTCGAGCCTTCGCCGATGGCGTAGATGGGTTCCCACACTTCAGGATTGAACTTCGCCTTGAACGTCTCGAGGCCGCCGAAGTTGTAAAAGCGGGCGCCATGCAGTCGAACCCATTGCAGCACCACGCGCAGCCACATCGGCTGACGCAGCGGCTCGAGCCGCGCGCGCTCCGACAGCGGGGAGAGGCCGAGGGTCGCGTAGGTCGAGCCCGAATCGCTGACCGCGCGCATCGCGGCATCGATCAGAAGCTCGGCGGTGCCGTTTGGCGCGTGGAAGCCGCGGACGATTTGCTCGACCAGCCAACCGTTGCGGTCGGGGACCGGCGACAACACCGTGAACGCCACGGCTTCAGTCCCATTTCGCTCGGAGACGAAGACGCGGCGGTCCTGGAGACGACTCAGAGTTTCCGGCTCGACCAGAAAGTGGAGCGGCGGGAGGTTACGGGTGGCGAGCCACTCCTTGAGGCAACGACGAAGCGCGGGGTGGTCTTCTGCGATGCTGGAAGGCCATTCGTGGACCCTGACTCCCTTGTTGCGCGCGCGATTGAACTGCGCCCGCAACGACGTTCTTTTCGCGACGGCCTCCTGCCAGTGGCGCGGATCCCAGACCGGCTGCGCACCGAGCAGCACGCGCGACCAGTTACCGTCCCGGGAGTAACGCGCCTCGAGTCGATCGCCGGCGCCGAAGTAACAGACCCGCAGCCGCTGGGAGTGAGCGGCTCGCACGAATTCCGCCGCCAGCGTCTCGAGACGCTCGACAGCACATACCGGCGCGCCCGCGACTACCAGAGTGCGCCGGTGGCGGACGTAGCCCACCACCCCGTCGCCGGCATCGGGAAACCACAGCTCGATTCCCGGATTGAGTATTTGATAGGCAGTCGCATTCCATCCGTATTGCAGCACCAGTGCGCGAGCCCTGGCAGTGTCGGCGTCACTTGGCAGCGGCGGTCCTCACTTCGAGCGGAGTGACGATGCTGACTTCGCTGGTGCTCGACGCGATGCTGATGCCGGCACGCGCGAACTGCTCGAGAATGTCTCGATAGAGCGCATCCTTGAGGGCGCGCACACCGGGCTCGCGCGATGTGAATCGCAATGCCAACTCCAGCCAGTTGTCGGTGATGGTCATGAAGACCCGCGGCTCGAGCTCGATGTCGCCCTTTACGAAGTAATGCTTCCTGAGCCCGTCGATGCATGGTGTTGCCTCGCTGATGACATCCCGCGTGCGAGCTCCAGCGACGGACAAGAGAATTTCTTCCGCGCGCTTCCGGTCGGCGTTGTGGTGAATAGGGATCATGATCTCGTCCCAAACGTACGGGAATTCGCGCGTGTAGTTGTAGACAGGCGAGTCGAAGATCCTGTCGTTGGTGATACGCACGACGCGACCGGTGTACTGCCTGCCGCGCACCCAGATCGCGGGCTCCGCTGCCTGCTCGGGCGGCGATTCTCCCATCTCCAGCACCGTCGTTTGCATGAAGCCGAGCGCAACCACGTCGCCGCGCACACCGCCGATCGTGATGCGATCGCCAACCGTGAACACATTCCCGCGCAGAATTATCAGATAGCCGGCGAACGAAGTGATCACGCGTTGCAGCGCGACGGCGACTCCGGCAGCCACCAGGCCGAAGATCCCGCTCGCGTTTTTCAGGCTGGGGCCCCAGATCAGGCCGATCCCGGCGACCATCACGGCGAGCGCCAAAAGGCTGATCGTCTATCGGCCCCAGAACCGCGGCTTGTCCGCTCCCTTTCCCGCCAACGCAGCGGATAGCGCGGCACGCAGTAGACCCGCAACAATGATTACGCCGACGAGAAGAGCCAGCGTAGCGAGAATCTTCTGCGTCGCAGTGCTCGAAGAAATCGCGAGAGCTGTCATGCAAGACTACAGTCGCACGCAGCGAGCCACGCGGTCGCTCGCGCGCAAAGCGTCTTTCACCGTTCGCAATGAGTCGCTCGCCCCAGACCCGGGTTCCTCCGCCCTCCAATGGGTCGTCCGCTTCGGTGAAGGGCGTACTTTCTACGCAGCCGACGAGGAACCATTCGCGGCAGAAATGCCGAGGAGACCTCAATGACAATATCAATGCGCTTCACCGGGCCGATTGCCGGAATCGCGGCCCTGATGACTATCGTCGCGTGTTCAGGCGACGTCACCGGTGGGAACAGACACGACGTTCAGTTGTCGTTCACGACCAACGCGGGCGTCTCCAGCGCCGCCGACCGGGTCGCAGCCGACCTGATTGTCGGGGAATCGAACGAGCTGGTGATCCAAAAGGTTCAACTCGTTTTTGGGAAGCTCGAGCTCGATCGCACCGGCACTCCCGACTGCGTCGGCGAAGCCGAAGCGGACGACGATAACGGAGGAGGTGATGATCACGGCCGTCACGAGGACGGTTGCGAGGATGTCTCGCGCAATCCGCTGCTCGTAGATGTGCCACTGGACGATGCGCTCCATCCAGTGATCAACGTTCCATTGCCGGCGGGAACCTTCCGGGAGCTCGAGGCGAAGCTCGAGCCCGCTCGCGACAGATTCACCGACTTCAACTCTGCTCATCCCGATCTCGTTGGGAAGAGTGTTCGCGTCGAGGGTACCTTCAACGGAGCGCCGTTCGTCTTCAGCTCGGCGATCCGGTCAAAGCTCGAGATGGAATTCGATCCGGCGCTCGTCATCGACGAGACCACGAAGAACGCGACGGTCAGCATCGACGTCAGAAAATGGTTCGTGAATGCCGACGGAGCGGTAATCGATCCGACCACTGCAACTCCTGACAGCGACAGTCAGCAACTGATCGAGAACAACATCAGACGTTCTTTCCACGCTTTTGAAGACGACGAGGAGCGCGGCGAGGATCATCACGACGGACATCACGGCAACGACGACGGCGAGCACCACTAAACCGGCGTCGGGGGTAGCAGGTACCTCGTCGGCCTGCTACCCCAGCCACCTCGCTCCGCGCAAATTCAATTGATGCAGTTATTCGGCGATTCAGCTTTCCCGCCACCCCAAAGCCTTCGACTCCGGCGCGACCGCGCGGAGCGGATTCTAAACGGCCTCAGAGCGGCAGTTGTATTCCTGCTCACGGCCTCGGCGCTGATGTACGCGCCGCACCTCTCGCGGGAGCTCAACACCGCCAACGTCCTGGTGCTGGCACCGATGCTGGTCTGGACGGTCGTTCAGTACCTCGTGTGGTACCGGCAGCCCGAGCTCCCCGACTGGCTGTCAGCGGTCAATCCGATCGTCGACGTCACGGCGGTCACGGCGATTATCGGCGGCTACGCGGTCGCGCAGTCGGGCGTGCTGGCACTCCGATCGCCGATCTTTCTGATGTACTTCGTCGTTCTCGCGGGGCGACCGGTCGCATCGTCGGTGCGCAAGGCGGCCTTCATTTCGCTGCTGGCGTTCATCGAGTACGCTGCACTGCTCGTATGGCTCTCGGTCGCGGGACGCGTCCCACTGGTGGTCAACCCGATCGATGCGCTGCAGCAGGGGCGCGTCACGCCACTCGACGAAGCCGCGAAGCTCATTCTGCTCGGCGTCTTTGGAATCGTCTCGACCTACGCGACTCAGTGGGTCGAGCATCTCGTGCGCGAAGCGAGCAAGGAATCCGCCGAGCGGCAACGGGTCGTCACCAGGCTGGTTCAGTCGGAGCTCGATACTCTCAAGCTGCAGCTCAACCCCCACTTCCTCTTCAACGCCCTAAACAGCGCGATGGCGCTGATCGCAACCGATCCTCCCGCCGCCGAGCGAATGGTTTCGGAGCTGAGTGATTTTCTGCGATTGGTGTTGTCGACGTCGAGCGAGCAGGAAGTCCCCCTCGAGCGCGAGCTCGGCTTGCTCGACAGGTACGTTGCGATCCAGCGCGTGCGCTTTCAGGACCGCCTGACGGTTTCATGCAACATCGAGGATGGAGTGCGCGGCGCACTGGTACCGAGCCTACTCCTGCAACCCCTGGTGGAGAACGCCATTAGACATGGCATCAGCCCGCGCGCCGGCGCAGGTTACGTACAGGTGACGGCTCGACGGCTGGGCGATCGGCTGTCGATAAGTATTCTTGATGATGGCGTTGGCGTACGCGCCCGGCGCTCTCGCGAGCGTTCGAGGGGTACAGGCCTGGGGCTCACCAACACCACCACCCGATTGATCCACCTTTACGGGGACGGCCATGAATTCGAGAGCGGTCCGCGCCCGGAAGGAGGCTATGCGGTGAGAATCACAATTCCCTTCAAGCTTGGACGGGTGTCACCGCCTAGAAACGGCGGCGCGCCAACCAACGGTACCCTTGCAGCGGCAGGACAGTCATGATCGAGCAGTCTTTGCGGGTCCTTGTAGTCGACGATGAGGCGCTGGCACGTCAGCGGTTGTGCTCGCTTCTGTCCAGAGTTCCCGACATGTCGGTCGTCGGCGAATGCCAGAATGGCCTCGAGGCGGTGGCAGCAATCCGCGCGCACCAGCCCGACCTCGTCTTTCTGGACGTGCAGATGCCGGAGCTCGACGGGTTCGACGTCATCACTGAAGTCGGCACCGACAAGATGCCCCCGGTGATCTTCGTCACGGCCTTCGACGACTACGCAGTTTCGGCGTTCGAGTTCGGCGCCTTCGATTATCTGCTCAAGCCGGTGGATCACGTCCGGTTTCACCAGACCCTCGACCGTGCCAAGAAGCGGCTGCGCGAGTCACCGCAATCGAGTGTGTCGTCGCAGCTCGGCGCGCTGCTGAAATACGTCGGGCAGCTCGACGGTCCGAAGAACCGTATCGGCGTCAAGGTGAACGGCAAGATTCTGTTCCTCGACCCCGACGAGATCTACTGGATCCAGGCGCGTGACGATCTGGCCAGAATTCACCTCGCCGAAGTTGCCTATGACGTGCGGGAGCCGCTGAGCAAGCTCGAAGCACGGTTGCCCCACAACCGATTCCTGCGCGTGCACCGCTCGACCATCGTCAACACCGCGCAGGTTCGCGAAGCGCAGCCCTTCGATCAGGGTGACCAGCTGCTGATTTTGCGCAATGGCAAGCGCATCACCACCGGTCGCAGTTACAGGAAGGCAGTGCAGGAGTTTCTGAGGCGGGCAACGTGAGATTCATCCTCGCCACCGAAGGGCGCGGGATTCCGCTAGTGCTGACCCGCCCGGAGAGCACGGAGCGCGGCACCGAGCTGTTCGATCTCGCGCCCGTACTCCGCCCAGTTCCCCGCCCGCTGCGCAGCGATCGCCCGGTCGTAGTGCGACTGCGCTTCCCGCAGCAGCTCGCCGACTGCGCCTGAAGGCGCCCCCGCGTCGGATGGCGTCGGTGGGATGGGCTGCAGTCCACCGCCGATGACCGACGCCTCGAGGCCGGCCGCGCTCAGCGAATCCTGAGCGGCCACGCGCTGGGTCACGACGGCGCCCGAACCGAACAACGCATTGAGACCCTCGTCAAGGGTCTCTCCCATCACCACCCGGTTCTCGTGCGCCACGACTACGCGCTTGAGCTCCGGAATTTTTCCACCCTCGGCGCGGAGATAGATCGGCTCTACGTAAATCAGGGACTCCTCGATCGGAATGACTAGAAGCTCGCCACGAATCACCTGCGAGCCGCGCTGATCCCAC
>DASSNV010000295.1:0-4287 GCA_035701245.1 Gemmatimonadaceae bacterium | reverse complement strand
CCGGCGCCGACCGCTGGCTCGAGATCATGGAGCTGGCCCACAACGAGGGCATGAAGACATCGGTGACGATGATGTACGGGCTCGGCGAAACGCTCGCCGAAAGGCTCGAGCACCTGCAGCGGGTGAAGGCGGTGCAGGCGCGGACCGGCGGGTTTACGGCGTTCATTTGCTGGCCGCTCCAGCCCGAGAATACGCCAACGATGTCCAATCAGCCCAAGACCGGCGCTACCGAGTATCTGCGCACGACGGCCTTTGCCCGGATCGTCCTCGACAACGTGCCCAACCTCCAGGCCAGCTGGGTGACGATGGGTATGAAGATCGGCCAGATCGCGCTCCGCTTCGGCTGCAACGACTTCGGCTCGCTAATGCTCGAGGAGAACGTGGTATCCGCGGCAAATACGACTTACCGCACGTCCACCGCAGAGATGGAGCGCCTGATTCGCGATGCCGGGTTCATTCCGGCGCGCAGAAAGCAGGACTACAGCCTGCTCGAGCCCGTCTCAGCGCCTGCCGCTGGCGCATCGACACCTACCGCCGACCGCCCAGTGCACGCGGATGCCGCGTGAGCACGACGCACCTTTTCGTGTCGGCATCGGTTACGACTCACACCGCTTCTCCCGCGGCCGACCGCTAATACTCGGCGGCGTCCACCTGCCATCGGAAATCGGCCTGCAGGGTCATTCCGACGCCGACGCAGTCTGCCACGCCATCACCGACGCCATTCTCGGTGCGGCGGGCATCGGGAACATTGGCGAGATGTTTCCTGACGCCGATCCGGCCAACAAGAACCGGGATTCGATCGGCATGCTCGAGGCGGCGGTGCGCCGAATCTCGAACTCCGGCTACACCGTGAATCAGGTCGATGTGACCGTCGTGGCCGAAGCGCCGCGAATCGGCCCGTACCGCGAACAAATGCGCTCCCGACTTGCAACCGCCCTTGGTATCGATTCAACGAGCGTGAGCGTCAAAGGGAAGTCCAACGAAGGCATGGGTTGGATCGGGCGCGGGGAAGGCCTCGCCTGCATTGCGGTGGCAACCCTGAAATGGAATCGCTAGTAGATGCTACAAGCAATCACCGGCTGGCTGGGTGACCTGCCGCTCGGATCGCTTTATATCGCGATTCTCGGACTCTCCGCCTTCGAGAATTTCTTTCCGCCGTTCCCATCCGACGCCGTTATCGCATTCGGGAGCTTTCTCTCCGATCGCGCGCATGGGTCGCCTTTCACCGTTTTTTTTCTCGGCTGGGCCGGAAACGTAATCGGCGCGGGCATTACCTACACCCTTGGACGGAAGTACGGCGCCAAGGCCTTTCTTCGGCGCATCGAGAAGTACGCCGGCCCAGACGCTGAGAACCGCATCAAGCGCCTGCACAGGAAATATGGGTTCACCGGGCTGTTCGTGAGCCGATTCCTGCCGGGTGTGCGCGCAATCGTGCCGCCATTCGCGGGTGCGATGAGGCTCCCGGCCTTCAAGGTGATGCTGTCCATCGCCAGTGCGTCGGCGGTCTGGTTCGGGCTGATTACGTTTCTGGCGTTCCGCGCTGGCGACAACTGGGATCTCGTCGAGCACTACCTCATCCGCTCTGGAAAAGTCGCCGGCGCGATCGCCGTCGGGATCGTGCTCCTGGTCCTGGGAGTTTGGCTATGGAAGCGGAAGGCGAGGAAGATTGACTAGCCCCGCGCTGGACGACGCCGTCGCCCGCGCCTTTTATACCGAGCGTTTCGACGACTACCTGGCGCTCGAGCAGGGCGCGTCCGTTCAGACGAGCCGCGCCTACAAGCTGGACATCGCACGCTTCGTCACTTACGCGAAAGTGAAAGGCGCATCCGCGCCCAGCGAGGTTGGCGCGCGCATGCTCCGAGAGTATGTGTACCACCTCAAGGATCTCGGACTTTCTCCGGCGTCCATTCGCCGGAACGTGTCGGCCGTACGAAGCTACTTCAAGTTCCTCGTCGGAGAGGGACACGTCGTGCGCGATCCGAGCGAGCGTCTCGAAACGCCGAAGCGGTGGCGCACCCTGCCCGAGGTTCTCGGCGTCCAGGAGGTCGAAAAGCTGCTCGCCGCTCCCTCGCTCGACGAGCCGCTGGCGTTCCGGGACCGCGCCATGCTGGAGCTCGCCTACGGTGCCGGCCTCCGCGTTTCGGAGTGGATCTCGCTGAGTGTCCGCGACGTCATGCTCAGGGATCACCTTGTCCGTGTCTTCGGGAAGGGTGCAAAGGAGCGCCTCGTCCCGATCGGCCGGCGGGCTATCGGCGCGGTCGCCATCTACCTGCGTGAGCTGCGACCGAACCTCGAGAAGGGCGAAGGGAAAGGCGTGCTTTTTCTCAACGCCCGCGGACAACCGCTGTCGCGGATGGGCGCGTGGAAAATTCTTCGCAAGTACGTCGATCAGGCCGGAATCACCAAGCCCGTCTCGCCCCACACCCTGCGGCATTCCTTTGCGACGCATCTGCTGGAAGGCGGCGCCGACCTTCGTGCCGTGCAGGAGATGCTTGGTCACGTCGACATCTCCACCACCCAGATTTACACCCACGTCGATCGCGAATATCTGCGCACCGTCCACCGGCAGTTTCACCCGCGCGCGTGAAGTCGACGCACTAGTATTCGACATGCTTCTCGTCCTCGATAACTACGACTCCTTCACCTACAACCTCGTTCAGTATCTCGGCGAGCTCGGCCGGGAACCCGTGGTAAAACGCAACGACGAGATCACGGTCGATGACATTGGCACGATGGGTGTGACGAGGATTGTCATCTCGCCGGGTCCGTGCACGCCGCGCGAAGCGGGAATCAGCGTCGAGGCGATCAGAACCTGGGGAAGCTCGATACCAATTCTCGGGGTGTGTCTCGGTCACCAGGCGATCGGCGAGGCCTATGGCGGCAAGGTCGTTCGCGCCCGCACCCTCATGCATGGCAAGACATCGCGCGTCACCCACGATGGTAAAGGAATTTTCGCCAACGTGCCGAGTCCGCTGCAGGTGATGCGCTACCATTCGCTCGTGATCGAGACGGGCTCGCTGCCGTCGGAGCTGGAGGTGGTCGCGCGGGCCAGCGACGATCCATCGGAGATCCACGCGGTGCGGCACCGGCGTCACCACGTTTGGGGAGTCCAATTCCACCCCGAATCCATCCTTACCGACAACGGCAAGGAGATCCTTCGCAACTTCCTCCAGATCGGACAATGAAACTACTCGGTGTTGTTCCGACCTTTGTGGCATTCGCCTGCCTGGCGGTGACCGCCGGCGCCCAGGACACCGTCTCGGTGCCGCTCGATACAGGGTACGTCGAATATCACGAGTCCCCGATTTCGCTCCCGCTTGGAGTAGGCCTGCGCGTCCCGAGCTACGATCGAGTGAACGGACTCACCCTGCCGTGGGGCCCGAAACTCGAGATGGGCGATGGGCGCGTCGATGTCGACGCTCTTGTCCGGTATCGCTCCAATCTCGGGAAGTGGGACCCGTCGCTCGAGGGCGCGCTGCGCCCGGGCGACGAGAGTGAGATCACCTTCTTCGCCGGTCAGGGAACCTTCACCAACGACGATTGGATCCGCTCCGATCTCACCAACAGCATCGTCGCGTTCTTTGCCGGCACCGATGCGCGCAACTACTTCCGCGGCACCCGCGGCTGGACGCGTTTCACCCAGACGATCATGGGGTCTTCGACGAGTCTGACCCCGTTCCTCGGTGTCAATTTCGAGCACGATTGGTCGACGGGATCGCTTGCGCCCGATAAGTCGCCGTGGAGCGTTTTTGGTCGCAAGGGTGACCAGAAGATGCGGCGGCCAAACCCACCGGTTGCGAAGGGAAGCATTGGCTCCGCGCTCGTCGGCTCCGGACTGGAGTTCAGCACCGGCGGAGTCGAGGGTAAGCTGAATCTGACGATTGAGCGTTCGTTCCGGACGCACCTCGATCTCGATTGTCCGGGTGGAGTCATCGGCATCTCCTGCTTTGCCCCAGGCGATGAGTTCACTCAGGGCACCTTCGATGGAAAAGTGGTCGTCCCTACCTTCGGCGCCCAGACCCTCACGGTTCGCGGCCACACTGTCCTCACCGGCGGAGAGGGTATCGCGCCCCAGCAGAGGTTCGCGTACCTCGGCGGCACCGGCACCCTGCCAACGGTCAACCTTCTTGCGCTGGGCGGTGACCAGCTGTTGTACGTCGAGGGCAACTACATGATTCCTATCGAGCGGGTTCAGCTTCCGATCTTGGGGAGCCCCTTCGTCGCGCTGCGCTACGCGGCCGGGAACGCCGGCGTCGACACGATACCCACCCTCATCCAGAACATCGG
>DASSNV010000294.1:0-3387 GCA_035701245.1 Gemmatimonadaceae bacterium | reverse complement strand
TTCGGGACGGCCCCGTTTAGGACAACATCGGCGAAGTTCTCGGTCTCGAGGAAGTATGCGTTGTCGGCGCCGGGCGGCACTATTTGCTCGGTACCGGAGGCGGTGTCAACCTCGAGGTAGGCGGGCGGCTTGTGGCTATACCAAGGGCACGCTAACGTCGCAGATCCCGAACTGCCCACGACCGTGACCCCATATCCCGACTGCGATTGCATCGAGCAATCGATCGACGCCACAACGCCATTGGCATAACGCATCAATCCGTAAAACCGTTCATCGACGCCGTTGCTGTCACAGACTTGCAGTGCAGCAACCGATTCAGGCTCTCCGCTGAGCAGATAGTTGCACATACTGACGGGGTAAGAGCCCACGTCACGCAGAGCTCCGCCATCCATGCTCGGCTGGAACCGGATGTCAGAAGCGGCATCCTCAGCAGGGTAGGTGAACCAGGATCTTATGGTGTGGATGTCACCGATCTGCCCGGATTCGACAACATGCTTGAGCGCGTGAGTCTTTGGGTGATGCCGGTACATGAATGCCTCTGCCAAATGCAACTCACGGATTTGAGCGAAGGTGAACAGCTCCATGGCGAGCTGTGGGTCGGCGACGAACGGCTTCTCACAGAGCACGTGCTTCCCAGCCTCCAGTGCGCGCTGGGTCCACGGGCCGTGCAGGTGATTGGGTAGTGGAATGTAGACGCAGTCGATATCATCCCGGCGGAGAAGTCCGTCGTAACCGACCACAGCGTTGGGGATGTGATAGTGCGCTGCGGCCGCGTGGACCCTTTCGGCGTCGCGTGAGGCGATCGCGACGAGTTCGTTGACGTCGGAACGCTGAAGGCCCGCTATCACATCAGCGCTGATGCGCGCCGCGCCCAGGATGCCCCAACGCAGTACTGGCCCGTCTGTCATGAGTCCTGGCTTAAGGTCGTGCGGTTGCGTGCCGTCAGCTCTCCAGCTGCACAACCGTTCGCCGATCCAGTTGGGGCACGATGAGTTGGCGCAGGATGCGTTGATGTTCGGCGTGGTCGCGGTAGTTCTCGAAATCGATTCGGCGAGTGAACGTTCCGACCACAGCATAGTCATGTGCTGAAGGCGTCAGCCCGATATCGGGACCACACAGATAGCTCTGGACGTCCTGTAGTTGCGGGATGAGGGCGGTCAACGCCTCGGTGACGCGGTCACAGGTCGCCGCCGCGGCGTCCGCCTTCCATTTGAACGTGACTATGTGAGTGAACGGCATCGACGTGTACCGCTCCGTCACGCCGGCTATTTCGCCAGCATGCCGGCGTCGACGGCGAACTGGGTACCGGTTACGAAGCGCCCATCGTCGGACACCAGGTACAGGATCGCCGCGCTTACGTCTTCGGGCTCAACCCACGGTGTGTCCAGCAGGTGAATGGTGCCGTAGCTGTCGAGAGCGTCTTCCAGCGTAGGGTTTTCGAGATCCGGCCGGAACATCTTGCGCACACCGCTGTTGGTCATCATCGGTGTCCGGCAGTTGCTGGGATGGATCGAGTTGACCCGGATATTGTGCGGCGCAAGCTCGTTGGCGAGGGCTTTAGCCAAGCCGGTAACGCCGTGCTTGGCGGCGACGTAGTGGCCGATCTGGTTGAGGTTACGCAGACCAGCGGTCGAACTGGTCAGCACGATCGCGCCGCCGTTGCCGGCATCGATCATGTGTTGCACGCCGGCTCGGACGGTCTTCCATACCCCGGTGAGATCGATGTCGATCATCTCTTGCCACTTCGCCTCGTCCATGGTCGCCAAATCGCCGTAGGTGCACACACCGGCGTTGCCCAGGATGATGTCGAGTCGACCGAACGCCTCGATGCCTTCATCGACGGCGGCGGTCATTGCCGCAAGATCACGGACGTCGGCGACGCGGGCGATGATCTTCCCACCGGCCTCCTCGACGAGTCGCACGGTTTCGTCGAGGTCCTCTCGAGAGCCCATGTCGTAGGGGGCGGAGGCAACCGGCGCGCACAGATCGGTGGCGATGATGTTGGCGCCTTCTCGGGCCAGTGCGACCGCGTGACTGCGTCCTTGACCGCGTGCGGCGCCGGAAATGAACGCGACTTTGCCTTGTACTCGTCCCATTGTAATGTCCTTTAGTTCAGGAGAAATTTTCGGAATTATGAATCAGAATGACTTCGGAGTGTCGATCCAGATGTATTCACTTACGCCGTTATAGACGTTCTCAATCTTGTGGGGAATATTGCTGTGGAACCAAATCGAGTCGCCGGGATCTAGAAAATGCACCTCGTCCGCGAGCGTCACTTTGAACCGTCCGGTCAACACCATGCCCCATTCTTCACCCTCATGGGTGTAAAGCTCGTCGCCAGTGGAGGCACCCGGCTCGTAGCGGCCAAATATCGCTTCGAGCACCTCGGACGCGTCGGGCGACGCCACTTCGAATGTCACTCCCTGCGCCTGGATCGACGAGCGCTGGTCCTCGCCGTCCGGAAGGTATTTGAACGAGACGGACTTGCGGGCCGACGCACGCACAACGTGCCCGTTGACCTGCGATGGAGGAGTGAAGAAATACGTGATGCTGGTGCCGAGCGCCGCAGCGAGCCGCTTGAGTGTGGAGATGGACGGCTCGGTCTTGCCGCGCTCCACTTCGCTGATCACCGAGGAGGAAATGTCTGCGCGCTCGGCCAGCGCGCGGATAGAGAACCCATGCTCGGTGCGAAGGGTTCGCAGACGGGCGCCGATCGACTCCAGGTCGGCGGAGTCGTCGAGTGCTTCGGTCATTACAACCTCCGTTGATGAAAAATCCCGCGGAATCACTAACCGCAATCGCGTCCGCTCCGGGTCGCGCGTGCTCAATATTTCCGCCTTCTCATCGTTGATTCTACCGCGTTTGCGTGGCATTCGGCATCCTCCGGTGGCGGCAGAATTCGAAAATCGCTCGAATTCTGCCGCCCATCCCGGGTTATGTCGCAATGCCAAGCTTGAACTGGTTCCACATGTCGACCCGCTTATTGAGGTCCTCCACGGGTTGGAAGAACCGCAACTTCGAGAAGAAGGCCTCGCCGGACGCGGTCGCGGGGATGAGGGTGGCGTTGAGCGCTTCTTGGTTGAGTCCGGCGCTGACCGCGTCATGGGACTTCGCCTGCTCGAGGCTCAGGTTGCCTGAGTTGCCACTCGCGGCGATGAATCGGCCCTGCCACGACGGGCTCATCGTGTAGTCGATGAACTTGTACACCGAATCAACCTTGGCTGCGCCGCCTTTGGTGATCGCATAGTTGTCCGTCCAGGCCGGGACACCCTGCTTGACTTCGTTGTTGACCTCCAGCGTCTTGCCGTCCTTCTTGAGCGCGGCGACGGAGGCGATGTTGTTGAGATAGCCGATGGTGGCCTCGCCGTTGGCGAACTGGGTGGTCTG
>DASSNV010000293.1:0-5591 GCA_035701245.1 Gemmatimonadaceae bacterium | reverse complement strand
GACCAGCTGCGCAACGCGATCGGCTATCGCTCGTGGGGTCAGAAGGATCCACTCATCGAGTACAAGCACGAAGCGTACACCATGTTCGTGGATCTGATGGAGGACATCCACAACACCTTCACCGAGCGGTTCCTGCGCGCGCAGATCACCTTCGAGGCGGGGCCGCCACCGGATATGGGCGGTGACGGCGGGCGGCCGAACGGCAGCGGACCTCGCCGTCCGGCGGCGCCGACGCGGCGGTACAACGCCCTCGGAATTCTGGAGGACATCCCGGCGGGTGAGAGCGATGGTGAAGGAACCGATGAGACTCTGGACATCGGGCCCGAGGAGCCGCCGCAGCCCGGCGCGGCGGTCCGCCCTGAGCCGACGGTCCACGTAGGCAGGAAGAGCTCATCGCTAAGCAACGCAATGGCGGCCGGAACAGCGATGGGAACGGCCGGGATCCCGGGGGTGCCTGGAGCGGGCGGGTCTGCCGACTGGTCAAATGTCGGGCGCAACGATCCGTGTCCGTGCGGGTCAGGGAAGAAGTTCAAGAAGTGCCACGGGGCCAATTTGTAGTCAAGGCGGGCGGTAGTACTCGGTGGAATCAAGGCGGGACGGAGTACTCGGCGCTCAGTGGCCACCACAAAACAGAAGCACGGAGCTTTAAGCTGGGTGAGCTTGCTGCGCGGAGCTGCCTCTTCCATAGTCAGAGTTAGCTGCGAGCAGCGTGCTGACACAGCTTAAAGCTCCCCGCTTCCGTATTGAACCAGGCCAGATCGCGCCAAGATCGACTCCCCGCCTTGACTGTGTAACCAGCAGGCCACCTTCCCCAGAAGAGTCACGATTACGTTCGCCGTCGGCCGGTGGGAGTAATAGTCGATGACGGCGTGATGATCCGTATTCCTGCGAAATGGAGTACGGAATGACGCTTACCATACGAGAGCTTCCCGCCGCCGAGCGCCCGCGGGAGAGACTGAGGAGTCACGGCGCCCACGCACTCAGCTCGAGCGAGCTCCTGGCTATCTTACTGGGTAGCGGATCCGAGGGCCGGTCGGCTCTCGGGATCGGCCAGGAGATCCTTGCCGGTTGCCGGGGATCGCTAAGGCTGCTGGCCACCCAACCTGTTGCCACACTGACCAGCGTTCGAGGAGTGGGAACGGCTCGTGCGGTTTGTGTCCACGCCGCCCTCGAGCTGGGACGTCGCATGGCGGCCGAGGAGCGCCAGGAGGGTGCGCCGGTTCGGTGGCCGCGGGATGTGTACGAGATATTCGCCCAGCGTCTGGAGGATCTGCCCGTCGAGGAGTTTCACGTCGCTGTTCTCGACTCCCAGCACCGGCTGGAACGGGACATCACCGTAACGCGTGGTCTTCTCAACTCGTCGCTCGTGCATCCGCGCGAGGTGTTCAGGGAAGCGATCGCGGAGAGAGCGGCGGCAATCATTCTGGTTCACAATCATCCGAGCGGTGATCCGACACCATCGCCCGACGACAGGGTAGTAACAGAACAGCTCGTGCAGGCGGGGAAAGTACTCGACATCCCCGTACAGGATCACGTTATTATCGGGAGGGGGCGCTACATCAGCTTCGCGGAGGCAGGACTGCTTTGACGGCAGGCGCGGTCAGGGAAAACGAGACACTTCCCACATGGATGCAGGAGGGACTTCCGGAGCGTCTGGACCGGGAGCTGCTGACGCGCGCCTATCGGTTCAGTGAGAAGGCCCACGAGGGGCAGAAGCGGCTGTCGGGCGACAAGTACGTGTCGCATTGCGTCGAGGTCGCGAAGATCCTGGTCGACCTGCAGCTGGATTCGATTACGGTAGCGAGCGGTTTGATTCACGATGTCGTCGAAGACACCGCCATCACCATCGACGACATCGAAGCGGAGTTCGGGAAGGAGGTTGCCGGGATCGTCGATGGCCTGACCAAGATCGGCCACCTGCCGCTCAACTCGTCGCAGGAACGCCAGGTCGAGAACTATCGCAAGCTGCTGCTATCGATCGCCAAGGATGCGCGCGTCATCCTCATCAAGCTGGCGGACCGGCTGCACAACATGCGGACGCTCGAGTTTCTGCCCGCCGAACGTCAAAAGCGAATCGCGACTGAGACCCGCGATCTTTATGCACCGCTCGCGCACCGATTCGGAATGGCGCGGGTGCGCTGGGAGCTCGAGGACCTCGCCTTCAAGCACCTGGAGCCGTCGGAGTACAAGGCGCTGGCGAAGAAGGTCGCGACGCGACGGGTGGAGCGCGAGAAATCGATCGCCCAGCTCAAGGAACCGCTCGAGTCACACCTCCGCAAAGCAGCGATCGCCGATGTCGAAGTCACGGGTCGACCGAAGCACCTTTGGTCGATCTACAAGAAGATGAAGAAGTGGGACAAGCCGTACGAAGAGATCTACGACCTCCTCGCCATCCGCGTCCTCGTCAACAGCGTCCCCGATTGTTACCACGCCCTCGGCGTCATCCACGATCAATTCACCCCGCTGCAGGAGCGCATCAAGGATTACATCGCCCAGCCGAAGTCGAACGGCTACCAGTCGTTGCACACGACGGTGTTCGGGCCGGGGCGCCAGCTGTTCGAGATCCAGATTCGCACCCGGGAGATGCACCGCACCGCCGAGTACGGCATCGCCGCGCACTGGCGATTCAAGGAGGATTCGGGCAAGAGCGCCGATGAGCTCGATCGCGCGCTCCAGTGGTTCCGGCAAGTGCTCGAGCTCCAGCTCGACGCCAAGACTCCCGATGAATTCCTGGAGTTCCTCAAGCTCGATCTGTATCAGGACGAGATTTTCGTCTTCACGCCGACGGGCGACGTGATCCAGCTGCCGAAGGGCGCGACCCCGATCGATTTCGCGTTCGCCGTCCACACCGAAGTCGGGCTGCATTGCCAGGGCGCGCGCATCAACGGACGGATCGCTTCACTGGCACGCGAGCTCAAGAACTCGGAGACCGTCGAGATCATCACGTCGCCGTCGGCAAAGCCGAGCCGGGACTGGCTGGCGCATGTACGGACGGGAAGGGCGCGCCACAAGATTCGCCAGCGTCTGCGCATCGAGGAGCACGCGACGTCGGTCAAACTGGGGCGGGAGATCCTCGATCGTGAGATCAAGCGCCGGCGGCTGACCAAGCCCGAAGATCCGGAGCTGCTCAAAGTCGCGAGAACGCTGAAGCTGATGGATGTGAATCACCTTGTCGCGTCGATCGGGCAGGGCGATGTGAACGTGTCGCAGGTGCTGAAGGAGCTGTACCCCGAGACCGACGGCGTTGCCGAAGCTCCGAAGCCGGGGCCACTGGACTGGCTGGTGGACAAGGTTCGCGGCACCACCAAGGGCGTCCGCATCCAGGGCGTGGACGGGATGATGGTGCGCTACGCGCAATGCTGTCAGCCCGTACCCGGAGACCCGGTTGTGGGGTATGTAACGAGGGGCCGCGGCGTGAGCATTCATCGGTCCGACTGCCCGAATTTGCTGATGCTGATTCAGGAACCGGAGCGGCGACTGGAGATCGACTGGAAGGAGCTGGAGGGCGAGAAGTTCATGGTGCGTCTCGCGCTCGAGGCGACGGATCGACGCGGCCTTTACGCGGATCTGGCGACGGCGGTCTCATCGACCGGCACCGACATCAGGAGCTTCGAGCTGCACAGCTCCGACGGTCACGTGATCGGCGAGCTGGCGGTCGAGGTCGGCAACCTCGCGCATCTTCAGAAAATCATCAAGGCAGCCAGGCGAGTGAAAGGCGTGACGGAAGTCGCGCGTCGCGAGCGGCTGTCGAGCGATATCAAGAATGACCAAGGCAGTATTTGATCTGCAGGCGCCGTTCGCGCCGGCGGGTGATCAACCAAAAGCGATCGCGGAGCTGACGAGGGGCCTGGAGCGGGGTGACCGCTTTCAGACCCTGCTTGGCGTCACCGGATCCGGAAAGACGATGACGGTGGCGAACGTCATCAAGAACTACGGAAAGCCGACGCTCGTTCTGTCGCACAACAAGACCCTCGCAGCGCAGCTGTACGGCGAGCTGAAGAGCTTCTTCCCGCACAACGCCGTCGAGTACTTCATCTCGTACTACGACTACTACCAGCCCGAAGCCTACGTCCCGACGACGGACACCTACATCGAGAAGGACGCTTCGATCAACGAGGATATCGACCGGCTGCGTCTGCGGGCGACGTCGAGCCTGATGGAGCGAAGCGACGTGGTGATCGTCGCAACGGTGTCGGCGATTTATGGCCTGGGCGATCCGCGCAGCTATCGCGAGCAGATGGTGATGCTCACCCGCGGGCAGAAGATTCCGCGCGACGACATCCTGCGCTCGCTGGTGAAGATCCAGTACTCGCGCAACGACATGGGACTCGAGCGCGGGACGTTCCGCGTGCGCGGCGACACCGTCGAGATTCTTCCCGCGTACGAGGAGCAAGGTGTGCGCGTCGAGATGTGGGGCGACGAGATCGAGCGCATCACCAAGATCAATCCGCTCACCGGCGATACGATCGCGACGCTCGAGAAAGCGGCCATCTACCCTGCGAAGCATTTCGTGACGTCGCGCCCGACAATCGAGCGCGCGGTGGCGTTGATCCGTGAGGAGCTGGCGCAGCGTCTCACCGAGCTCCGCGCCGCGGGCAAGCTGCTCGAGGCGCAGCGGCTGGAATCGCGCACTAACTTCGACATCGAGATGATGCTGGAGATCGGCACGTGCGCCGGGATCGAGAATTACTCACGCCACCTCTCCGGGCGCGCCGAGGGCGAGCGTCCGGCGTGCCTGTTCGACTATTTCCCGGAAGATTTTCTCGTCGTCGTCGACGAATCGCACGTGACACTGCCGCAAATCGGCGGGATGTTCAACGGTGACCGGGCGCGCAAGCTGACCCTCGTCGATTACGGCTTCCGGCTGCCGAGCGCGCTCGACAATCGGCCGCTGATGTTCGATGAGTTCCTGTCGCTGACGCCGCGCGCGCTCAACGTCAGCGCGACGCCGGCGGAGATCGAGCTGCGGCTCTCGGAGGGCGCTGTCGTAGAGCAGATCATCCGTCCCACCGGCCTGGTCGATCCCGAGATCGACGTGCGGCCGGTACGCGGCCAGGTCGACGATCTGCTGAACGAGATTCGGATCCGCGAGCGTCGCGGGGAGAGAGTGCTGGTCACCACCCTCACCAAGAGGATGGCCGAGGATCTCGCAGACTATCTGCAGCAGATGGGAGTGCGCGTTCGCTACATGCATGCGGACATCGACGCGATCGAGCGGATGGAAATCGTTCGCGGCCTCAGGCTCGGCGAATTCGACGTGCTGATCGGCATTAACCTGTTGCGCGAGGGGCTCGACCTGCCCGAAGTCTCGCTCGTCGCGATTCTCGACGCCGATCAGGAAGGTTTTCTGCGCAGCGATCGGTCGCTGATTCAGACGGTGGGTCGCGCGGCGCGCAATCTGAACGGTCGTGCGATCTTCTACGCCGACAGGATCACGGGCTCGATGCAGCGCTGCATGGAGGAGACCGGCCGGCGACGCGAGCTGCAGCAGGCGTACAATCGCGAGCACGGGATCACTCCGATGAGCGTAACCAAGAGCGTCGATCAGGTTCGCTTCATCACCCGGGTTGCCGATGCGCGGACCGAGCGCG
>DASSNV010000292.1:0-3088 GCA_035701245.1 Gemmatimonadaceae bacterium | reverse complement strand
GCCAGTCTGCTCGGTCACATGCATTCGACGCTGCCGGACCAGGGACAGTTCCTTCGCATGACGCTCAGCGGATCTGACCCCAACCGCGTTGCAAGCACAGTCAACGCCTGGGCGCAGCAGCTCGTTCAATCATCGGGAGAGCTCAAGGCACGTCACCTTCTCGAGTTCAAGAAGACTCTCGAGGACCAGCTCGCCGTGGCAGCCACTCAGCTGCACGGATCCGAGAGCGCCCTCGAGCAATTCCGCGTGCACACCATCACCCTGCCGTCGGCTGCTCCGACTCCGGCGTCAGGAGTGTCTCCGACCGATCCATTGGTGTCCAGCTACTTTCAGCAGAAGGTCGCCCTCGACGAAGTCAAGGGTGAGCGGGCTGCGCTGGAAAACATGCTGGCCCAGGCGAAGGGAGGTCCCCTCGACCCGCAGGCATTTCTTCAAATGCCCGCAATCCTCAACAACACTCCGCAGCTGAGAGCGGCGATCGACGAGCTCTCGTCGCGGCAGGCCGCGCTGCGCACCGAGCAGCAGTTTCTGACCGATCAGAACCCGCGGGTGAAGCAGCTCGCCGAGGCAGTGCGGGTCCTCCAGCAGGAAACCATTCCGAGGATCGCCGCCGGTGTGCTCGCTGCGCTTCGCGCCCGCGAGCCTGAGCTCGACAGTCGAATCAGTCAGCAATCGCAGGAGCTGCGCGCGATTCCCACGCGCGCCACCGAAGAAATGCGACTGGTGCGGCAGGTAGTCGCGAGCGAGAACCTCTACAACTCGCTCAAATCCCGCTACGAGGAAGTCTCGATGGCCGAGGCGCAGTCGACACCCGACCTGAGCGTCCTCGATCTGGCCGCGCCGCCCCAGTACCCCGAGACCAACGACAGGCGTCGGCTCCAGATGCTTGCCGTACTTGCGAGCCTCGGCTTCGCGGTAGGTATCTCGCTGCTACGCGACCGGCTCGACCGCCGCGTCCGCTATCCGGAGCACGCCACGCGCGAGCTTGGACTGCTCATCGCGGGTACGGTTCCAAAGTTCAAGCCGACTCGCCGTGGTGATTTCCAGCTGGCGCTGATGACACAGGCGGTCGAGTCCTTCCGAACCCTGCGGCTCGCGGTCCGATACAATTTCCCTCCTGACACGCCGGTGGTGGTCGGCGTATCGAGTCCGTCCGCCGGAGATGGCAAATCGCTGGTCTCCTCGAATCTCGCTTTGGCATTTGCCAGCGCGGGCAATCGCACGCTCCTGATCGATGGCGATGTCCGACGCGGGGCGCTGCACACCACGTTCGGAGTTCCGGTGACGCCGGGACTGGTCGAATATCTCCACGGCGCAGCGGGGATCGACGCGATCGTCAAGCCGACGTCGTCGGAGAATCTGTTCGTCATTCCGCGTGGCGCGCGCAATGTGCGGGCGCCCGAGTTACTGGTTTCCGATCTTATGACGGCGTTGATACTCACGATGCGCAGACAGTACGACGTCGTGATCATCGACTCGCCGCCACTCGTCGCCGGCATCGACGCGTATGCGCTCGCGGCGGCGGCCGGCTCAATGTTGATCGTTCTGCGGCCGGGGGTGACCGACCGGAAGCTCGCCGCCGCCAAGCTCGAGATAGTCGACAGGCTGCCGATCCGCATCCTCGGCACGGTGCTCAACGGAGTGCCGGACGACGGAGCGTACCGTTACTACGGCAACGACTACGACTATGCCGGCGCAGGAACTACCGAGCCGATGAGCGATGTAGCAACACCCGGCGGACTAGTTCTTCGCGCGTAGTGAAATGTGCAATCACGCAAGCATTCTGTTTTCCTGAGGGCAGGTTCATGAGCAATCGCTGGCTGACATCCCGAGCATTCTGGAATAAACTGGCCGTCGTGATCCCGGCAGGCGCGCTCTTCGCCGCCGCCGGTGTCGCCGCCGGTCAGACGGCACCAAGCAACCTGACGTCGCGCGCCGATCTGATGAACGCCGCGCAACAGGCCGAAAGCGCGGCGATGTCGAGTGGAGGCTCGTCCCAGACAAAGAACCGCATGGTCGCGGCAGCGATTCGCCAGCGGCTTGCGACGGGCGATTTCGTTCCAGGCGATCGGATCGTGCTTTCCTACATCTCCGATATCCCCCATACCGACACGCTCGTCGTGCGCGCCGGGCCCACCGTGGAGCTTCCCGCGAAGGCTTCCGTTTCACTCGCTGGAGTGCTGCGGTCGGAGCTCAAACCAAAAGTCGAAGCCGAGCTTCTCAAGTACGTGAAGGCCGTCGAGATCGAGGTTACTCCGCTCACACGTATCGGAGTTCTGGGTGAAGTCGCGCGTCCCGGCTATTTCGCACTCCGCTCCGATGTCCCTCTCGCGGATGTGATCATGATGGCCGGCGGCCCGACGGCGACTGCTGACGTCGAGCGGTCCATGATCCGCCGTGGCAATACGGAGTTCCGCTCGCCCGACGAAACGCGCCAGGCGATATCCAAGGGACTGACCCTGGATCAGATCGGTCTCGCCGCCGGCGATGAAATCATCATCGGCAGACGGCGCGACCTGCTCGGCGGATCGATCATGCCGATTGTGGGCGCGCTGGCGAGTGTCGCCGCGATTTTCGTCGCCCTCAACCACTAGAGAAACTCTGTGGCAACCCGCCTCGCAGATTCAGGTGAAGTAAGCGTCGCAATCCCGCTTACAAACGAGATGCGGCGGCGCGCGACCGATCGTGCCCCAGCCGATATCGAGCCGCGCGCCCGGTCTCACCGTGCCAGTCGCGCGATGAACATCCTGATCGCCTCGGTCGCGCTCGTCGTCGCCGCGCCGGTGATGTTGCTCTTTGCCATTCTGATCAAGCTGACCTCGCCCGGCCCGATCATATACTCGCAACCACGGGTTGGACTCGACCGCCGGCGGTCGCGGGCACAGAACCCCTACGACCGACGGGCGCGCAATCTGGGCGGCCTTCCTTTCATGATCTACAAGTTCCGTTCAATGCGCGTGGATGCCGAGGCAGCGAGCGGCGCAGTATGGGCGACGGCCGGTGATCCGCGGATCACGCCGATCGGACGATTCATGAGAAAATGCCGCATCGACGAGCTGCCGCAGCTGGTAAACGTGATCCGCGGCGA
>DASSNV010000291.1:0-3893 GCA_035701245.1 Gemmatimonadaceae bacterium | reverse complement strand
GTGGCGGCAGCGTTGGTGGAACCACATCGATTCCGCCGGGGCTGTATCTCGAGTTCTCGCGGATTCTCGACATGAAGGAGCCATGGTTCCGTGGGGATCCGGAGATCGAGGTCCACATTCAGGGTCCGACCAGCACCGCGGCGCCGAACTACGGTGACGATCGCTCGTGCTCCGGTGAACACGCCGGCGACTATCGAAAGGTTTTCGATCAAAACGATGCTTTTTGGGAAGGCCGGGTGATGCTGTATTCGGAAGCAGAGGTGGTGGCATTCACCAACCAGTTCAAGGACGGCTTCCATGTCCTGTTCTGGGAAGACGACAACGACACCTGCACGTTGAAGCTTGACACAAACACGCTCGTAGGTGTGTTGCAGTCCACCGCCAGCGCAACGGGAACTGTCGCGCTCAAGGTCCTTCCGACCGCAAACTGGGGACTCGTGGCTGCGGCATTCATCGGAACCTTCTTCTCGAGCGCGGGAACGTGGCTATTGACGAACGACGACTTCCTGGGCGTCGCAGTCGAGCAGACCGCCGCTGGCTATAGCTATCCCGGCAATACGCACGTAATAATGGACGGCAGGACTCTCAATGGCCGTGCGACCATCATCTACCACCACTAACCGGAGTGTCTTATGTCGCGGACGGTTCTTTGGATGCTCGCCGCGAGCGCGCTTGCCGCGAGCCCGACGAGTATGAGCGCACAGAGTACTTACGACAGCAACGCCTTACGACTCGATTCCAAGTTCGGCGATGTGAGAATCGTTCGCGGAGTGGAGGGGCCGGTGGTCGGCAAGATCGGTGTCTTCCGCGGCAGCGACGTCGCGAAGATCGTGGAGACCTCGCCGAGGGCGGTCACTGAAGCGCAGGAGTTCCAACGGAACTACCGGCCCGGAACGATTATCTTCGGGCTCGGGTTAGTCAGCCTGGGTGTGACTACCGGAATCTCCCAGATCCACGACGTGAATCGTGGCATCACGAGCGGGTTAATGCTGGCGACTTTTGGCCTGCTCACTTACGGCGGGGGCCGACTCGAGCGCGCGTACAACGCGCTCTCCCGTTCGATATGGTGGTACAATCGGGATCTGAGTCAGTAACTGAACCGTTGTAATCCTCGGCTCGCTCAAATCGTCTCTAGGGGGATGGTTTGAGCGATCCCCGAGGTTCATATGAAGTCGAGATTTTTCAGCGCGCTTGCACTCGGCGCTCTTCTAATTGCCGCTCCGGCCGCGGCCCAGCAGTCCGGCCATATCGTCGCCCAGGGCGCATCGACGGCCAAAACAGGAACTACCGCCAGCGCCAGCCCGGCGCCCGCCGCTGATTCCTCGCGCCGGTATGACTCGCAGGCACTGAGGTTCGAGTCGCGATGGGGCAGTGCCGACATCAAACGAGGCACGGACGGCGTCGCGGTCGGCACCGTTGGCTGGTTTCGCGGCATCGACGTCGAGCGGCTCGTTGCACCGTCGCCGCGGGCCGTCGCCGAGGCGCGGAGCTTCAAGACCGACAACTTCCGTGGATCGCTCGCGAGCGCTGCCGGCGCGATGACACTCATCACCGGCATCGTCGTCACCAGCAACAGCTCCAACAACGCCGCGAGCCCGGTGCTCATCATTCTCGGGGTTGGCGGAATCGCCTGGGGTGCGCAACACCTGCAGCTCGGCTACTCGGCTCTGTCGCGCGCGTTCTGGTGGTACAACCGGGAGCTAAGCCGGTAACATCTCGGGGTATCGAGCACGTCGTTTCAACTGGCAATTACAAAACAAAAGCACGGAGCTGTAAGCGGGACAGCGGCTAAGCCAGCAGCAACCGAACTTGCCGGGGGAGGAGCCCCATGCAGCCTGCTTACCAAGCTTACGGCTCCGTGCTTTTGTTTTGTAATTGCCCGCTACGCGGCCGAGTCCATACCCCGAGACTTCCAGTGGCGGTACCCAATCCAGCCGCCAACGCCAAGCAATCCGAGCGGAATCAGAATTCCGAGCGATGCAATCAGCGCGGCCAGCAGGCCGACGAAATTGTCCCACGCCCGACGAACCGCCGCGCCGATTGGATTTTCGCCCGGCTCGTTCCCCAGGATTGGGGCCGGCTCGTGAGCGGTGATGCTTAGAGTGCTCATTGCGGCTCTCGAGCTCAGGTAGCGCAAGCGGCCCTCGTAACGCTCGATTTCCTCGCGCACCCGCGCCAGCTCTCGCTCGACACGCAGCACTTCGTCGAGTTTGCCGGTGCGATTGGCGAGCAGATTGATCAGGCGTTCCTCGAGTCTCTTCGCGTTCGTCACGCGAGCGCTGATATCCACGTATTCCTCGCCCACATCCTGCGCGCTCGAATTCACGGTCTCGACCTTCCCAATCGCCGACAACGAGCTGACGGCTTCATCGTATTTCGCCGACGGGATCTTGATCTCGAGCGTCGCCTGACGAATCTGATCTTTACCACCGCTCACCGCGGAGTTCGCCACGTATCCGCCGACCTGTATCGCCAGCTGTCGAATCCTGAGCACCGCGGCGTCCACCTTCTGGACCTCGATGAACGCCTGGCCGGTGCGAATGACCATCAGCGTGGCACCGGTGGCGGCGTCGTTGATCTGAAACTGGTCTGTCGACGGGGACGCGGACAGCCCCACCGCCGCATCCTCGGCGATGGATTCATTCGCGACTCTGGTGGCGATTCCCATCGGAGCTGAAGGCGGCGACGGCGGGGGTCCGGCGCTCTGCGATGCGACTGACGTGACGGTGGGCACGGCCATCGTCTTGAACGCGGCGACGGAGCCGGCGGAGGTGCTGTCGGCCGCGACGCTTTCGCCGCGGCGACACCCGGCGACCAATACGGCGGGGAACAGAATGAAGTGGATTGCTCTCATGTCGGGCTCGGTTGGAGTCTCCTTGGAGACGTCGACCGAGCCCGATCATGCACATCTACTGGTTCACTGTCGGCAGGCTGCGGGGCGCCACCCCGTAATTCCTGCGGCCTGGGCGGTCAGCAGCACTTCGATCCGGCGCGACTATATCGGTCGTTGAGGCGAGTATGCCGGAACTCGGTCTCGCTCATCACCCGGTCGCCGGGATGCGCCGATCGCATGTGGGCGAGATAGCGCTCGTAGTCGGGGAATCCCAGCACTGCCCTGATCGCCGAGCCGGCGCGCGCGAATACGTTGAAGATGTAGGTGATCATCGGGAAGATGTGCGAGTCGGCAGGTATCGCTCGAAGAGCTCGAAGATGCGGCGGTACTCGTCAGCCCATGACGACGGCCGCTCGAACGCGTGGTTCTCTACCGGATACACAGCCAGCTCCCAACGCGTCTTGCCCAGCTCGATCAGTCTTTGGGTGAGTCTTACGATATCCTGGAAGTGGACGTTGGTGTCGGCCATCCCGTGCGCCATCAGCAACGGGTCCTGCAACCCTTCCGCAAAGTAGATAGGAGACGACTGGCGGTAGGCCAACGTATCGTTTTGCGGAAGGTTGAGGATTTCCGATGTGTATCCCTGATTGTAGTGCGCCCAGTCGGTCACGCTCCGTAGCGCGGCGCCGGCGCCGAAGTGAGGCGATTCGGTGAAGAGCGCCATCAGGGTTATGAACCCGCCGTAGCTCCCGCCGTAGATGCCTATGCGCTTGGGGTCGACGCCGATGGTGCTGACGAGGTACTTCGACGCATCGACCTGGTCCTGCAGGTCCCGGCCGCCCATGTGCCGGTAGATCGCCGTGCGCCAATCGCGGCCGTACCCATCAGAGCCGCGGTAATCGAGATCCAGCACGACGTATCCATGCGACGCCAGGAACTGGTTGAACATGTACTCGCGCGGATACTCGGACCAGAAATTCCCGACGTTGTGGAGGTATCCGGCGCCGTGGACGAAGATGACGGCGGCCCCGTTGGGCTGGGCGTGCATGTCCGCCGGCCG
>DASSNV010000290.1:0-2554 GCA_035701245.1 Gemmatimonadaceae bacterium | reverse complement strand
ACATCGATCTGGAGATCGCCGACGGCGAGTACGTATCGATTGCGGGGCCGTCGGGCTCGGGGAAGACGACGCTGCTGTCGATACTGGGTTTGATCGACAGCCCAACGTCGGGGGAGTGCACGCTCGGCGGCGAGGCGGTGGCGAACCTTTCCCCCGCCGACCGGGCGCGAGTTCGGAACCGGCAGATCGGATTCATCTTCCAGTCGTTCAATCTGATCGGCGACCTGACCGTGGCGGAGAACGTGGAGCTGCCGCTCACCTATCGGGGGATGACGGCGGAGGAGCGGAAAGCGCGGGTGCAGCAATCGCTGGAGCGAGTGAAGATCGCGCATCGCGCGAACCACTATCCGTCGCAGCTCTCGGGCGGGCAGCAGCAGCGTGTGGCGGTGGCGCGCGCGGCGGCCGGCGATCCGGCGATCCTGCTCGCCGACGAGCCGACCGGAAATCTCGACTCGCACAACAGCGAGGCGGTGATGGATCTACTGGCCGAGCTGCATGCCGGCGGCGCCACGATCTGCATCGTCACCCACGATGCGCGTTACGCGCGCCACGCCGATCGGTTGGTGCAGCTCTTTGACGGGCGGTTGACGGGAGAGGAGGTGGCGGTCGCGGGCTGACGAGGTCAGTAGCGGGAGCCGCTTATCGCGCGCGTCGTCCCGCCCTGC
Organism: Gemmatimonadaceae bacterium; assembly: GCA_035701245.1. Classification (GTDB taxonomy): domain Bacteria; phylum Gemmatimonadota; class Gemmatimonadetes; order Gemmatimonadales; family Gemmatimonadaceae; genus UBA4720. The sequence continues at coordinate 1,889 of DASSNV010000290.1, read as the reverse complement.
GGAGCACGTCTTCTACAAAGCCAGTTTTGGCCTCAATGTACGATTCGCGGTCGCGCGGATAGCGCTCGGCCAACGCTTGCTTGAGCGCGCCGTACGCAGCGGCGGTGTCGCGGTGGGTGCGGAGATAGTCGCGAAACGCCAGATGATCGCGCCAGAATTCGCTGGCAATCATCGTCAGGTGGACGTGGTACTGGCGCGGCTCGCCGCGACGGAAGAAGTGGCGGCCCGGAATTCCCTGTTCGCCGCGGTATTGATATTCGGCGCTCTGCAGCGCGTCGATCGCGCGCTGTAACGTCCTGGTGTCGCTCGCGCCGGCGAGAATATCGAGAATGGGCTTGGCACATACGCCGGGGATCGAGGTGCTCCCGGTGTGCTCGATCTTGAGGTCGATTCCCGCGCGGCCCACCGCCGCCTCGATGCGGCTACGTTCGACGATGAAGAGCCGGAGCCACGCCGGATTGTAGGGCACCAGTCGCACCAACCCCGACTCGAGTCCAAGCGGAACTTCCAGATCGCGTGGGGCGGGGGCGGGGACAGGCGCGGAGTTGGCCATCACTTTGCGGGCATTGTGCTGCGTGAATTCTCAGGAATTGCGTGACGACCTCATTACGCAGCGAGGTGAATCATGTTTCAAGCGATAGCATTTCGATTGGGATTCGTATCGCTGCCTTATGTCGTCTTTTTCGGGCTTTCGAGCGCATGGGCGGGCCATCGAAGTACGGGTTCACGATGCGCTCATCGCTCACCAGGCAGAGCTCGGCCGTTCGCCTGTCGCAACAGGGTCTGGACGACTGAAACGATGGATGCCAAACTCCTGCATTATCAGGTCGGCCCTCTCGGATAGGAGACAGATTCATGTACGTGGAGAAATCAACGGATGTGGTCGCCGAAGCCGGGCGACGGGCTGCGTCACTCGCCGATGAAGTCACCAGCGCTCTCCAGCAGGAGCGCCCCAACGAATGGCTCGAGGAAGTCCTCGCCTCGGCGCTGCTGGAGATGATGCGCCTCGAGCGCGACAAGTGCGCGATGATCGCCGAACACCGGGCCGATCTGTGGGAAGCGGCCGTCGAGCGCTACGCCAATGCGGACACCGCCGACGAAACGGTCAAGGAGGCCCGGGAGCGGCACAAGGAAGCGATCACGATCGCGGACGCGATTCGGTTCGATCACGCAACGAACAACGGATAGCTGTCGCGGGGAATCGATCGGGGCGCGCAACGGCATCCACAAAACAGAAGCGGGGAGCTTTAAGCGTAGTCAGCTCGCTGCTGGGAGCGCGGCACGTATGCGCCCTTTCGTCATTTCAACTGCGGACCAGGACGGCGAGACGCGATGCCTCCCGAGAGCTGTCGGCGTAGCAGCTGTTAGGCTTGCAGCTGCCCGCTTCCGTTCAGGTGGTGGCCAGCCGCAGCGCTCAGGTCCGAGAAGCCGAGAAAAAGAAAAACGGAGCGTCGAAAGACGCTCCGTTTCTCTCAGGCCAAAGAAGCCCTAATCAGGTGCAGGTGATCACACCGTTGGTCATGTCGCAAACCTTGGCGGTTTGCGTATGGGTCGCGGTCGCGCTCCACGAAGGCGGCGGGCCGGCAACACCAGTCACGACAACCGTGACGTTCTGCGAGGGGCTGAAGCCCTGGAGAGGAGCCGCTGCGGTCGCGGTTCCCGAGAAGTAAGCACCACCGTTGTCGGCAGCGTACTGCTCTTCGTAGGTCGCCATGTTGCGAAGGTCAGACTTCATCGCAGCAAGGTATGCCTTCTCCTTGGTGTTCGCGAACTTCGGAATCGCGATCGCGGCAAGAATGCCGATGATGACGACCACGATCAGAAGCTCAATGAGGGTAAAACCCTTTTTGTTGCTCATTTAAGACTCTCCTGAAACGTTGGGAAATCGC
>DASSNV010000289.1:0-8669 GCA_035701245.1 Gemmatimonadaceae bacterium | reverse complement strand
ATGGACCGGTTGGGACCGATCGCGAATACCTTGTCACCGCCGACGTAAATCACTCCGACCTGACTCATAAGGATGCCGGTATCGGTGACGTAGATCATGCCGTCGGGTCCGACCGCGATGTCGTTGAGGAGAACCGCACCGTGCGGCTTGAGATCGATCTCACCCAGCGGGCGCCCGGTGAACCGGTCGAACCCGCGCACGACATCGATGTCCGTCGTCCACAGCGTATCTCCGTGGATGGCGAGACCCTTCGGCGCGTCGAGATGCACGCCCTGCCTGCCGCCCACAACAAAGAGCTGTGACTGGCCGAGGTTCCCGGCGTTGACTTCGACGATGTAGCCGTTGTTGTCCTTGTCGGACCCCGGCCCATTCATCACCGAGACGAAGTAGACGTCCTGGCCCGGCGAGTACCGCACCGACTCAGGTCCGTAAAAGCCCTGAACGACCCCGACGCGGTGGATGTGGGTCTCCACGGAATCGGTTGGATACGGCCGCGGCTTGTCGGCGACGTAGCTCGTTGTCGCGGGTTTGCAGCTGATCGCTAACTCGAGCGCGAGGGCAAAGCCGATTCCCCTGGCCGCGAATCCGACTCGATTCATGAAATCCGATATCGCTAGGGATATGCCATTCTTAGCAGCAAATGAAGACTACCAGCTAGTGGCAGTGGGCAAAGCGGTTCGGGGCTCCGAGCACGCGTTTGATAACAGCACTACGTCCGACGCGCTGCTTTTCATCCAACCCTTGCTCGGAGCCGCAGCCGCTCCGCTCATTGCCACTAGCTGGTAGTCTTCAGTAACGCCTCGGCCCTGTGACTTATAGAGCGTGACGGACCGCGGCACAGATTCCGCGCTATCCCCTCTCGCATGCGCCGCGATCCGCCCTGCTTCCCCGCCTTTCTCTTCGCCACCGGAATCGAAGGCAGCTATCCCGTCATCGAGCTGCCCGACGGAACTACGAAGCGCGTCGACAGCTTCGCCAAATGCGGGCACTACGACCACTGGCGCGAGGACTTCGCTCTCGTAAAGGAGCTTGGCATCGAGTTTCTCAGGTACGGCCCCGCCTACTACTCCACCCACATCGGCCCCGGCCAATACGACTGGAGCTTCGCCGACGAGACCTTCAATGCGCTCAAGGAGATGGAGATCACGCCGATCGCGGATCTGTGTCACTTCGGGATCCCGGACTGGCTCGGCAATTTCCAGAACCCGGAGTGGCCGCGGTTTTTCGCCGAGTACGCGCGCGCCTTCGCCCTGCGATATCCGTGGGTGACTCTGTTCACACCCGTCAACGAGATCTTCATCGCCGCAACGTTCTCGGCCCTGCACGGCTGGTGGAATGAGCGCCGCCGGGATCATGGCGCCTTCGTCACCGCGATGAAGAATCTCTGCAAGGCCAACGTGCTGGCAATGACCGAGATTCTGGAGTGCCGTGATCAGCCGACCTTCATCCAGAGCGAATCGTCCGAGTACTTCCACGCCGAGGATCCGAGTTGTCTGCCGCTCGCGCACGCGCTCAACGAGAAGCGCTTCCTCGCTCTGGATCTGACTTACGGGTACCCGCTCTCGTCGGAGACCTACGAGTACGTCCTCCAGAACGGCCTTACCAACGCCGAATACCACTGGTTCCGCGACAATCACGTAAAGGCTCACTGCATCATGGGCACCGACTATTACTGGACCAACGAGCACATGGTGCACGCCGACGGATCGTATACCGAGGCGGGCGAGATCTTCGGCTACTACATCCTCACCCGTCAGTACTTCGATCGGTACCGGCTCCCGGTGATGCACGCGGAAACGAACATCGTCGAGCCGGACGCCGTGCAGTGGCTGATCAAGGAGTGGGCGCAGATGGTGCGCCTCAAGGAAGATGGAATTCCCATCGTCGGCTTCACCTGGTACAGCCTCACCGACCAGGTCGACTGGGACACCGCGCTCCGCGAAGACAACGGCCGTGTCAACGCGCTCGGACTATTCGACCTCGACCGAAAGATCCGGCCGGTGGGGCTCGCTTACAAGAAGTTGATCGCGCAGTGGAAGGAGATCATTCCCGCGCAGAGCCTGGTTTTGATGCTCGGCTATTAACAGCAAATGCATCACTGAAGACTACCAGCTGATGGCAGTGGGCGGAGCGGCTCGCAGCTCCGAGCCGGGATTTGGTAACAGCACTCCGTCCGACGCGCCGCCTTTCATCAAATCCGAGCTCGGCGCAGCCAGCTGCTCCGCCGATAGCCATAAGCTGGTAGTCTTCAGTAATGCCGATTCAGAGCTTACAAAGCCCGCCATAGGTTTCAGGCCTTCGATCGCGATAAAACTGCCAGACATTCCTGACCTCCCGAATCTTGTCCAGATCGAGGTCGGCAGTAATGAGCTCGTCTCGATCACGGGAAGCCTGGGCGAGGAACTGGCCGCGCGGATCGCAGAAGTAGCTCTGGCCATAGAACTCGCCGATGTTCCAGGGTTTCTCATAACCAACGCGATTGATCGCGCCGACAAAAAAAGCATTCGCAACCGCGTGCGCCGGCTGCTCCAGCTTCCACAAGTACTCCGACAATCCCGCAACAGTCGCCGAGGGATTGAACACGATCTCCGCTCCATTCAGTCCCAGCTCGCGCGCGCCCTCTGGAAAGTGCCTGTCGTAGCAGATGTACACCCCGATGTCGGCGTACTTGGTCTTGAATACTGGATAGCCAAGATTGCCGGGCTTGAAGTAGAACTTCTCCCAGAAGCCCGGCGCGGTGTGCGGAATGTGTGACTTCCTGTACTTGCCCAGGTAAGTCCCATCGGCGTCTATCACCGCGGCGGTGTTGTAGTAGACGCCGGTTTCCTCCTCCTCGTAGATCGGCACCACGATTGCCATCGAGTATTTCTTCGCGACCTCCTGCATCAACCGGGTCGTCGGACCGTCGGGAATCTTCTCGGTTGCGTCGTACCACCTCGTGTTCTGCTCGGCGCAGAAGTAAGGGCCGGTGAAGATCTCCTGCATGCAAACGATCTGCACGCCCTGCCGGCCCGCGTCGTCGAGAAATTTCATGTGCTTCTCGATGTTGGCTTCCCGAATCTTGTCCAGCGAATCATCCGCCGAGGCCGCGCTCGAGGCCTGAATGAGTCCACACTTGACGACGCGAGCCATCCAGCTATCTCCGTGAAGGTGTCGGTTGCTCAGCGCCATCGCGGCGCATCAGCAGCAAGTAGATGACGAAGCTCACCGCGAAGGTCACGAACCACGCGTAAGAATAGAGGTGGTCGAAGAAATTCGGGTTGCTCACCGTGCCGCCCGGTGTAGTGATAGCGCGGACGAAGCCGGGTACGACTGGGGCAATCGACATCACCAGTGCCGTCATCGCGCGCGGATTGATACCGTTTGCGTACGTGTAGCGTCCGCGGAGTTTGAACAGATCGTCGACGGCGAGCCGCTGACGTCGCACGATCCAGTAGTCCGCGATCAGGATTCCGCCGAGCGCTCCCATGAGACTCGAGTACCCGAGCAGCCAGGTGAAGATGTACGCCGCCGCATCGGAGTAGAGCTTCCACGGCATCATCACGATACCCAGCACGGCGGTGATCAGCCCGCCGGTGACATAGCTGATGCGCTTCGGGCTCAGATTCGAGAAGTCGTTGGAGGGTGAGACGACGTTTGCCGCCATGTTGGTGGTAAGCTGTGCCGCCAGTACCACCAGCGCCGCAAAAATGATCACCGGGGCGCGACCGATCATGCCCACGAGCTCGACCGGATCCCACACCGCTCGGCCGAAGATCACGATCGTTGCGCTCGTCACTGCCACTCCGATAAAAGCAAACGCGGTCATCGTCGTCGGTAAACCGAGCGCCTGACCGAGCGCCTGGGAACGCTGGCTTTTCGCGTAGCGCGTGAAGTCGGGAATGTTGAGACTCAGCGTCGCCCAGTAACCGACGTTCGCGGTGAGCGCGGCCGGAAACAGCGCCCAGAATTCCCCGTGACCCTTTTGCAGTCGCTGCGACTCGCTGAGAATATTGCCGAGCCCGCCACCGTTTCTTATCGCCCACCATAGGAGCAGCGCGCCACCGGCAAGCAACAGCGGAGCTGACCAGCTCTCGAGAACTTTGATACCTTCGGTACCCTTGAGGATTATGACGACCTGGATCAGCCAGAAAACTGCGAAAGCGATTGCGGTGCTTCCGGTGAGCTGCGCCCAGCCCGGCCACGCAGCCTTGAAGAGTGCGTCGAGGGCCAGCGCCCCGATCCACGTCTGAATTCCGAACCACCCACACGCGACGATCGCGCGCAGAATCGCGGCGATATTCGCTCCCCGCACGCCAAAGCTCGCGCGACACAGCACCGGAAACGAAATCCCGTACTTGGTCCCGGCGTGCGCGTTGAGGATCATCGGGATCAGCACGATGACGTTGCCGAGCAGAATCGTCACCATCGCCTGCCACCACGTCATCCCCTGCTCCATCAATCCGGAGGCGAGCGTGTAGGTGGTGATGACCACGCTCATCCCGATCCAGAGTGCGGCGATGTTGTAGGTGGACCACGTCCGGCGCGACGGATCAGTGGGCGCGAGGTCCGGATTCCAGAGCGGGCTCGCCGTTATGTCGTCGCCGCGCTGGGCAGCGTCAGGTGTGTACACCGCGCCGGCGGCGACCGTCGTCACGATGCGAGGCCGGCCGTTTTCCGCGGCAGCCACTGGCCCCGCCCTTCCTTGCCAACCACCTCGTAGTTGTCGACGATGACTTCCCCGCGCGACAGCGTCGTGCGCGCGAAGCCAGCCAGATCCCAGCCCTCGTACGGCGACCAGTCGGCGTTGGTCTCCATCTCGTCCGGATCCACCTTGTGCGTTTTGGTCGGGTGAATGATCGCGATGTCGGCGTCGGCTCCGACCTGGATCGCGCCCTTGCGCGGATAGAGTCCCATGATCTTCGCCGGATTAGTGGAAAGCTTGGTGCACATCTCCTCGAGCGACAGCTTGCCGTCCCGGACGCCACGGGTGTAGGTCAGCGGCATCAGAGTCTCCAGTCCCGGCATCCCCATCGGAATCTTGGTCCAGTCGCCGTTCCACATCGCCTTCTGCTCGCGGTCGAACGTACAGGTGTCGGTAGAGATCACCGAGACTTCCCCGCTCTTGAGGCCGCGCCACAGTCTTTGAACATCCTTCGGCTTCTTGAGCTGCGGACAGCACGCGTAGAGGTGGCCGTCCTCACGCTCGAACACCGAGTCATCCAGCACGAGGTACTGTACGCAGGTCTCGGCGAGCACCGGGACACCGCGCGCCTGCGCCGCGCGAATAATGTCGGCGCCTTCCCCCGTCGACATGTGGACGATGTAGAGCTGGCCACCCGTCGCCTCGCACCACTGAACGGCGCGCTGTATGGCTTCGGCCTCGATGAAGTTCGGGCGCGTCATTGGGTGCAGCCGCGCGCCGTATTTCTGCATCATCTCGGGGGTGTGGTGCCGCGCGATCAGCTCGTCCAGGACCCGCGCCGACTCGGCGTGCACCAGCAGCATTGTGCCGTACTCTTTCATCTTTTCCAGGGTGCCGAACATCGCGCGGTCATCCGACTGCCAGCCCTCGGATTCATAGATCATGAATTCCTTGAATGTCGTGAAGCCGCGATCGACCATTCCCCTGATCTGATCCTTGTGCTCGTTCCAGCGGGTGATGCAGATGTGGAAGGTGTAATCGATCAGCGACTTTCCTTCCGCCTTCTTCATCCAGTTGTCCGCCGCCTGACCGAGCGACTCGCCGGCGTATGGAATCGCGAAGTCGATCAGCGTCGTCACGCCGCCGCGCGCGCCGGCACGCGTTCCCGTGCGATAGTCGTCCGCCGAGACAGTTCCACAGAACGGGAGCTCGAGGTGAACGTGCACATCGAGAACGCCAGGGATGACGTGGTGTCCCTTGGCGTCGATGATCTTGGTCGATTTGTCGCCATCGAGACTGGCGCCGAGCGCGGAGATCTTCTCGCCGCTGATTCCGACGTCGCCGACAAAAGTGCCGGCTGGTGTGACGACGTTGCCGCCCTTGATGATCCGGTCGAATGCCAACGGCCTGCTCCTCCGGTTGACTCTAGTTCGCTGCCGCCGCCAGCGCGCGGTCGAGCACGTCGATGGCGAAGTCCGCATCGGCGGCGGTGATGCACATCGGGGGCTTGATTCGAAGCACGTTGCCGTCGAGCCCGCCCTTGCCAACCAGCACACCCATCTCACGCGCGGCTTCGAGGACGGCGAGAGTTTCCTTCTTTGCCGGCTCCTTAGTGCTCCGATCTCGTACGAGCTCGACGCCGAGCATCAGTCCCATCCCGCGCACGTCACCGATCAGCTGATGCTGCTTCGCCAGCGCGCTCAACCCATCCTTGAAACGCTTTCCGACGACGCGAGAATTCTCCTGGAGGCCCTCCTCGTCGATGACGTCGATCACCGCGAGACCGGCCGCCATGCATACCGGATTTCCGCCGAAGGTATTGAAGTGGATCCGCTGCGTCAGAGCCTCGGCGATCTCCATGCGCGTGGTTACCGCGCCGAGCGGGACGCCGTTGCCGATGCCTTTGGCCATGGTGATGAAATCAGGGATGACGTCGAAGTTCTCGAATCCCCAGTAGTGCTCACCGGTCCGACCGAAGCCCGTCTGCACCTCGTCGGCGATGCACAGTCCACCGTGATCGCGGGCGATCCGATACGCCTCGCCCAGATAGTTCTTCGCGCCGTGCGTCGCCCCTCCAACTCCCTGAATTGGCTCGGCAATGAATGCCGCGATCTTTCCCGGTGTGGAGTAGCGGATGATGCCGAGGATGTCCTGCGCACTCTTCGTCGCGATCTCTTCCGGAGTGCCCGAGAACGGGCTGCGATAAGGATCCGGGGAGATGGCGTGGTGAATTCCGACCGAGCCCGGTATCGGATACTTCCAGGTATTGTGCGAAGTGAGTCCCATCGAGCTCGGCGAGCCGCCGTGGTAGCCATTGCGCACCGCGATGACGTCTGTGTTGCCCGTGTAAAGCCGCGCCATCGTCACCGCGAGATCGTTCGCCTCGCTGCCATCGTTCACGAAGTAGGTGACGTCGAGTCCCTTCGGCATCTTCGACGCGAGCTTTTTCGCCAACAGTGCGAAATTCGGGTGCAGATAGATCGTCGTGGTGTGCTGGAGGGTCTCGGTCTGGCGCTCGATCGCCGCGACGACTTTTGGATGGCAGTGGCCGCACGAGATCGTCACGATCCCAGCGAACAAGTCGAGGTAGCGCTTGCCCGTCTCGTCGAACAGCCACTGCATGTGCCCCTCGACTATCAGCAGCGGCTCGCCGTAAAGAGTGAAGATCGCCGGATTGGTGTATTTCCGACGCATGGCGATGATCTCATCGCGGGACGGACCGGTGTAGGGGCGAGCGATGTGATCGGTCGGCGGCATCGGCATCGGTTTACGCGAAGTGCCCGATTGCTTCCCTGTATGGCGCGGCGGCACCGAGGTCTGGATACCGGTCATGCAGTCGCCCTGGCCGTCGTCTCGGGCTGCGGCGCTGCGTAGCCCTCGACGTTCTCGTATCCCGAATGGTAGTCCGCCGAGTCTGGCCGACGAATGTCGGACTGCAACACGATCCGGTCGCGCCGAATCCCCCGGAAATCCTCGACGCGTGTCCAGCCGTCCTTCGCGTGCTCCTCGAGGAACCGGTCGAGACCGGAAATGAGTCGCCTGATGACGTTGGGACCGATCGCCTGATCGAGCATTGCCGCGGTGCAGACCTGAACCGTCCCGCAACCGAGCAGAAAATACGAGAGAGCCTGGTTGAAGTCGGAGATGCCGCCAATTCCGGAGAAGCTGCGATCCGGAAACGCCTTCGTCAGCTGCGCCATCTTGGCGAGAGACAGCGGCAATATCGCCGGGCCTCCGAGCCCGCCGCTCGAGACCAGCCCATCGACGTTGATCTCGAACTCGAGCGTCTCCGGATCGATCAACGGAATTGATGGAAAAGTATTCGACGAGACGATCGCATCCGCGCCGCCGCGGAAGCACGCCGCGGCTTCGACAACGATGTCTGCCGTAGCTGGTGTCAGCTTGGTCCACACGGGAACCTTGGCGACTTCCTTCACCGCTTCAGTCACGACGGAGCACAGCCCCTGGTCCTTGCCGATGTTGGACCCCATGTCGCGCCGGTCCATGTGCGGACACGAGAAGTTGAGCTCGAGTCCGTCGGCGCCTTCACCCTGAACGGTTTGCGCGAGCTCCTGCCAGTGACGCAGCTCCTTGTCGTTACCCGATCCAGCCATGATCGACGCGATCAATACCTTGTTCGGGAACGCCTCCTTGATGCGCCTGATGCGCGGTGCCCACCATTCCAGCGTTTTGTCTGAGATCAGCTCCCAGTTCCACGACGAGTGCAGCGCGGCGCCCGGACGTTTCTTCATCGAGACGTTGGCGTCGTCCGGAGTGGTGCGCATGAACTTGGCTTTCGCGCCGTAAACGTTGACGACGGGGTGCAATCCAATGGTCTTCGTCACCACCCCGCCCCACCCCGACTCGAACGCGCGCATGATGTTCGATTCCGATTCGGTGGGCGGTGCCGAGGAAAGCAGGAACGGATTCTCGAACTGAATCCCTGTAAACACCACCGATCTATCGACAGTCATTGTACCTCCGATGTTGACGACCGCGGTCAGATTCGCTGCTCACCGGTCGCTAGCTCCCTGCCCCATGCCCC
>DASSNV010000288.1:0-13308 GCA_035701245.1 Gemmatimonadaceae bacterium | reverse complement strand
TAGCCGGGCCGGGTGGCGGGACGCTGCACGGTTCGCGCGACCGCCGGTTGCGGGTTTTGCGCGCGCACCGATCCGCTCGGCTGCGCCGCACGCTCGGCGCCGCTGGCTTCGCCAAGGCCCTTGAGGACGTCCTCCAGCGCGACCGTTCGATCGAGGAGGGCCATCCTCACCAGCAGCATCTCGATCAGCAATTGCTGTTGAGAGCTTTTTTTGAAATTCGGCTCGAGGGCGTTGATTGCGCTGATCATGCGAAGGAGATCTCCGGCGCTGAACAGATCCTTTCTCTCCCTGAGGGCTGCGGCGGCAGCGGCTGATACTCCGTCGGCGCGGTCGTTGAGCACCACCGTCAGCTGGGCACGCAGCATGTCCGCGAAACCGGACAGGAAAACGCCGAAGTCGACACCTGAATCGGTGAGCTTGTTGACGGCTTCGAAGACTTCACCAGCGCGGTGGGCCGCGATGAGGTCCAGCAGATGGATGAACTCGTCCTCGGCGACGAGGCCAAGCGCCTCGCGCACGCGTTCGACGGTGACGGTGCCGCCGCCGATGGAAATCACCTGGTCGGTGAGACTGAGGGCGTCGCGCATGGAGCCGTCGGCGGCGCGCGCGATGAGCGCGATGGCGTCGTCGGATGCTTTCACGCCCTCCTGCTCCAGCACCGTTGATAAGCGGCGGGTGATGTCGGCGAGTCCGATGCGCTTGAGGTCAAAACGCTGCAAACGACTCAGCACGGGCGCCGCGGCCTGGGCGATCTTCTGTGGCTCGGTGGTCGCAAAAACGAAGATCACTCGCGGCGGCGGCTCCTCGAGAATCTTGAGGAGCGCATTCCAGGCTTCACGCGTGAGCATATGCGCTTCATCGACGATGTAGACCTTGTAGCGGTCTTCACCCGAGGGCGCGTACATCGCCCTCTCGCGCAGCTCCCGGGCATCATCGACGCCGCGGTTCGATGCGGCATCGATCTCGACGACGTCGAGGCTCGACGAGCCGCTCCAGATGCGCTGGCAGGAGACGCACTCGCCGCAGGGCTCGCCGTCTTCACGCTTGTTCTCGCAGTTGAGCGCCATTGCCAGCACGCGCGCAAGCGTGGTCTTGCCGACACCGCGCGGTCCGGAAAGCAGATATCCGTGCGCGACTTTCGCTCTGGCGATCGCGCCGCGCAGCGTGTTTGAAACGTGCGACTGGACGGCGACGTCAGCGAAGCGCTTTGGGCGGTATTTACGGGCGAGTGCGAGAGACATTGCGAGGCGGGAGTACCCCAGGCCTTACGGAGCAACGTAAGACACCGCATGCCGCTGCTACCTTCGGGGTCCTGACGGAGTTAGTGGGCCTACGCCCTCCGGGACCTGGGGCGTCTGAAATATAGCACACCGAGAAGGCTTTTAACTGCCACCGAAGACTACCGGCCGGCGGCGGTGGGCCACACGGCGCGAGGCCATGGGCTCAATCATTTCGTGGCGCATTCACGCTCAACGTTGCTGAAAATGCGCTGGCAGTAGCCCGCGGCCTCCAGCCGGCCCGCCCCAAAGCCGCCCGCCGGTAGTCTTCAGTGGCAGCTACAAGAAAGCCCCGCCGAAAGGCGGGGCTTTCTCACGTGCGCCGGAGGTGCACGCGCGCGATAGGTGAGGAGTTACTTCTTCGGCGGATTCACCTTCACCGTCGGCACCTTCACCGTCGCGGTGTCCTTCTTCACCTCGACCTTCGGGACCGTCACGTTCGCCGTGTCGGTTCCCACGTCGACAGTCGGCGTGTGAATCGTGTCCGTCTGCGTCCCTACAACCGGCCGCTCAACCTGGTACTCGCCATCACCCGTCTTCTTGCAAGCTGAGATCGATACGACGGCCAGTATGGCCGCTACTGCTGCGAACTTGCGCACGAGACGCCCCCTCAAAAAGTGTGTTCGCCGGAAGGCCCGGCAACATCGCTAATGGAACTCAGTCCTCGAACGCTTCGCGCTGCATTTTCCGCACACGCCGAAGCTCGTATACCTGTGCGACTTCGCCGCCTATGATGAAGATGAAGGAGGCGTAATACACCCAGATAACTACCAGCACTAATGCAGCGACTGTGCCGCTGTAGAAGCTCCCCGGATTAAATGAGCGGACATAGGCCGAAAACGCCCGTTTGGCGACCTCCAGCATCACGCTCGTGAACAGGGACGCGATCAACGCCGTTTTCCAGCGAATCTTGCGGTGCGGCAGGAATTTGTAGAGCGAGAAGAACATCGTCGCGATGAACGAGAAGGCGATCAGCTGACCGACGTTGTACTCGAGCTGGCCCATCAACTCTTTCCGGAGACCCAGATCTGCCAACACCCCAACGCCCCGGGTCGTGGCTATCGCCAGGTAGGCGCTAAGTGCCGTGTACGCGACGAGGAGCAGGCTCGACACCAGGGTCATCTCGATGTCGAAGATCTTGCCCGCGATGATCCCGCGATCGGTATCGATATCGAAGATCGCCGCGAGCACCGTTCGCAGAGACCCGAACAGGCGAGTCGAAAACCAGATGAAGCCGACGGCGCTGTAGATCGTGACGGTGCCGCTGCGTTTGATGACCTCGTTGAGGATGGAGCCGGCCGGCCCCGAGTCGCCGGGAGGATGGGGCGGGAGAAACTTGTCGACGATCTGCAGTACTTCGGCTGACGTCGTATCCGGCGACTGATTCAGCAGGTAGAGCAAGCCGGTCGCGAGCAGCAGGAAGAAAGGAACGGCGGCGAGGAGAATGTTGAACGCGATTCCCCCCGCCAGAAAAAACACGTTGTCTTCGCCGCTGTTGTCCCAGACTCGCTTCGCGTAGTCGCGGAGGAGCCAGCCGAGCCGGGCCCAGAGCCCGCGCTGCGGCACTAGTTAGGTCTCTTTGTACGCCGCTTTCGTCTCGGCGATGCGCTGCTCCAGCTCGCCCCGCGCTTCGCGCGCAGCCGCCCGTCCTGCGTGGAAGGCGTTCGTGACTCGCCGCTTCTTGTCGTCGACTGCGTCGAGGGTGGCTTCAATGCGCTCCTCGACCGTCGCTCTGACCTCACTGAACTTGTCGGCGACGGTACCGCTGACATCGTCGACGAAATCCACCGCCGCTTCCTGGGCGCGACGCGCACGACGGGCGATGCCGCGCCGGGTCTCCTCGCCGCTCTGCGGCGCGAACAGCAACGCCGCGCCGGCTCCCAGCGCCAGGCCAATCAGGAAAGTGCCAACACCCGCTTCGCGTCTCTCGACGATGACATATGGCTCGGCGTAGTCGGCGTCGTCGTCATAGTACCAATCCTGCTCGTCCATTGGCGTCCTCCATCTCATTAGCGCTTCCGGGCCTTCGATTTGGCGGGCGCCGGCGCCGCGGATGACTTCACTGGCGCCTTTGCCGGCTTGCCGGCCGCGGCAAACTGATCGGCCGGTTTGGATACGCGTTGCACACCGTTGGTCGCTTGACTGCTCGCCTGATGCTCGCCGGCGCTCCCGTTGAGCAGCGAGGCAATCTCCGAGCGCACTTCGGCCGGGGTCATGCCGACCATCGTCGCGGTACGGGAATAGTCGCCGTTGGTCGATGCGAACGCGCGCAGCACCAGCTGGCGCCGTGTGTCGGCAAGCGTTGCGCCGGGCGGCAAAGTGATCGGCGTCTGCACATCACTTCCGCGGCGGAGGTGCCGCGGCATGATGTCGGCTGCCTGGATCTTGTCACCACGGCTCATGATCACCGCGCGCTCGACGGCGTTTTTCAGCTCGCGCACGTTGCCCGGCCAGTTGTAGGAGAGGATCCACTCCCACGCGGCGTCGTCGAAGCCGCTGACGGGCTTGCCGTTCTGCTCGGCGAAGCGCGCGAGGAACTCGGTGGCGAGCAGCTTGATGTCGCCAATGCGCTCGCGCAGCGGCGGGAGGAACAGCTCGACGACCGCGAGGCGATAGTACAGGTCTTCGCGCAGGTCGTTCTCGGAGAGAGCCTTCTGCAAGTCGCGATTGGTCGCGGCAAGTATGCGGATGTCGACCTCGATCTCCTTCTTTCCGCCGAGCCGGCGGATGGATCTGGATTCGATCGCGCGCAGCAGCTTGACCTGAATGTCGGGCGGCATCTCCGCGACCTCGTCGAGGAAGATCGTCCCGCCGTCGGCCATCTCGAATGCGCCCGGCTTCTCATTGACCGAGCCGGTGAAGGCGCCCTTCTCGTGTCCGAACAGCTCGTTCTCGAGGATGTCCTTGGGAAGCGCGGCGCAATTGAGCGCGAAGAATGGGCCTTTTGCGCGCTCGCTCTTGGCGTGGACCGCGCGCGCGACGAGCTCCTTGCCCGTACCGGATTCGCCGAAGATCAACACGCTCGCATTGGACGGGGCGACGGCTTCAATGATCTGATAGACCGCGCGCATTTCCTCGGACTGCCCGGTGAGCTCTCCGAAATGAGTGAGCCCCTCGAGCTTGGACGAGAGCTCGCGATTTTTTTGCTGGACGTTGAATTTCTCGAGGGCCTTCGGGATCAGCGCCTTCAGTCGATTCAGCTTGTCTGCAGTGAGCGGCTTTTCGACGTAATCGTACGCACCTTCGCGCATCGCCTGAACGGCCGAGTCGACCGTCGCCTGACCGGTGACGATGATGCACTCGGTGGGGATGGCGCGGGTCTGCAGCTCCTTGAGTAGCGCCAGGCCGTCGACCTTGGGCATTTTCAGATCGGCGAGTACGACCCCAAACGCTTCCGCGCCTAGCTGGTCGAGCGCCTTCTGACCGTCAACGGCCACGGCGACATCGTAACCCTCGTCGCGCAGAATCGCGCTCAACCCTTCCGTGATGGAACGGTCGTCGTCCGCGATGAGTACCTTCGCGTGCTTCATTTCAGTCTTTGGAATGGCTCTTTCCTTCGGGCAAGATGGTTAATATAACGCTCGGACCGCGCTGCTCGACTCCCACGCCGATACGACTGGCCAGCCGTTCGATGTCGGACACAACGACTGTCGCTGCGTCGCCGTAAATCATTAGCTCGATTCGAGTTCCGGCGCCATGACCAGCCGCGGCTGAAAGAGTTCCCTGCGCCTGCGCGGCCAGCACGGAGCTGACCAGCGCGAGCAGACCATCCGCGAGGGAGCTCGCTTCACTGATCTGCGACGAGGCGCGCTCCGCATAGGTAGATATGTCCTCCGTAGTCCCCTGACGCGCCGCCCTGCTCCGAACGACCTCGACGTTCACCGACGCGCCGCTCAGCGCGTTTCGAATCTCATGGCCCGCGCGCCGAACGACCTCGCGGATTACCGGCGAAGCATCGGCGCCTCGGTGCCTTGTCTCAGTCACTCAGATCCGCATCGTCGGGGGCTGCCTCGACAACCGCGAGATCTGGATGCGGCTGCGGTCGGTGGTACTCGACGGGCTTCACGTAACGGTCCACAATGTCTCGCGTCTCGACGACCGCGAGCTGGGTGAACAGAAAGCTGAACTTCTCGTCGTAGGCGCGGGCAAGGCGGGCCTTCACATCCGCTGGAAGATCCCAAAAGCGTTTCTTGAAGGGACCGAGTGCCTTCTTTCTGGTCTTGTAAAAAAACTGCTCGTCGGTGTCCGTCGGCTTGCGCTCATCCTTCGCGTTCTGCCGCAGCCAATCGTAGATCTCATTCCGGAACGAATCAGAGATGTTGTCGAACAACATCGTCTGGAAATTGGTGGCGAGGTGAATCTCCGCCGTCTCGGTGCGGGGGAAGTTGTGGAAAGCGCTGTCGGGAAGCGTCGAGGCGCCGTGCTGCACTGCGCCGGCGAGCCCGTACTTCTCGCGCGCCACCCTGGAAAGCTTGGCCAGCGTGTCGAAATCGATTTTTACGTCGGCGATGCTGCCGTCGGCGAGCACCACCCCGCCGTGCGTCGTACCCGACTGCACACTGATCTTCGACAGGCCCTCGGTGCCGCGCGAGCGGTTGGCGAGGGTCTTGTTGAACCCGTCCATGTAGGTGACGAGCTCTTCGACGGTGGAGTTTTCGGTGCCGACTTCACCGATCTCGCCGCCAATCGAAATGTTGACACCCTTCGGCTGGAGCTCACGCACCGTCAGCGCGATGTCCGCGCCTTGCTCGTAATTGGCACGCTGCTGCTCATTCAGATTCGGCTTGGAGAGATCGACGAGAGTGGATGTGTCCACGTCGATGTTGTAGAAGCCGGCTGCGATCGCCTCACGCGCCAGCTGCTTGACGCCGTTCACTTCGGTTACCGGGTCCACCGCGAACTTCTTCGCATTCACCTGGAAGTGGTCGCCCTGAATGAAGATCGGGCCACGGAAGCCTTCGCGAAGCGCGGCGGCCAGCATCACCGCCACATACTCGGCGGGACGCTGATCGGTGTACGCTATCTCCGAGCGGGCGATCTCCTGAATGAGTGCGCCGACCTTGAGTCTCACCGCGGTTCTGAACAGCGACCGGGCGGTGTCGTAAACCATCCCGCGAATGTTCATCGCCGGGACGGTGAACCCGCTGACCTTGCCCTGACCGCGCGCGATGTAGAGATCGTGAATGGACGACGGTTGCACGCCCACGGCCTGGCCGATCTCCCAGATCAGCCAGCGAGCATCTTCACGATCGTCGGGCTCGCCGAAGACCGCGGTGTAGACAAGCTTGTCCATCGCCGGAGATGCGATGGCGGATTCGTCGTGGACGGTGACCTTTCCATCGAGGACGGTCACGGCTTCTTTGAATGGATTCGTGAACATTTAGTGAAGGTCGTTGGGCTCCGCGCGTGTCGCAAGGGGTTGGCGGCGCTAAATGATCCAGCGTGGGTCGCTGCGCGGAAGCGAATCCCATTCCTTCTTTGCCGCGTCGGCTCCGGGGCGGCCCAGCAGTGCGTAGGCGAACTGTTTGCCCAGCTCCACGCCGGGTTGGTTGAAGGCGTCGATCCCGTAAAGCTGGCCGGCGTACGCAGTCGCGATCTCCAGAAACATCATGAGCTGGCCGACATGCTCCGGGTCGACGCGGTCGAGCTGGATCGTCATGTTCGGGCGACCGCGCCGCGCCAGCGCGCCGGCTGTCGCGCGCTGCTCGATGTCGATCAGCTCCCCAAGACTGTGACCGGTGAGATAGCCGAGCTCCTTCACGTCGGCAAAACCGGCGGGAATCTTCACATCGGTTGCGCGCTGGCCGATGGCGACGAACGTCACTGTCTTGTCGGCAGGTCCTTCCATGAACAGCTGCACCTGAGCGTGCTGATCAGTCGCGCCAAGCGCGGCAATCGGTGTCGAGCCGACGGACGTCCCATCAGGGCGCTTCTTGCCGAGGCTCTCCGCCCAGAGCTGGACAAACCAGGCCGCGAAGTCACGCAACGGATCCGAATACGGCATGAAGACGGCGATTGATTTCTCCAGCGAGGTGTCCGCCAGCCACTGGAGCATCGCGTAAACGCCGGCTGGATTTTTCCCCAGCTCCGCAGACGCACAGCGCTTCGCCATCTCACCCGCGCCGGCCAGCAGTGCCCGGACATCGATTCCAATCAATGCCGCCGGCAAAGTCCCGACGGGCGTCAGTACGCTGAATCTTCCGCCGACGCTCGGGGGAATCTCGAGTGCGGGAACACCGAGGCGCTCCGCCAGCGGACGCAAAGCGCCCTGTTTTGGATCGGTAACGAACACCATCTGCTTTCTGACGTCGAGCTTCTCGGACACGATACGGTCGTGCGCGATGAGAAACTGCGCCATCGTTTCAGCGGTCCCGCCCGACTTCGAGGTGACGATAAAGAGCGAACGATCGAGCCTGAGCCGCGCGAGGAGCGCGGCAATGGTTTCCGGATCGACGTTGTCGAGCACGTGCAGACGCGGAAATCCACCGCGCTCCTTTTCATTCAGCATGTTCCACCCACTGGGCCGTAACGCGGTGCGGAGCGCGATCGGACCCAGCGCTGACCCGCCGATGCCGAGGATCACGACATCGTCGTACTTGCCGCGAGCTGCGTCCGCGAACTGGATGGATTGTTCCAGGAGCCGAGTGTCCGACGGCAGATCGGCAAAGGTGACGGTGCCCTTCTTTCGCAGCTCGTCGAATCCACGGTACGCTGCCGAGAAGCGGTCCGCTGCTGAGGACCAGCTTTTTTGATCGATCCCGCCCGGCGAGATCATCATGTTGGAGTAGTCGAGTCGAAGCGACATCAGTTGACCTGGACGGTAAGTCCGTCGAATGCAGGAGCGATTCCGCGCGGCAGCTCCTTCTCGAGATCCGCGTGCGCGGTGCGGTGGGTGAGGTGCGTGAGCCAGGTTTCCCGGGCGCCGACCTTCTGCGCTGCGGTCACCGCTTCCGAAATGCTCAAGTGGGTTGGATGAGGCGTGCGAAAGAGAGCGTTGAGTACCAGCACATCGATGCCTCTGAAGGTTCGGATTGCATCGTCCGGCAGTTCCTTCGCGTCGGTGACATAGCCGAGGTTACCGATCCGATAGCCATAGACGGAGATCGGCCCGTGCGGAACGGCGACAGGAGTCACATCCACATCGGCAACGCGAAAGGTCTTGCCCGGCTCGACGCCGTGAGCGCGGCCTTCAGGCTTGCTCGTCCCCGGCAGCGCCTTGACCGAGTCGTCGAATATGTATGTGAATCGTTTGGCCAGTCGGGCCATGGTGTCCGTCGGACCGTACATGTCGATGGGGCCCGCACCAAGATCGGACAGTGCGCGAATGTCGTCGATGCCGTGCACGTGATCGGCGTGATCGTGGGTGAAGAGAATTGCGTCGACGTGACTGACACCGGCGTTAATGAGCTGAAGCCTCAGCTCCGGCGGCGTGTCGATGAGGATGTTGGCCTTGCCGTCGGTCTGTACGATTGCTCCGACGCGTGTCCTCCTATCCCTGGGGTCCGATGATCTGCACACCTCGCACGAGCAGCCGATCTGCGGGATCCCGAAACTGGTCCCGGTGCCGAGGAAGGTGAGTTTCAGACAGTCTCCACCTTCAGCAGGTTGGTGGTTCCTGGCATATCGAACGGGACGCCCGCTGTGACGATGATTCGATCCCCGCGTGAGGCAAGCTCACGCTGGTTGACCACGCCTTTGGTCTGTTCCATCATCTCATCGTAGTCGGAGCAGTGCGGCACCAGCTCCGGCACCACTCCCCACACGAGCGCCAACTGACGGTACGTGCGATTCTCGTCCGTCAGCGCCAGAATCGGCACTGGCGGTCGCTTTGAAGCGACGACGCGCGCCGAAAATCCACTCTTGGTGAAGACGGCGATGAGAGGAGCGTGCAGCATCCCGACGGCAGCCACCGTGGCCGCGGCGATCGCCCCTTCGGTGGTGACAACGCCATCTCCCTGCTCCGCGCCCGCGAATGGCGTCACCGGAGGATGCGTCTCGATTTCCTTGATGATCCGCGTCATCGCCTCCACGGCGAGCCGCGGATAGGCGCCAGCAGCCGTCTCGGCGGACAGCATCACCGCGTCGGTTCCATCCATGATCGCGTTGGCGACATCGCTCGCCTCGGCGCGAGTCGGGCGTGGATGCTCGATCATCGACTCGAGCATCTGGGTCGCGGTGATCACCGGCCGGCCGTAGCTGTTGGCGAGGCGGATGATGCGCTTCTGGGCACCCGGCACTGCCTCGAACGGAAGCTCGACGCCGAGATCGCCGCGAGCCACCATGACGGCGTCGGTGGCGCGGACGATCGCTTCGATGTTCTGGAGGGCAACGTCCTTCTCGATCTTCGCGACTACGAGCAGCCACTTCGGAATCATCTTGCGCAGGGACTCGATGTCCTCGGCGCGGCGCACGAAGCTCAGGGCGAGATAATCCACTTGCTGATCGACCGCGAAGCGAATGTCGGCGGCGTCCTTTTCGGTGATCGATGGAGCCGAGACCTGAATGCCGGGGAGGTTGAGACCCTTGTGACTCTTGAGCTCACCGCCATTCAGCACGCGTGCCTTGACGCGCGAGTCGCCAACCTCGAGCGCCACCAGCTCGATCAGTCCGTCGTTGATCAGGATGCGGTCGCCGACGCGGACGTCGTGCGCAAGCTGATCGTAGGTGACCGGGATCTCACCGCCGCGCTCTTCGCCTTCGTGGACTAACGTCACGTCCTCGCCGACTTCCAGCATCAGAGGCGCGGGCAGGTCTCCGATCCTGATGCGCGGACCTTGTAAATCCCCGAGAATCGCGATCGGTCTCCCGGAGTCCTTCGCCAGGCGCCGAACGAGGGCGATCGTAGCGGCGTGCTGCTCGTGGGTCCCATGAGAGAAGTTCACCCGGGCCACGTTCATGCCGGCCTCGATCAGACCGCCGATAGTTTCACCAGTCGCGGTCGAGGGGCCAAGTGTGCAGACGATCTTGGTGCGGGGCGTGTAGATGCCGGTCACTTCCCGCCAGGTGCGAGTGATCCGACCTTGGCCTCGAGGCCGGCGATCAGCTCGTCGAAAGATTTCTGAAAGCTCGCGATCCCGTCGACCAGAAGCTTGTCGGTGACATCCTTCACCGATATTCCGGCAGCCTCGACTTCTTTCAGCAGGCCCTCCGCAGCAGAGACTTTCTTGTCGACCGTTTTTTCGACGGCGCCGTGATCGCGGAATGCGTCAATGGTTGCGGGCGGCATCGTGTTGACCGTGTCCCGCCCGATCAGCTCTTCGACGTACATCACATCGCGATACTCCGGGTTTTTGGTGCTGGTGCTGGCCCAGAGTGGACGCTGGAGCCGCGCGCCTTTCTTCGCGAGCGCATCCCAGCGGGGCCCGCTGAATTTCTGCCGGAACAGACGGTAGGCGAGTTTCGCGTTTGCGATCGCGGCGCGACCCTTGAGCATCTTCAAACGATCCTTCTCCGCCGGCTGCGCCTTCGCAATGAGCGCGTCGAGGCGCTTGTCGATTTCGGTATCGACTCTGCTCACGAAGAAGCTGGCGACCGAGGCAATGCCATCGATCGGCTGGTTGGCGGCGATACGATCTTCCAGTCCGGCCATGTACGCGTCGATGACGCGCTCGTGGGCCTCGAGAGCGAAGAGCAGCGTAATGTTCACGTTGACTCCGCGCGCGGTGAGCTTCCGGACCGCGATCGCTCCCTCGGCGGTGCCTGGCACCTTGACCATGACGTTGGGACGGTCGACCGTCTTCCAGAGCCGCAGCGCTTCCTCAACAGTGGCGTCGGCACTGTGCGAAACACCCGGCGAGACCTCGATCGACACATAACCGTCGTTGCCGCGCGTCGAGCTGAAGACGCCGGCGAAATGATCGCACGCGTCGCGGACGTCGGTGGTCTCGAGCATCTCGAAAAGCTGCCAGGTGGTCAATCCCTGGTCTTCCCCTTCCGCGATCTGTTCGTCGTAAGCGTTGCTGGATGCAAGCGCCTTCTGAAAGATCGTTGGATTGGAAGTCATTCCGGTGAGCGCGTCCTCACGAATTCTGCGATCGAGCTCACCGTCATGCAGGATCCGGCGATCAATGCTGTCGAGCCAGATCGACTGGCCGACATCATGAAGTTGCTGAAGTCGATTGTTTGGCATCGTCATCCCCCTCTTCAATTCTAACTCTCTCGCCGCGCTCGCGCTTCTCCCTGCGTGCGCGGCGGAAAATTTGCTGCAGAACGCGCCATGAGACCACGCCGGATTTTCCTGCTCTCGCCTGCCAGCTGCGGCGGAAAACGTGCTGCCCTGTTATTCAATGAACGGGCCGAATTCGACGTCGCCACGCGAGTGCGTGGTCGGGATGGAGCGCCGCTGGGTGATGTCTTCAGCTTCCTGAGCGGCCTTTATTTCAGGGGAAAGCTCACCTACGCCCGGGCCTTCGAGAATCCTCCGCCTCGTCGCGCACCGGGAATTCACGTAATCACCCCCACCGACGGGCTCTTGTCACCGCAGACGCGGGTAACCCTCAAGGACATCGAACGGTTCGGAACGGTGCCGATCGACGCCGAGGAAGCGCGGTACCGGGTCCCTCTCGAGAGGGATGCCAACCAGCTTGCAGAAACGATCGGCGCAAAATGCGAAGTAGTACTGCTCGGCTCGGTGGCCACGGGGAAATACGTAGACGTGCTGGAGCCGATTTTCGGAACCCGTCTGGTATTCCCAAAGGAGTTCGTCGGCCATGGCGACATGGCGAGGGGCGGTCTGCTACTGCAGCGCGCTGAATCCGGGGAAGAGCTCGATTACATCCCGGTGGCGCATCCAACACGGCTCGGAATCCGGCCGACAAAAAAGGCGCGCGCCGAGTTCGACGCGCGCTTTGGAGCAAATCCCTAGCGGCCGACCCGCCAGTCGGTCGAGAGCTCCGTATTTCCCCACGCGAGCTTGAGAACACCGTGCGGGAAGGTCTTCGAGGGAGGAGCTTCCACCGCCGGGATGAGCCAGAAGGTTAGGCTTTCCATTGGCTCCGACAGCGTACGCTGTTTCAGGTCGATTCGGGCGAAATCCTTCGACGGGTCGTAGTCGGTGCCCCACTGCAGGACCTCTTTGCTAACGACGAGTTTCCATCCAGTCCTGGTCGGCAGTGAAAAAAGACTGTAGATCCCGCGCGGAATGAAGACATTGCCGATTGTCATGTCGACTTCGGCGGTGAGCTGGGTCGCCATGTTGGCGCCGGTGCGCCAGACACTGTCCCACGGCACGACACCAGGCATTCCAATGACGTTGCGGCCGCGCAGATGGGGCTGACCGTAATCGATCGCAATGCGTGCGGGACCAGCGAGATTGAGCGCTCCGAACCAGCCACCCTCACCCCAGCGGCTATCGATGAGCACCTGAACGGTCGCGCGGGTGCTCGCCGTCGCCCTGGGAATGCGCGGAGCTGGTTGGGCAGGCGCAGCCGCGGGAGCTGCGGCGGGCGGCTGCTGGGCGCCCAGCGGCAAGGCGACCAACGATAACGCAGCCGCCCAGTTGGCGATTCGCATTGCTAGAAATCCCTCTTCTTCATCTCGGAGAAAAACTTCTTCGACTCTTCGCGAGCCTTGATTGTCTCTTCGTCAGTGGGATCGTCGGGAAGATTCTGATCGTACTTCTTTCCGAAGCCCTTGGGGACCTTGGAATTGGTCCCGCTCTTGGCGGCGTTCCTTTTGGCCAGTGCCAGGAGTTTGCGGTCGTCCATGCTGCGGGTATCCTTGGAGGGGGTGCTAAAAGGAAGGAATGAAGCCGAGGAAAGGCAAGAGCGACTATCCCGGATTTCACCGATGCCACCATTATACACCCATGGACGCCCTTAACAGCTCGACCCTTTGATGGCCGCATTCCCCGACGCAGTCTCCGTCCTGTCGGCGATGATCACGCCGGCGGTGCTGATATCAGCGTGCGGGTCGCTGATCATCGCGACGTCGGACAGGCTTAACAAGGCGGTGACACGGACGAGAGAAATCTCCGCGGCCTTGATGCCGCGGTCGTCGGACCAGCGCTCTGACCCCCGGGAGGAAGAGCGCC
>DASSNV010000287.1:0-9342 GCA_035701245.1 Gemmatimonadaceae bacterium | reverse complement strand
ATCGACGGCGCGGTTTGGCACCTCGATGTCGGCTTATCACATCCTGGGGCTGGAGCAGGTCCCAAGGGTCCGGCTGTTCGCCGGTTAAAGTGGTACATGAGCTGGGTTCAGAACGTCGTGAGACAGTTCGGTCTGTATCCGCTGTGGGCGTTGGAAGATTGAGGGGCGCGGACCCTAGTACGAGAGGACCGGGTCGGATTGCCCGCTCGTGTACCAGCTGTGGTGCCAACTGCAGCGCTGGGTAGCGAGGGCAAGCGCAGATAACCGCTGAATGCATCTAAGTGGGAAGCTGCCCCCAAGATGAATCTTCCCTGGAGCCTTGAGCTCCCTGAAGGGCCGGGAGAGACCATCCCGTCAAGAGGTCGCACGTGGACGCCGCGCAAGCGGTTTCGAGCGAAGCGATCCTCATCGCCCGTGAGGCTTGATCTCCTTATATGGTTTGAGGTTCCTCTTTATTACCTCGAACCGACTAGCAGAAAACCAAGCGATCTAACGGTTGATTCGAACATCACACGATCACTACTACAATCCAAAGTCATTTTTTGAAAATCGCTGGCGACTGAAGCGCAGGGGCCACACCCGTTCCCATTCCGAACACGGCCGTTAAGCCCTGCAGCGCCGATGGTACTCCGTTCGAGAGAACGCGGGAGAGTAGGCCGTCGCCGGCACCTCATTGAAAGGCCCTGTCACTCGACGGGGCCTTTCTTTTTTTGCCCGACGCTGTATGTATCGAACCGCAGCCGCAGAGTGTCCAATACCCTGCGGAGTCGCGATGGGGTGTAGGTCAATTGGCAGACCGCCGGACTGTTAATCCGGAAGTTGCAGGTTCGAGTCCTGCCGCCCCAGTGCTCCTCACTCAAGATCTCTTCGCTTCGACGGGCACCTGTAGTCAAAAAGGTGGCAGGGCGGAGAGACGCACAGAGATGCACAGGTAGCAGTTGTTCTACTCGCATTCTCGCTGCGTCACGCCACCATGGAATGCGCCGGATAAACTGACACCCGTGCCCTCTGACCACGTCTCCCACCTGCCACCTTTTGGACTGTGGATGCCAGTGTGCGCGCGGGTCTCCACCCCGAAGGGTTAACTTGGAGCATGCCACGCGCGGGGATTGTCACGGTCGTCGGAAAGCCGAATGTCGGGAAGTCAACGCTCCTCAATCGAATCGTCGGGCAGAAGCTGAGCATCACCAGCGAAAAGCCGCAGTCGACGCGCGACCGGGTGGTCGGGATTCGGACGGCCGAGGATTCCCAAATGGTGATCCTCGATACGCCCGGACTTCTAAATCCGCGGTATCCGCTGCAGGAAGCGATGAAAACGACGGCGCTGCGCGCGCTCGAGGACGCCGACGTCATTATCTATCTCGCCGATGCTACGGAAGGGGAGCCGGCGCCGCTCCCTGAAGCAGCCGGGTTGTCGACGACGCCCCGCGCGACGATCGTGAGCGCGCTCAACAAGGCCGACGCACTTTCGCGCGAATCGCGAGCGCGCCTGGCGGAGCGCGACGGTGTCACGCTGATCTCGGCGCTGACCGGCGACGGTGTGGAAGAGCTGATGCAGCGCGTGGTTTCCCAATTGCCGGAAAGCCCTTTCCTCTACCCGGACGATGAGGTAAGCACTCAGCCCGTACGATTCTTCGTCGCCGAGCTGGTGAGGGAAACGGTGCTCGAGCAGCTGCACGATGAGGTGCCCTACAGCGTCGCCGTCCAGGTCGAGGAATTTCGCGAGGACCGCTCGCCTCTTTACATCAGGGCAGTAGTTTACGTGGAGAGGGACAGCCAGAAGGCGATCATCATTGGGGCGAAGGGCGCCCAGATCCGCCGCCTCGGTGAGTCGGCGCGTAAGAAGATCGAGGCGTTTGTGGGCGCCAAAGTCTATCTTGATCTGTGGGTAAAAGTCCTCGCCAACTGGCGAAAGAATCCTGGCAGTCTGTCACGGTTTGGATACCAACTGGGAACGGGAAAGGTCAAATGAGCTTGTCGGCGCGTCTTCTTGAAATTCTGGTTTGTCCCAAGTGCAAGAGCGAACTGGAATACCGCGAATCGGAAAACGCGCTGCTTTGCCATAAGTGCCGGCTCCGTTATGCGGTTCGGGACGATATCCCCATAATGCTGATCGATGAGGCGACTCCTTTTTAGCGCCGCGCTCGCGGCGCTCGCCGCGACGTCCGCTGTCGCGCAGACTCCGGCGGGAAGTGAGGGATCACTCTTCCTGCTGCTCCCGACCGGCGCACAGGCGGTCGGGATGGGCCAGGCGATGGTCGCGGCGAAACCGGGCAGCGAAGGGATCTGGTGGAACCCGGCTTCGATCGGTGACCAGGAGAAGCGCGAGCTCGCGATCCATCACTCGAAGACGGTGGCGGGCGTCGGTGACGCACTGACCTTTGTGCTGCCAACGCGCTCGCTCGGATCCGCGGCACTCTCGATCAATATCCTCAACATTGGTGAGCAGGAGCTCAAGGACGCGAATGACGTCGTTATTGGCCTGGCCTTGCCTCGGGACGTCGTGTATGCCGCGACTTATGCCGCAAATTACCGCGGCCGACTGAACCTGGGAGCGAACTACAAGCTCATTCAGGTTCGGGTCGATTGTTCGGGCGAGTGCAGCAGCGTGGGCAACGAAGTCCAGAGCTCACGGGCGATTGATGCGGGACTACAGTACCAGATCCAGGCTGGTGCACCACTCAGTTTCGGCGTGGCAATCCGCAACGTTGGCAGCAAGCTCAACTCACGCGAGACAAGCCACCGCGATCCTCTGCCGACTCAGGTCGAAGCAGGGGTGATGTACCGGCTCAAGTTCCTGGACCACTACGTGAAGGATACCGAGCTCAGGGCGGCCGGTAGTTTCGTGAACTCGCGGTCGTTCGGCGGGAAATCGGTGCGCTTCGGTACAGACGTGATGTATCAGGGTCGGGTTCATCTGCGTGCCGGCTACGTCGGACACGACCAGCGCGGCAACGCCAGCGCGGCACTCGGATTCGGACTGCAGAGCGATTCTTTCGTGTTCGACATCGCGCGAACCTTTGGCGGGCTGCCTGCCGATGATGGCCAGGCGCCGGTGTACGTCTCGCTTCGCTATCTGTTTTGAACAAATCGGACAGGCACTCCGGTTAGCGCCGTGAAGGTTCTCTACGCGCTGCTCGTCTTCGTGCCCATCGCCCTCGCAACCCGGCTCGCCGGAGCGCCGGCGATCGTCGTTTTTGGCGTAAGCGCACTGGCGATCATTCCGCTCTCCGGCATCCTCGGCGCCGCCACCGAGGCAGTCGCCGAGCATACGTCGCCCGCGGTTGGTGGGGTGCTGAGCGCGACGATGGGGAATCTGGCCGAGCTGATCATCGCGGCGGTGGCACTCCGCGCCGGGCTCATCGACCTCGTCAAAGCGTCGATCACGGGGTCGATTCTGGGCAATCTGCTGCTCGTCCTTGGGGTCGCGTTGCTCGCGGGGGGACTCAAGTACAAGGATCAGAGATTCAGCCGGCATTTGGCCGGTTCGAGCAGCACGGTGCTGATGATTGCGGTTTTCGGACTGGTGGTACCCGCCCTCTTTCACGGCCTGCACCCCGACCCACAGCGGGTGGCGACCGTCCGGATGTCTCACTACGTGGCGCCCCTTCTGATTGCCGGCTACGCTGCCTGGCTGACGTTTTCGCTCTGGACCCATTCGTCCGATTTCAGGCCCGATCGGCAGGGTCCACCCGTGACTGTAGCCCCAAAATGGTCGTCAAAGAAGGCACTGGTAATCCTCATCGTCGCTGCCGCCGGGATCGGGGTTGTGGCTGAGGTGCTGGTGTCGGCAACGGAGGAAGCGGTGAAGGCGTTGGGGTTTTCCGAGTTCTTCGTCGGACTGATCCTGATTCCGATCATCGGCAACGCGGCCGAAAACAGCTCAGCGATTCTGATGGCGATGCGAAACCGGATGGACCTGGCGCTCGGCATCGCCATCGGCTCCAGCATACAGGTGGCGCTGCTCATTGCGCCGTTGTTGGTTCTTCTGGGAATGGCGTTTCGCCAGCCGATGGATCTTGCCTTCACCACGATGGAGGTGGCAAGCATCGCATTGGCTGTTTTAGTAACGTCATCCGTCATCAGGGACGCGGAAACGAACTGGCTCGAGGGAGCCTTGCTGGTTCTTGCGTACGCTGTACTCGGAGTTGCGTTCTTCTTTTTCTGACAGAGTAGAATCACCGTAGCCGGAAGCCAACGATTTGCTGCAGCCCAACGCAATACGCTTCTCACCTGACGGTGCTTCTCTTCCAGCGCATGTAAGCGCCTGGATCGAGGGGCAGGAAGCCTCTGTCGTAACCATCGCCTCGGCCGACGAGCTGATGTCGATCGGGTTGCGGGCGCGTCCACGTTTCGTGGTGTTCGACGCGCGACGCGATCCGGCACCCGTCCTCGCGGCATTGCATCGCGTAAAGAAGGACTCCTATACCGCGGTCGTTCCGTGCGTGGTGCTGTGCTCGAAGAAGGCCGAGGCGCTATCCGAGGCGTTCGACGCGGGCGCAGATGAAGTCATCCGCGACGGAATGCAGCCCGAGGAAGCAGTCCGGCGGTTGACGGCGATGTTGATCCGCTCGGAGCGGGACCTCGTCGTCCACCCTTCGACGCGCCTCGCCGGAACATCCGCGATCGAAGCGGAGATCGGGCGCCGTCTGGCGCTGGGCGATGCATTCGCGGTGTGCTACGCCGATCTCGATCACTTCAAGGAGTTCAACGATCGCTACAGCTACAACGAGGGCGATCGCGTAATCCGCATTCTCGCGAAGCTTCTCCACGATGTGGTGAAGGGCACTTGCGGCGAGGACGGCTTCATCGGACACATCGGTGGCGACGACTTTATCTTCATCATTCCCTACAACGCCATTCCGTCGGTTTGCGGCGAGATCGTCGCGACCTTCGACCTGCTGGCGCCCTATCAGTACTCCGAGCAGGACCGGCGCGCTGGATATTTCTTCGGCAAGGATCGCCGTGGACATCTCGACCGGGTTCCGCTGATGACGCTATCCATCGGAGTGGTGACCAATCTGCGACGCACGTTGACCTCGGCCCGCCAGGCGAGCCAACTTGCAACTGAGATGAAAACGTACGCCAAGAGCCTGCCCGGCTCGGTTTATACCGTTGATAGACGCAGCGATGATCGCGTCACGCCGCAGGAGCCCCTGCCGGCGATTCGCGACGTTCGCACTATCGGAGACAACGAATGAACGTCAGCTGTCCGGATTGTCGCTCGATCTTCCGGGTGGATCCGGCCAAGGTTCCACCGTCGGGGGTGCGCGCGCGGTGCTCGGTGTGCAGCGGCGTGATCACCATTCCGGCGCCTTCTGGGGCTGCAACGCCCAGCGCCGGTACACCACGGCCGATGACGAGCGGCTCCGACGCACCACCTCCGGAGCGTCCGAGACCGTCCCAGGCTCAGAGCTGGGAGTCGCAGCAGTCGGCGGCTCCGCAGCGCGCGACTCCAGCGGCTACCGCGGCGCCGCGTCCCTCTGCTCCTCCGCCGCCACCACCGCCCGCCCCGGTTCGCACCGAGGTGCCTGCCGCACCGCGGCCGCGACCAGAGTCCCAGGAGCGGCCGGCACCGACAGCGACGGCAACCCCGCCTTCGCCGGCGTCCCCTCGAGCGCCATTCAGTCAGCCGACTCCGCCAGCCGTTGCGCCAGTGGCACGTCCCACTCCCGCCGCTACCGGTGGATCGGGCGCAGGTCCCTCGGCGCCACCGTTCGTACCTCCATCACCGCCACCGCGTCCCGCCACTCCGCCTGCCTCGATGCCGCCGCGTCCGACGACGCCTCCGAGTGTGTCGCAGGTGGGTGGCGACAGCGGTGCGCGTCGTCCGCTCAATCCCTTCCTGTCCAAGGATCCCGACCAGCGCGCCAAACGCCTCGCGCGCGCCCTCGTCTCCGACATCATCACCTATCATCCGGCAAAGCACGCCGAAGGTCTTCGCGACGGAACTCTGAAACAGCTCTTTCGGGAGGAGATCAAAAAGAGCTTTGAAGAGTATATTGCGCAGGTCGGGCAGCAGCTCGCGGAGAGCACGACCTACTTCCAGGAAGCGCTCAACGAAGTGCTGGGTGGCGGAAAGAAAATCTTTTAGGGACTCGGGGGTCCGGGATGGCGGAAAGTGAACGCGGTCGCAGTCTGAAGCAAAGCCGGGAGCGACTCGCGGAGCTGCGGAGGTATCTTTGACATCGACGGCAAGCGCGCGCGACTGAGCGCGCTCGAGGCCGAGATGGCCGACCCCGGCTTCTGGAACAACCAGGAAAAAGCGCAGACGACCCTTCAGGAAGTGAAAACGCTGCGCGGGTGGGTTGACCCCTTCGACAAATTGGATGGCCGCGTGGTGAGCGCGCTCGAGCTCGACGAGCTGTTGCAGGATGGCTCGGAGCCCGAAATGGAGCGCGACCTCGATTCAGAGACATCTCAGCTGACCGGCGATCTCGACGCGTTCGAGGTGAAGTCGCTGCTAAGAGGACCCGACGATTTCCGCGATGCGCAGCTCGAGATCAGCGCCGGGGCCGGTGGAACCGAGGCGCAGGACTGGGCGCAGATGCTGATGCGCATGTACACGCGCTGGGCGGAGCGTCGCGGATTCGAGGTCGACATTCTCGACGAGAGTGAGGGCGAAGAGGCGGGGATCAAGGGCGCGGTGCTCGAGATCCGCGGCCAGTACGCCTACGGATTTCTGCGCCCCGAAACCGGTGTGCACCGACTGGTGCGGATCTCGCCCTTCGATGCCAACGCTCGCCGGCATACGAGCTTCGCATCGGTCTTCGTTTATCCCGTCGTCAACGAAGAGATCAACATCGAGATCCGCGAAGAGGATCTGAAGATCGACGTCTATCGAGCGTCGGGCGCGGGCGGGCAGCACGTGAACAAGACCAGCTCCGCGGTTCGGATCACCCACATTCCGACGGGCACCGTCGTCGCGTCACAGCAGGAGCGATCGCAGTTCAAGAACAAGTCGACGGCGATGAAGATGCTGAAGAACAAGCTGTATCAGGCGGAGATCGAGCGCCGCGAGGCGCACAAGGCGGAGCTCGACGCGACGAAGTCGGACGTCAGCTTCGGCAGCCAGATCAGGAGCTACGTCTTCCAGCCGTACACGATGGTGAACGACCATCGCACCGAGCTGAAAATTCCGGACGTCCAGAAGGTGATGGATGGTGGAATCGATCCGTTCATCGAGGCTTATCTGAAGCAGGGCGGCGGCTCGACCACGGCGGCAGCGTGACCGAAGAGACCAACTTCGTTCTCCAGGCGCGGCGCGAGAAACTGCAAGCCCTGGAGGCCGCAGGCGTCGCTCCGTATGGATACGGGTTCGATCGCCGTCACTCGGCGAGCGACGCGCAGTCGCTGCTGGGAACTGCGGAGCAGGGCCCCGAAGTGAGCCTCGCTGGTCGCATCGTGGCGTGGCGGTCGCATGGCAAGACGACCTTCGCCCATCTCGCGGATTCCACAGGCAAAATCCAGCTCTACTTCAAGAAGGATCAGCTGGGCGACGAGGCCTACTCACTGCTCGCGCACTTCGATCTGGGTGACATCATCGGTGTGCACGGGCCGCTGTTCCGCACCAGGACCGGCGAGGTCACGGTGCGCGTGGACAAGGTCGAGATGCTCGCCAAGTCGCTGCGGCCGCTGCCGTTCGGGAAAGAAGAAGAAGTGAATGGGCAGATCGTCCGGCACTCCGGCTTCGCGGACCCCGAGCAGCGGTACCGGCAGCGCTACGCCGATCTCGCGGTACATCCGGAAGTGCGCGCGCTCTTTATCGCGCGGTCGAGAATGACGAGGGCGATAAGACAGTTCTTTGACGAACGCGACTTCCTGGAAGTCGAAACGCCAATCCTTCAGCCGCAGTATGGCGGCGCGGCGGCGCGGCCGTTCACGACGGTGCACAACGCCCTCGACATGCAGCTGTACCTGCGGATCGCCGACGAGCTGTATCTCAAACGCCTGGTGGTGGGCGGGCTGGAGCGGGTGTACGAGATCGGGCACGACTTTAGAAACGAGGGAATCGACCGGACCCACAATCCGGAATTCACGATGCTCGAGTTTTATCAGGCGTACTCGGATTACAAGGGCATGATGGACCTTGTTGAGAAGCTGCTCGAGAAAGCCGCGGAAGCGGTCCGTTCGGTGCCGGAGCTCGCGGACAGGGTTCCGGTGTTTGAGAGACCTTTCAAGCGCGTGGAGTGGCTGCCGTCGCTCGGTGCGGCGGCGGGCGTGGATGTCACGGCGCTCGACGACGTCGCGCTGCGCGCACTTGCGACGCGGGTCGGGGTAGAGAAACCAGAAACCCTGAGCCGGCCCAAGGTCCTGGACGAGATGTTTCAGGCGCTGGTGGAATCGAAGCTGATCGATCCGACGTTCGTCGTCGATTACCCGGTGGAGCTGTCTCCGCTCGCGAAACCGAAACGTGGAGATCCGCGCTTGACCGAGCGCTTCGAGCTGTTCGTGCAGGGAAAGGAAGTGGCCAACGCCTTCAGCGAGCTCAACGATCCGATCGATCAGCGGCGCCGGTTCGAGGCGCAGGCAGCGCTGCGCGCCGGCGGCGATGAGGAGGCTACTGGTGTCGACGAGGACTATTTGCGCGCAATGGAATACGGCATGCCTCCTATGGGAGGAGCAGGCATTGGAATCGACCGACTGTTCATGTACCTGTCCGGATCGACGAACATCCGCGACGTGATTCTTTTTCCGACGATGAGGCCCGAGTGAGCAAGCTGGAGCTCCAGATCGCGTGGCGATATCTGCGCAGCAGGCGTGGATCCAAGCTGCTGTCGTTGATCAGCATCATCGCGATCGGCGGGGTGCTGGTCGGGGTCAGCGCGCTCGTGATCATCATCGGCGTCATGAACGGCCTGCAACACGATCTGCGAGAGAAGATCCTCGTGGGAAGCCCTGACATCCGGGTGCTGAGTTACGGCGAGGATCTCAAGATCGCCGATTGGCCCGATGTGCTAGAAAAAGTTCGGAAGCAGCCGGGCGTCGTTAGCGCAGCACCGTTCGTCCTTACGGAAGGCGTGATCACCGGTGGCCACACCTACTCGGCGGGGTGCTACATCGTCGGGCTCCAGCCCCAGGCGCGTGGAATCCCGGACGTCACGACGATCCGCCAGCACGTGAAACAGGGCGACTTCCGGTTCGCCAGCTCGGACGGCCAGCACCGCGGCGTAGTGCTGGGCAATCTGCTCGCGGCGCGCTTCGCCAAATCACCCGGCGACACCATCCAGCTTTTCACCGCCGGTGGCCACGAGATGAATCCCGTAACGGGCGGTTTCGTCCCGAGGGCGGAAACCTTCGAGGTTACCGGAGTCGTAGAGACAGGTATGTACGAGTACGACA
>DASSNV010000286.1:0-15659 GCA_035701245.1 Gemmatimonadaceae bacterium | reverse complement strand
TCCGTCTCGGCCGCTTCCGTTCAGAGCCCTGCCGGGAGTGCCGAAACAGTCTTTACCATGCGCTCCTTCGGCCAAAAAGTTCGCGCCTGGCTGAATGGATATCGCCTTGGTTACTGGCCCGAGGAAAAGGGTCGGCTGCGGTCCGAAGCTTACAAGAATCCCGACGGCTTCATTGAAGTCACCCCGGAAAACGAAGACACCCGGGTGTCCGAACATTTCCGGCTGCGCGACTTCATCTCCCACGACCAGAAAGATGTTTGGCCGAAATACGTCGTCCTCCGGGAGCCGCTCCTCGACAAGCTCGAGCTGGTAATCGAAGACCTGAACGACCATGGCGTGAATGCCGAGGGAATGCGGATCCGCTCCGGCTTCCGCACGCCCGCCCACAATCAGGCGGTGCGCAACGAGGGGAGCGCCCGCGATAGCCGCCATCAATTCGGCGACGCCGCTGACGTCTTCATCGACCAGGAAGGCAACGGCAAAATGTCGGACCTGAACGGCGACCACAAAGTGAATTTTGCGGACGTCAAGATGATTCTGGACGCGGTCGAGCGTGTCGAGGCCCGCTACCCCGAGCTTGTCGGCGGCACGGGTCTTTACGCCTACTCCGGTCGCAGTGGACCTTTTGCGCACATCGATGTCCGAGGCACCCGTGCCCGCTGGGTCCGCGGTGTCTACAAGGGACGCTCCCGCCGGGCGGTGAAGCACAAGACGACTTCCAAGAGCTCAGCGAAGTCGACTGTGCACAAGGCGTCCTCCTCCAGGTCTGCCACGGCGAAATCGACTGCGCCGAAGAGCGCCTCGGCGAGTCGCGGACGCAGCTCCTCGGCGCCCGATTAACCCACGATCGTCCAAGAAAAAAAGGCCACCCGTCGGGTGGCCTTTTGCATTTGCTGCCTTGAACGCCTACCGGCCGATCCAGTACGTCGCCTTGATCTGGAATACGTTGGTCGGGCGATCGCGGAAGAGCGCCGACCGATCCCGGGTGAAGTCGAAGTTTCCGAACTGATCGAAGCCGCTGCGCTCCTGGGTCCACACGAAATAGACGGTCGATCCGGGCCGGTATTCCCAGCGCAACACGCCGGTCCCGCGGAGTGAGCGAAGGTTAAAGTCCGGGTTGTCGAAGGTGAACGGAGCCGCGAGGCCGGCGCCGTCGGGGTCGATCGTGTAACCGGTTGTCGATCCAGTCTGGGGATCGGTATTGGTCGTCACCGTGCTGCCATTGTCGCGGCCGAAATAGAACATCCGGCGGGACCTGGTTTCCGCGAACTCCTTGAAGCTCGAGTACTTCCCGCTGGCCAGGAACGGCTGCGCGAACATCTCGAGGGTCAGGTTAGGCGTGAAGGTCATGTTCACCCTGGTGTCCATCGAAAACGTTTTTTGCTGGAGCCGCCCAAAGACGTACCGGGTGCCCGCGAAAGCAGGAGCCACCGTTGGGTCGGCGACCGCGGTGACGTACTGCTGGGCGGTGTTGTCGATGTCGAGAGAGGGCGAGAGTGTTACGAGCAGTCGGGAGGACGGCTTCAGGGTGACACCTGGGTAGTAGGCCACTCGGCCGCCCTCGGTGTTGTCGACGGGTCGGATGACCTGCACCTGGAGGTTTCCAACGATCCGTTTGCGCGAATCGGTATTGTAGCTGAGCGACCACATGTTATAGCCGTAATGGATGACGGTCGGTCCGCCGCGGGTTAGGCGCTCGTCGTAAGTGCTTGGATGCAAAAGCACAAACGTGCTTACGTTCATGTAGTTCTTGAAGGTCGCCTGTACCCACGCGTGCACATCGCCCTCGTTCTTGTCGCCCTCGTAATTGTCTTGGGTCTGGGCACCCCAGATGGTGTAAAGGTTTCGATACCAGCTGCCTGGCGTGGTCCACTGGCGGAACACATTGAACAGCATCCACTTGTAGTCGGCGCGGCCGAGAACGCCCAGATCGTTGGCCTCGAAACCGGGGCTGCGCCAGTTCTGGGTCGCCTCCCAGAGCCAGTTCCCGGTTTCCTTTGCCACCCGGGCATAGAACCCGTAACCGTAAAGGTTGCGACGAGTCGGATCGAACTCGGTCTAGAAGAGGCCGTCGGTCGTCTCGGTGCGGTCCGGACGCTGGTAGTAGCGGGCGCTCGAGAACTGAGCGAGCCGGATCGCGGCGGTATCGCCGCCAATGTGCGTCAGCGCGCTCTGGACGTTGAACGAGTAGGCCCGGTTTGCCCAGTGATGGTCGAGATCGAGGCCGACCGCCTGCGCGTTGGAGCGCAGTCGCGCCACCTCGTCGGGCGTGGTGAGGTCCCGGTTTACGAGCGTAGTGATCGTTCCCACTCTGGTGGCGCCACCGTTGAAATCCTTCTTCAGGCGCCCGATGAAGTAGTTGGTGAGCGGCTCTACCTCCAGCGTCGAGTCGGTACTGAGCCCGATCGGCCGGAACCGTGCGCTTTCCCGATTTGTGAGTGCATCCATCACCCCGACGGTTATGCCTTTGCTCGTCCGACCGGTGACCTTGCCAGCACCGAGGATCGTAGTTGCGTCGGCGGCGTCCATAAAGTCGGACCGGCCCGACAACAGGCCGGCCAGCTGCGGCGACCGACCGATTCGGCGCGTGTAAATCAGGCTGAGGCTGGAGACGTTGCTGCAGAAGTAGCAGCTGAAACCCCCGGTCGAGAAGTATTGCGAGTTCGAGACGAAAAACGGCCGCTTCTCACTGAAAGTGGTCTCGAACACCGAAAGATTGACCACCGCCGGATCCACCTCGACCTGCCCAAAGTCGGGGTTCACCGTCGCGTCGAGGGTCAGGTTCGAGGTGAGGTTCACTTTCACGTCGCCGCCCGCCCGGTAGGTCATCTCCGTGTTGGAGTGGAACGGGTCGCCCGATTGGGCGCGCTCCAGCTTGCTGCGGGTCGTGACGTAGGGAACGATCTCGACCTGGCGTGGCTGGGAGCTGAGGTTCATCCCCTCGAGGGTGCCGAAGTAAGCCGGACCGCCGTACTCGTTGCTGCGCCAGAACGCCCACATGTCCTGCTCGTTGCGACGGTTGACCTCGCGCCAGATCTGCATTCCCCACACTTGATTTGGATCGCGGGAGAAGCGGAGCTGCGAAAAGGGGATCCGGAATTCCGCCGTCCAGCCGAGGGAATCGATATGGCTCGCTCCCTCCCAGACCGGATCATAGGAAGGATCGCCATTCTGGTGGTCGCCTTTGACGCCGTCCGGATTGAGCTCGAACCAGTTGCGGCTGTTCTTGTCGCGGAAGGTATCGAATACGAACGCGATGCGGTCGGACGTGAGGCTATTATCACCGTTCATGACCTGGTCCCGGCGCGCCAGGGCAGATCGGACGCCTTTCGCGCCGAGGGAATCGTACATCCTTGCGCCAATGTAGAGGGCGGATTCGTCGTAAAGGATGCGGATTTCGGTCTTCTGGCTGGGTTCCTTGCCCTCATCCGGGACGGCCTGCACCAACTCGGTGATTGGGGTGGCGGCACTCCAGGCTGCCTCATCGATTTTGCCGTCGATCGAGATGTCACCCTGCCGAAGCACTGCTCGGGCTACCGGCCGGGGATCATTCTGGGATCTGGTAACCTTCTGCGCGGATGCGGGCGACGTCGCGATGAAGGTCAGAATGCAGGCAAGGGCGAGCGGCCAAAATGACGCTGACCGAACTTCGGGCATATCTGGCTCCTGAGGGTGGAACGTGCGGCGGACGGGACGGACTCCTGGAGCCGGCCCACCGGGTTTTTACCTTAGACCGCAGAAGGCGATAAAGGGTTGGAACCACGTTTACGGCCGGCTGCTATCTTCCCGGTTGATATCACGGCGCGCCATGGTCGCCGTGTCATGGTGTTGTAAAATCTTGGAGGCATGTACTTGAGAGCAGCTCTCGCTTTTCTGGCGGTTGGTCTTTGGGCCGCGAAAGCTCAGGCGCAAGGGACGGCTCATTCGCTGACCATTCCATCCGAGCCTGGTGAGGCGCACCTGCGGAATATTCGGCAGCTCACCGATGGTGGCGAGAATGCCGAAGCGTACTTCAGTCACGACGGTCGCCGGTTGATTTTTCAGAGCACCAGGGACGGGCGGACTTGCGACCAGCAGTACATCATGAACGTCGACGGCTCAGGAGTCCGGCGGATCTCCAACGGCGTTGGCAAGACGACATGCGGCTATTTCATGAATGGCGACCGCCGGGTGCTTTACGCCTCCAGCCAGGCATTAGAGAAGGTCTGTCCGCCGCGACCGGATCCTTCGAAGGGCTACGTCTGGCGGCTGGATCCGTTCGACATTTATACCGCCAACAGCGACGGGTCCGCTCTTAGAAGGCTCACCCGGTTTGGCGTCTATACCGCCGAAGCAGTGCTGTCGCCTGACGGAAAGCGAATCGTATTCACTTCTTTGAAAGGCGGCGACCTCGACATCTACGTAATGAACGCCGACGGGACGGGACTGAAGCAGCTCACCCACCAACTTGGGTACGACGGCGGGCCATGGTGGTCGCCGGACGGCAAGCAGATCGTTTACCGGGCAAACCATCCACAGACTGACGCCGAGATCAAGGCGTACAAGGATCTCCTCGCCCAGCGACTGGTCCGGCCGAACAAAATGGACCTATGGTTGATGAACGCTGACGGCACCGATCAGCGCCAGATCACCCACCTCGGCGCGGCCAGCTTCGGACCGTCGTGGACCGCCGACGGGAAGAAAATCATCTTCTCGTCCAACCATCACACCGATCCGAAGCTTGGCAATTTCGATCTTTTCCTGATCGATCCCGATGGATCGCATCTCGAGCAGGTGACGACGGCTTCGACCTTTGATGGATTTCCGATGTTCAGTCCGGATGGGAAACGGCTGGTGTGGGCATCGAACCGCCACGACGCGAATCCGCACGAGACCAACATCTTCGTCGCGGACTGGATTGACTAGTCGGTGGGAAAGCCGATTTGCGAGAGGTGGTGCCTCAGGTGCGCGACGTAATCGCGCATGAAATAGTCGAGTGTCGCCGGCTGATTTCGCGGAACGGTTTTCCACGCAATTTCGTCGAGATTGTGGCGTGCCCGCGGACGATCACGTTCGTCATTAGCGGCGGACTCCATGACGCGCGCAATGTGGAGATTGAAGTAATACCACAACGCGACGAGCTCCTTCCAGGCCGCATCCTGATACTTCTGCACTGACACCCAGGCGTCCTGGTCGTAACCCGGAAACTCGAGATCTTCGCTGAACTGTGCCCGAACGAAACGCTGATGATTGTTGGAAGCCGAGTCGATGAGGTGGCCGATTATCTCTCGCGGGCTCCATTTGCCGGGCGCCGGCCGACGGCCCGAGATCTCATCGCTCATTCTTTCGAGGAGTGGTCTGGCGTGGCGGAGCGTCTCGCGTAGCTCGATCATGTAGTCGTTGGTCGCGAGGTTGGCGGGCATCGTACTGGTCCGAGGATTGAATGTTTCGCCGCCAGACCTTTCGTGCTATTGTGGGGTAGTTATCTGGCCGGCACAGTTGTTCTGAACTTACTCGCGAAATAACAATGAAACGTATTGCAATCTTGATGGTGCTGCTGATTGGGCTTGCGACGACTTCGGCGGCGCGGTCACAGCAGCCCGATACGCCTTCGAAGTCCAAGGAGTCAGCCAGGACCGATTCGGTAACGTTCAAGCCGTCGCCCGAGCTCC
This sequence comes from Gemmatimonadaceae bacterium, assembly GCA_035701245.1. Taxonomy (GTDB): domain Bacteria; phylum Gemmatimonadota; class Gemmatimonadetes; order Gemmatimonadales; family Gemmatimonadaceae; genus UBA4720. Next base: position 10,008 of record DASSNV010000286.1, on the reverse strand, counting down.
AGAAATCACTGGAGGATCTGGCTCGTGCAGTCCAGGCGCTGGCCCAGAGAATCACGTCCGATCCCCAGATCAAAGCGGCTGCGGTGAACGTGGCTTCCGGGCTTGTCACAACCACCCAGCAGGTCGTTGCCGAAGAGTCCGTTGCGATTCAGCAGGCGCTGAAGACCGCTGCCGACCGGATTTCCGCCGCGCAGTCAATCCCGCCCGGGAGCTCGAAGAAGCCGTAGCGCCTGCCGGCATAATTCTGTAAATCAGCGGGCACGAACTCTGCCCGCTGACCCGCCGTGAATTCGCTTGGAATCCTCGCCCAGGCACTGGGCGTTGCGTACGCTGCCGGGATTAACGTGCCGGCGACGGTCGCGATTCTTGGACTCGCCGAAAATCGCGGCTGGGTTGGCCATCTTCCCGCCGGTCTCGACGTTGTTGGTAGCCCGTGGGTTTTTGGGCTCGCCTTCGCGATTTACGCAGTCGAGTTTCTCGTTACGCTCGTGCCTGGGTTGGCGAGCGTCTGGGAAACCATCCAAAGCGGCGTGCGGCCGCTCGCGGCGGCAGTCCTGGCCGCGGCAACGGTCTATCACGTGAGTCCGGCGATGGTGGTGCCGGCGGTGCTCCTGGGTGGCGGTCTCGCGGCGACTACCCACGGCACAAAGCTTGGGCTTCGGTATGCCGTGGATGCGTCGCCGGAACCGTTCACCAACGCGATCGCCAACCTCGGGGAATTGGGCACCGTCGCTGCTGTGGGCCTCGCGGTTTGGCACCAGCCCTATGTCACTCTCGCACTCGCGATCGCGCTGCTGGTCCTGCTAATTCTTTTGGTGCGGCGCATCATTCTCACCCTGCGCCGACTGATATCCGGCGACTGGTACCGCGCCGCGCGCGCCGGCGCACGAGGCTCGGCTGCCTGACGGACCGTATCTCACATCGCAAGCGCGTCACGCCCCGAGCTAAATTGGGCCCGTGCAAGGAGCGACCCGTCCGAAGACGCTGATGCTACACGCGGTGACCGGCGCGATACTCGGCGCCTTGTGCGCCGTAGTCGCCCAGGTGCTCGGCGTGCAGCAACTGCTCCGGCGTCCCGACCTCGCGCTGTTCATTCCGGCAGCCATTGTGGGAGCAGGTCTTGGCGTCACGCGGCTTCGGCCGCTGTTGTGGATTGGCGCCGGGATTCTCGCGCTCCTTTGCGTTGCCGTCGGATACACGCCACTCGTCGCCGCGCTCGCCAGTTCTCTCATCAGGAGCGACCCGCTGCCGCCGCGAGTCGATGCGATCGCGGTGTTATCGATGGGGATCACGCCCGATGGGCTGATGAAATCCGAGACCCTGGACCGCTTTCTTTCGGGTCTCGAGCTGGCCAGATCGGGAATCTCGTCGTCGCTGATGGTGTCGCGCGAGCGCAGAAAGTTTGGCAATACCGACACTTCCGATTCGCTGGATCTAGAGCGGGTGGAGAGTCTCGCAGCGGCCCCGCTGTCCGTCAACTTCATCGACTCGATTTTTACGACACGGACGGAAGCGTTGCGGATGAGGGAGCTCGCGGAAAAGAACCGCTGGCGGACCATCGCAGTGGTTACCTCTCCGATGCACACCCGACGGGCGTGTGCTACTTTCGAGGCCGTCGGTTTCAGGGTGGTCTGCGTGCCGGCGCGGGTCCGAAACTCGGGTCTCGCTCCGGGCAGCAATGCGGAAGCCCGGCTCCACTCGTTTCAATCGTGGCTTTACGAGAGCTTCGCTACCGACACGTACCGAAGACGGGGCTGGATCAGGTGAGCAACTTCAACGCGATTCCAAAGGAGCCATCGCGATGACTTCCGGGGTTCGGGACTCGAGTCCGGCTGTGGTGCGAAGCGGAGCGCCGGACGCGCGCGGGATATGGAAAGTCATTACCGCGTCTTCGGTCGGCACGATGATCGAATGGTACGACTTCTACATCTTCGGCAGCTTGGCGGCGATCATCTCCACGCAGTTTTTCCCAGGCAGCAGTCCTACCGCGAGCTTTCTGAAGACCCTGGCTACGTTCGCCGTCGGGTTCGCGGTTCGCCCATTCGGCGCGCTCGTCTTCGGCCGCATCGGCGATCTCGTCGGGCGTAAGTTCGCATTCCTGACCACGCTTCTCATTATGGGCGGTTCGACTGCTGCAATCGGCTTTTTGCCCGGTTACGACCGCATCGGCATCGCAGCGCCGATCATTCTGGTGATCCTCAGGCTGCTGCAGGGCCTGGCGCTGGGCGGGGAATACGGCGGCGCGGCCGTTTACGTCGCCGAGCACGCGCCCGATGGTCGTCGCGGTTATTTCACCAGCTTCATTCAGACGACGGCGACGCTCGGACTATTCGTCTCGCTGATCGTGATCCTCGTGGTGCGGGGGTTGGTCGGCGAGGACGCGTTCAAGGTTTGGGGATGGCGGGTTCCATTCATTCTGTCGATCCTCCTGGTCGCGATTTCGTATTACATCCGCATGCGACTCCAGGAATCACCGCTGTTCTCGATTCTCAAGGAATCAGGCCGGACATCTACCGCGCCGATTCAGGAGAGCTTCGGAACCTGGTCACGCTGGAAGGTATTTCTGGTGGTGCTGTTCGGGGCAACCGCCGGCCAGGCGGTGGTCTGGTACACGGGTCAGTTCTACGCGTTGCTGTTCATGCAGACGGTGCTCAAGGTGCCGTTGTTCACGTCGTACGTATGCGTTGCGATCGCGCTGGTGCTCGGCGCACCGCTGTTCGTGGTGTTCGGCGGGCTCTCCGACAGGATCGGTCGGAAGAAGATCATGATTGCGGGCAATCTGCTCGCCGCAATTCTGTATGTCCCGATCTATCACGCGATGAAGTTTTATTCGAGTCCGGTGAATGCGGTGATGCTGACGCTGCTGGTCTTCGTCCAGGTGGTGTTCGTCACCATGGTCTACGGCCCGATCGCCGCATTTCTGGTGGAAGCATTCCCGGCCAAGATCAGGTACACATCGCTCTCGCTGCCTTACCACTTTGGCAACGGCTGGTTCGGAGGCTTCCTGCCGATCATCGCGACGAGTCTCGTGGCGCGGACGGGGAACATCTACGCCGGCCTGGCGTTTCCGATCGTCGTCGCGTTGATCACGGTGGTGGTCGGCTCGATTTTCCTCCGCGATCAGCACAACGAGAGCATCTGGACCGAAGTGCATCAAACCGGCAGCCACCCGGCGATTCGAACGGGACTCCGCGTTTGACCGACAGGCTTGCTCGATGATCTTCCTGCTGGCCGCCGCCGTGCTCGGTCTGGCGGCGGCACCCGCCGATTCGCTGGTAGTGCAGCGGATTCAGAATCGCATTGCGCAGGAGCCTGGCGCCCAGGTCGGCCTCGCGTACATCGATCTCGGCTCCGGCGACACGATCTTTGTGGACGCCGACTCGAGCTTTCACGCTGCGAGCACGATGAAGGTGCCGGTGATGATCGAGCTCTTCCGCGCAGCAGCTTCCGGTTCGTTCGGAATGCACCAGGGGTTGCTGCTGGTGAATCAGTTCGCATCGATAGTGGACGGCTCGCCGTACGCTCTCGATCCAGGGTCGGACAGCGACTCAATGCTCTACAGGCGCATCGGCGAGCGCGTGCCAATCGACACGCTCCTGCGTTTGATGATCACGCGCTCCAGCAATTTCGCGACGAATACCTTGATCACCCTCGTCGGTGCCCAGAGTGTGACACGGACAATGCGATCGCTGGGTGCGGCTCGGATTCAGGTATTGCGGGGCGTCGAGGATGGCAAAGCTTTCGAGCGGGGACTCAACAACACCACTACTGCGCGAGATCTGGCGATCATTCTTCGCGCGATACAGGAGGGCAAGGCCGCGTCGCCGGAAGCCACGCGTGGCATGCTGTCGATCCTGCTCGCGCAGGAGTTCAACGAACGCATCCCCGCGGGCCTGCCGGCCGGGGTAAAGGTCGCGCACAAGACCGGCGACATCACCGCCGTGGCGCACGACGCCGCCGTCGTCTATCCGTCCAACAGGAGTCCCTACGTGCTCGTCGTCCTGACCAAAGGCATCACCGACCAGAAAAAATCCGACAAACTGATTGCCGACCTCTCGAGAATCGTTTACGAGTACAACGGGGGACTCGGACAATCCGCAGCGGGGCGCATCTCACAATGACGCGCGTGGCATTTCTCGGACTGGGCGACATCGGGAGCCTGATCGCGTCCCACCTGACGCGTGATCCGTTCGAGCTGGTGGTGTGGAATCGCACACCATCGAAGGCCGAAAATTTCGTCGCGTCGCACAAGGCGAAAGTGGCAGCCACGCCTTCCGACGCGGTGAGGGGTGCGCAGGTTGTGGTAACTTGCCTGCCATCATCCGTCGAGGTGGAGGCGGTTCTGCACGGCGAGGGCGGGATGCTGGAGTCGCTGGCCAAGGGCGCGGTGATGATTGACTGCACATCGGGCGATCCGCCGACTTCCCGCTCGATCGCCGCCGAGCTTGGCGGTCGCGGGGTTGAATTCATCGACGCGCCCGTGAGCGGGGGTACCACGGCCGCGAGGTCCGGCACTCTCACGGTCATGTGGGGCGGCGAGGTCACCGTTTTCGACCGGGTGAGAGAGGTCATCGAGGCCTTTGGCAAGAAGATCATTCATGCCGGGCCGGTTGGAGCGGGTGACGCGCTCAAGGCGGTGAATAACGCGCTGCTCGCCGTGCACATTTTGTCGACCGCCGAAGGACTAGCTGTCCTCGTCAAGGCAGGCGTCGATCCGAAGGTCGCCCTCGAGGTCATCAATGCCTCGAGCGGGCGGTCAAATAGCTCGGAGAATTTGATTCCACAGCGAGTGCTGACGAGGGCATTCCCACGCACGTTTCGTCTTGCGCTCCTCGACAAGGACATCGGAATAGCGTCCGTGTTGGCGGAGGATCTTGGCGTGAGCACACCGATCATCTCGCTGACGGCGGAGCGCTTTCATTCTGCGCGAGAGATTCTCGGCGAGGATGTCGATCACGTCGAAGCGGTCAAGATTATCGAACAGGAGAACGGCGTCGAGATAAAGTGACGCCGTGGCAACGCCGTTATCCGCGGCGTTCCAGTGCGGCGCGATCGACTTCCTCGATTCGCTGCGCGGCGAGTCGGGGATCGATCTCCGGCGCGACCTCATCGTCGGAAAGGTCGACAGTCCAGCGGGCACGCTCCACGACCGCCTCGCCGTTCGGGACAAGCTGCCCGAACTCGATCTCTGCTCGCCGGCAGAAACGCTCCTGCCGCGCCCTGTCTTCCATCTCGAGAGGGAAGCCGAGGATGTGGAGGCGGGCGTGCATCGCCTCGTGCAGGATGGTTGCGGCAATTTCCGCGTCGCTGAACTGCGGATTTACAGTGAAGGTCAACTCCACGAGGCAGGCCCGCTGTTCGTGAAAGTAGGCGCCGCGGCAGGCAAATCGCTCCACGACGATCCCGGCAAAATCCCGCCGCAGATGGCGAAAGTGCCACGGCACGTACTGCTCGATGAGTGCGAGGGAGCGCTCGAGGCGCGCGATTACTTCCCCGGTATCGATGTCGGGGCGGGTGTTGTTGACGACGACCGGGATTCCAGCGACCACGTGCTGGCTCACCCGCGCCGTCTCGCGAGATCCGAATACCGACTTGAGGAATTCGAGCATGGTCAAAGATATCGCGGCGAACAGGCCTGATCTCTTCAAATGGTGTCGCCGTTCAAGCATATTTGTGCACCAATGGCCACGAAATCAACGACGGTTCTGGATGCCCGAGCCGTCGAGCGTACCCTGAAGCGCATGTCAGTCGAGATCGTCGAGCTCAATGGCGGCACGGACGATCTGGTCATCGTTGGAATCCAGCGTCGCGGAGTTCAGCTCGCTGACCGGCTGGTCAAGATGATTGAGGGCGGGGAAGGCGTCACCGTCCCGGAAGGCTCGCTCGACATCACCCTTTACCGCGACGATCTGCAGACTGTCGGCCCGCGTCCGGTAGTCGGACCGACGAATCTGCCCTGGGAGCTCGACGGAAAGCACGTCGTCATCGTCGATGACGTGCTTTACACCGGGCGGACTGTGCGGGCAGCGCTGGACGAGCTCGCCGATTTCGGTCGCCCGGCGTCGATCTCGCTGGCGGTACTGATCGATCGCGGCGGACGGGAGCTGCCGATCCACGCCGACGTGGTCGGGAAGAAAGTGGAAGTAGCCGACGACGAGCGAGTCGATGTGCTCGTCGCCGAGCTCGATGAGCGAACGGAGGTCGTCATCGTACCGAAGTCGGCGGCGTGACCGGAACGCTGGGCAAGGATCTGCTCGGCCTGGAGTCGCTGACCGGCGACCAGATTCGACTCGTTCTCGATACCGCAGAACCGTTCAAGGAAATCAGCGAGCGCGCCATCAAGAAGGTGCCGGCGCTGCGCGGATCGACGATCGTCAATCTATTCTTCGAGAACTCTACCCGCACCCGGATTTCCTTCGAGTTCGCGGAGAAGCGACTTTCGGCCGATACGGTGAACGTGTCGTCGACGGGATCCAGCGTGTCGAAGGGCGAGACGCTCGTCGACACCGCCCGCAACCTCGAGGCGATGCGGATCGACATGGTGGTGATCAGGCACTCGGCATCCGGCGCAGCGCACTTTCTCGCCGAGCGCATCCAGTCGAACGTCATCAACGCGGGCGACGGCACCCACGAGCATCCGACGCAGGGACTACTCGATCTCCTGACGCTCCGTGACAACCTCGGCGACCTGCGCGGCCGCCGCGTCTGCATCTGCGGCGACATTCTCCACTCGCGCGTCGCGCGTTCCAACATCTGGGGACTGACGAAACTCGGGGCCGAAGTCGCGGTCTGCGGTCCACGATCGCTGTTGCCCAACGCGATCGACGAGTTCGGGGTGCAGATCTTCGATCGTGTCGAGGAAGCAATCGAGTGGGCGGAAGCGCTCAACGTATTGCGGCTGCAATTCGAGCGGATGACCGCGGGCTACATCCCTTCGGCGCGCGAGTACAACCGCGTGTTCGGGATCTCCCGCGAGCGGCTCGAGCGCGCGCAACGCGACATTCTGATCCTTCACCCCGGTCCAATGAACCGCGGCGTCGAGATCGACTCGGACGTCGCTGATGGACCGCACAGCGTGATTCTCGATCAGGTCACCAACGGTGTTGCTGTTCGAATGGCGGTGCTGTATCTGCTCGCCGGCGGGAAGCCCGAGCTGGCCGAAGCGGCGAAGGGTGGACCCGGGCGGGGACGGGAGGATCGCGAGTGAAGCCGGTTCTGCTGCGCGGCGGAAATCTCCTCGATCCTTCGTCGAAGCTCGACGAGCCTGGCGACCTGCTCGTGCGCGACGGCAAGATCGAGTCGGTTGGCGGACAGATCGCCGGCGGTGACGACGTCGAGGTGATCGATTGCTCGGGACTGATGGTGTCGCCTGGATTCATTGACGTCCACTGCCACCTTCGCGAGCCCGGCCGGGAGGACGTGGAGACCATTGCGACGGGAGCGCGCGCGGCGGCCGCCGGCGGCTTCACCGCTGTTTGCGCGATGCCCAACACGGATCCCGTCACCGACAACCAGGCGGCGGTGGGATTCATCCTGCGCCAGGGCCAGCGTGCGGCCGCGGCTCGCGTGTATCCGATCGGTGCGATATCCGTCGGCCAGCAGGGAAAGGTTCTGGCCGAATTCGGCGAGATGGTCGGCGCGGGTGCGGTTGCAGTGAGCGACGATGGGAAGCCCGTCGCCAGCGCTCAACTAATGCGAACCGCCCTCGAGTACGCGCGCACGTTTCGAATTCCGGTCATCGATCACTGCGAGGAGCCGACGCTTTCCGCGGGCGGCGCGATGAACGAAGGGATCGTGAGCGCGAAGCTGGGGCTCAAAGGAATTCCCGCCGAGGCCGAGGAGATAATGGTGATCCGCGACATCCTCCTCGCGAGACTGACGGGGGGGCATGCGCATCTCGCGCACATGAGCACTCGTGGTTCGGTCGAGCTGATTCGCTGGGGGAAGGAGCGCGGCATCAACGTCACCGCCGAAGTATGTCCCCACCACCTGTCGCTGACTGAAGATCGTGTGCGCGGCTACGACACCAACGCGAAAATGAATCCGCCGCTACGCACCGCGGCAGACGTCGAAGCGCTGCGCATAGCGGTGAAGGATGGAACGATCGACTTGATCGCGACCGATCACGCGCCGCACCACTACGACGAGAAGGAACGCGAATTCGCCGACGCGCCGAACGGAATAGTGGGGCTCGAGACCGCACTCGGAGTGATTGTCACTCATCTCGTGGAACCGGGCGTTCTGACTTACGCTGATCTCATCGAGCGGATGTCGTGCACTCCGGCAAGGCTGTTCAATCTTCCCGGTGGAACCTTGAAACGCGGCGCCGCGGCTGACATCACGGTGTTCGATCCGAAGGCGCGCTGGAAGGTCGACGCTTCACAGTTCCTTTCCAAGGGTCGCAACAGCCCCTACGACGGAATGTCCCTCGTTGGACGCGCGGCTTGTACTATTGTGGCAGGGTCGGTCGTCTATCGATCGGGGGTTCCCGCCCGCGCCGGGAGCAGACGAACCGAGCAGAGGGGATGAAGTAGATGGCTGAGAGAGAGCCAGTCTCACTGGACGCGCTCAACGGCCTCCTCAAGGAGCGCCAGAGATACGAGGAGTGGCTTGCCGCGCTTGAGGAAAAGCGCGCGAACACGTCCGATTCCGTCTACGAGCGCGTACGGGGCGACTACCAGACGCGCCTTCGCGAGGTGTCCGGAAAGCTGGCGGAGCGCGCCGGCGAGCTCCGCGAGACGATTGATTCGCTGACCGTACGCCTCGACGAAATCTCGCGGCAGGAGCTCCAGCAGCGTGAAGCGCGGCAGGAGGCGGAGCTGCGCGCGGCGGTCGGCGAGTATACCGACAAGCAGTGGAAGGAGATCGGGGGAGCGTGGGACAAGGAGCTGTCGCGACTTGCGAAGGAAAAAACCGCCCTCGATACCCAGCTCACCGAGCTGAACCGGATCTTCGCCCTCAGCATGAAGGAGAAGCAGGCGGAAGCGATCGCCCACGGTCGTCCCGGCAGTGAGGACGGCGTGGGGCGCGCCCCGATCTCACCGGTGATCCCGAGGCCCGCCATTCCAGAGCCGCCGACGCTGAATCCACCGTCCCGGATAGATCAGGCCGCCTCGCGGTCGCAACCGACGACGCCGAGCTCGCCGCAGACGAGGTCGCCGTTCGATCAGTTCCCGGTTCTGCGCCCGGGAGGCGCGCCGGGAACTCCACCGTCGACGGCTGCGGTTGCTACGCCGCCATCGGTTCCCAAGAGTGGAGGCGGCCAGGACCCGAGGTCGGAGCAGCACAAGACGCTGAAATGTCCGGAATGCGGCGCGGCGAACTACCCGACGGAATGGTATTGCGAACGCTGCGGCGGAGAGCTCGCCACGATGTAAAAAAGGCGCCGGGGGCGCCTTTCTTGTCGCTTGCGCCGGGGTGCGGCGCCTTTTACTTCGCTGTTTTCGCGATCTGGCTCTTGTGGCGGGCAGCCGCGTTGCGGTGGATCAGCCCCTTGCGGGCAGCCCGATCGAGGAGCTTGACGGCGGCGCGCTTCTCTTCAGCGGTACCGGATGACGCACGCTTGAGGGCGGTGCGAAGCGCGGATTTCTGGGCGCGGTTGCGGATGGCGGCGGCGCGTGACTTCCGCATGTGCTTTTTCGCTGAAGCAAGATTTGGCACTAACTGATTCTCCGGGACGTTTGCTGGTGTGGTGTAGCTGTGAAATTTGTCTCCTGCAACGGTTTACGTCAAGCCGAGCGGCCCGAAACGCCAATAAAGTAGACGACGTTTTCCGGCAGCTTCGAGCGCGAACAAACCCGGAGCTGCGCTGGAGAAATCTTCACCCGCTGGTGCCGGGTCGCCGAGCGCAATGCTAACTTCTACACGCGCGCCCAAACTTCAACCCGAGCCAATTGGACAAATCGTTTGAGCAGTTCATACTCGTCGCGCCAGTGCTGCTGTTCTCGATGGTTGCGCACGAGTACGCCCACGGCTACGCCGCGCTCAAACAGGGGGATACCACCGCTT
>DASSNV010000285.1:0-13664 GCA_035701245.1 Gemmatimonadaceae bacterium | reverse complement strand
ACTACGCTACTGACATCTCGCACCCGTTCCGTTGCAGTTGAGCTGACCCCGTCCATTGCCACGATGCCATTTTCGGCGTATCTTCGGGGTATGAAGTCGAAGGACCCCGGCCTCTTCGGCGCCGAGTACGATCGCGCCTCCCGACAGCTTCCGGTGATCGGCGAGCAGAAGGACATCCGCTACTACTCCTCTCCCGCCAAGAGCGTCCTCAACGGGCCCGAGACCACCGGGATGGGCTTCTGGTCCATCAACCCCTACATCGGGTGCGCCTTCGGCTGCGCGTATTGCTACGCCCGGTACACCCACCGCTACGTGATGGAGCGCGCCGCCACCGACGAGCGCATGACCGACGCACTCGGCGACGCGTACAATAAACTCCCTCCCTGGCTCGCGTTCGAGCGGAATATCTTCGTCAAGCGCAACGCGCCGGAGATTCTCAGTCGCACCCTGCGCTTCGGCAGCGATCGGCATCTCAAGCTGCTCGAGGGCGAAACGATAGTCATTGGCACGGCCACCGATCCGTACCAGCCCGCCGAGCGACGGTATCGGGTAACCCGCGGAATCCTCGAAGTGCTCGCCGAGCATCCGGGTCTCAGCGTCGTGATCATCAGCAAGAGTCCGCTCATCACGCGGGATATCGACCTTCTGTCGCGCATCAACCGGATCTCGGATCTCTCGATCCACATCTCGCTCATCACTCTGAATCGGGAGCTGGCGCGACGCATCGAGCCGCGGTCGCCGACACCTGAATCGAGAGTGCGCGCGTTGTCGCGTCTCCGCGAAGCCGGCATCGATGCCGGAATCAACTGCATGCCTGTGCTCCCCGGCATCACCGACAATCCGTCCGATCTCGAGGCGCTGGTGAAGCGGGTATCGGAAGCCGGCGCGACCTACGTCGGCGCCTGTGCGGTGCGCCTCAAGTCAGCGGCGCGAAAACGCTACCTGCCGTTCATCGAGCAGGAGTTTCCGCATCTCGCCGAGCGGTATCGGAACACTTACGCGCACAGCGCGTACGCAGGCGAGAAGTATCGGGAGGGACTCGCGCGGTTCTTCGAGAAGCTTTGCTCGAAGTACGGAGTACGCTCCTGGTCGAGTCGCGATGCCGAAGACGACGAAGGGGACGAGCCGCTGGATCCAGCGCTCGCCCCCTCGGTCCAGCTCAGTTTCGAAATCTAGCTTCGAACGAGCTTCGCCTTACTGACCGGTGCCTGCCGTGCCCGTCGGCGGATTGTCGTTCGGGCCGAAGCCAATGTTCATTGCCGTGAGCAACGCGGCCGCGTTGTTCGCGGAGTTGAACTTCTTGGCGCAGGTTGCGATCGCACGACGCGTCTGCGGGCCGTAGCGGCCGTCGACATTCGTCACGCCGCATCCCTGATCGCGGAGCTCCTGCTGCAAGGCGAGAAACGCGATCCGGTTGAGTCCAGCCTGAGCAGAAGCCAGGGCTGGGATGGCGATTAGTGCGATTACAGCGATGGTCTTCTTCATCTTGAAACGCCTCCGATCAGGTATGGTCTCTACAATACAGTATAGAGATGAACGGTACAGAGCAGGCGTGCGCTGCAAGAGCTACGCCCACGTTGACGTTTGTTGCGATGAAATGGACAAAAAAAACGCCCGACTTGCAAGGAGTCGGGCGTTTCTGTGCGCGAGAGATAGTTGGCTCTTAGCGGAGCGCCTGGATTATCAGGGCGCCGACCGCGAGGATTGCCACGCCGATCGCCACTGCCGCTACCGGCGTGATCGTCTGATTCTTCCACCAGCTGCCATCGGTGCCCGGAGTCTCGGGCAGCGACGCCATGATACGCTGCTGAACGCCAACCGGAGTCACACGGCGGCGAAGCATCTCGCTCTCGGCGTTGATGCGGGTCCAGAGCTCGACCTTGGACTTGCCCTCGGCTTCGCTGGCGCGCATCACGTCGACTTCGCCATCGAGCCAGTCGTGAAGCAGGCTGTGACCAGAAATCCCATTAAGGGGAACCTCTCGGTCGTACAGCTGTTCAGCGGGCTTATCCTTTCTCTGAGCCGGCTCACGGCCTACAGTCTTGTCGTTTCTCTCAAAACCAGCGTCATCAAGCATCATGCGTACTTCTCCTCGAGCAGTTGTTGGAGCGCCTCTCGCGCCCGATGCACTCGCATCTTTAACGCGCCAACGGTCGTTTCAAGTAACAGCGCCATCTCTTCGTAAGATCTTCCCTCGACGTGCTTCATCACGAACGCTTCACGCAGCGAGGGAGCGAGTCTGGCCAGAGCAAACTGCAGGTCCGTACGCAGCTCGTTGCGGTCCATCTCTTCTTCCGGCGTCGAGTACGTCGAGGGCTGATCGTCCTCATCGTAGCTCACGTGCGTCCGCCGAATGTTCTTCAGCCAATCCTTGCAGCTATTAGCGACGATTCGGAACACCCAGGCGTCAAAACGCCCCCGAACTTCGCCGAGATGCTGATAGGCTTTAATAAAGGACGCTTGGAGTATGTCTTCCGCCACATCCGGACTTCCTGTCATCCCAAGTGCATGTCGGTACAAGGGATCGCTGTACCTCGTGATGAGTACCGCGAAAGAGTCCTTGCTGCCCGCCAGAACCTTGGAAATGATCTCCTGATCTGCGTCGATTCCCGGCGCCGCACCATCCGGCGTCGCTTCCCCAGCGCCCAGCGTCTGAGCACCCTGATTTTGCAGCGGTGTGGCTGTCATCTTCACCTGCCTAGTGTAATCCCTTTGCCAGTCCCTGTATAGACCCAACTATAGCCGGGATAACACCTTATCACCGTTACGATCTTCTGACGATCGAGGACTCGTGGAAGCAACCAAGTCCTATCGAAGCCGTACCATATAGAGGTGCTCGAGGGCGATATCCCGATGGTAATGCCTCCCCTCCCTGTCGCTGTCAGCCCGGTACCGGCGGTATCGCTGGCTGAAGTGCGCAACCTTGCCGTCAATCGACGCCTTTTCCAATAGCGAAAGAAGGGCCTCGGGCTCCAAATGGCCCTCGGAATTGAAGCTCACCAGCGCGTGCCGGGCGCCCGAGGCCTCGAGCAACCCGCGGAACAGCCGCTGAACCCGCCGCCCGTGCGACCACTGGCTCCGCCCCTCGGGGCCCGCGAGCAACCCAACCTTACCCCTGATCGCCGGCTCGTTGGATCCCCAGCCGCGGGCCAGGATCTCAGGGATGTGATAGTAGGCAACGTACTGCCGCGAATTGTAAGGCGGATCGATGTAGATCAGATCGATCTCGCCGATCGATGACGCTGCCTCCATGGCATCCATTAGATACGCGCGAGCGGGCTTCTTCCCTTTTATTGGATCCTCGATCTCGATGGTGAAGGTGCGCCGCGCATTCGGCTGCCACTTCTTCATGTACGATGCGTAGACTCCAGCGGTGTTGGCTACCCGGTCGGCCCCTTCGATGATTGCCGCAAGCAGCACGTAGTACGTCTCCTCGCGGATGCCGCCGCCGCGCCGCCAGGCTTCGAGCTCTTCACGCGCGGCATCGATTCGCCCCGCGTTGACCGGCGTGAAGTACATCCTCCCGGCACTCGTCTCTCCGCCGGCCGGCGAAAAGTGCCGGCTGATGAACCCCTCGCTCGGCGGGAGCGCAGCGAGCTCGTCCGCGCGCTCCTGAAGCTCTGGATCGGCGCAGTCGGCGACGACGTAGGCGCGCTGGAAAACGTAGGACGACATCAGGAGGTCGCTGCAATGCACTTCCCAGCCTTTCGCTTTCAGCGCGCGACTGACGCTGGCGGTTCCCGCGAATGCATCGTGAACCGAGCCGGCTTCGATGCCACTCCTTTGGAGAGTGCGCAGGATGAATGGAAGGAGCCGCGTCTTGTTTCCGATGTACCTCATGATGCAAAGAGGGCGAGGTTGTGGCCTCGCCCTCCCAATCAGTGTCGCTCTTTCGCTAGGGGCACAGCTGCGCCGGCGTTAGAACCGGCGGCGAGTTCTTGGGAATGGCGAAGCCGTACTTCGCGTTGAGGGCGTCAGCCGCTGCATTCGCGATCTCCTGCTGACCGTCCGCCGACGGGTGGATTCCATCGAGACTGATGTACTGACCGAACGGCCGCGTGCAGCCGAGGAACGCCGGTAGGCTGAAATGACTCTTCTGCGCCACGAACGAAGCCAGCGCCGAGTTGAGATCCAGATACGCCCAGCCGTGTGCCGACGCCGTGGACGAGATGTGATCGTTCATCTGACGAATGAGATTGTCGATGAACGTCGTATCGGCCGGAGTCAGAACGAAATCAGCCGCAGCCGGGTTGTCGGTGCAGCTGAAGTTGTAAGGCTTGGGGCTGCCCAGCGCCGTGAAGACTTTTCCGAACGCGTAAATCAGATTGGTGTTGCCCTGGCAATCCGGATTGATGATGACGCCGAATGACTGGAACGCTGCGGCCTGCTGATAGAAATCGTCACCGGGGTAGACGCCGACAAGGCTCGGAATCAACGGTACCGAAACCAGCAGCGCCTTGGCGCCAGTCTTGGCGACGCTGTCCACGATCGCGTCGTACTGCGGCTGCCAGAGCGCCATCGGATAGAACGTGAACGTGTTGTCCGGTTGGCGATACGCTGCCGCCGGCACGAGGATGCCACCGGTGACGGTGCGGAGAACTTCGTTGGCGCCCAGCTCGACCGACACCAGCGTCGGGTGCTGCGCCATCATCTCGGTCACCTGGCTGTTCTTCGGCAAAAGCACCGCCCTGTACAGCCGCTTCCGCTGATCCGATTCGACGTTGGTCGGCGCGACCGCCGTCGTCTCGGGTGTCACCCGCAGCGCTGCATATGTCGTAGCGCCATCGATGGCAACATTGTTGGTCGGCAGAGTGACCCCGCCAAGCAACGCGCACGCCTGATCCTGCGCGTTCACGCTCGGATACTGTGCGCCGCTCAGACGGCGCTGGAACTGAAGCGGCGCGATGAGCGGCGAGTAGCAGCCGGGTCCTGCAATGAGCGGCTCCGTGAACGACGGAGCGAACGCCATGTGAGCAAGAATTGCCGGCCACGCGTGCTGCTGCGTCGCGTAGTAAACGCCGTCGGACTGAACGCCCATGCTTACGCTCGTTCCGATCGAGACGTACTTCGCAAAAGCTTCCTGGCCCGCCGGCCCCGTTGTCCTGTCGTCGCTGCACGCAGCGGCAAAAAGGAGAGCGACAGCACCGACAACGTACGACCAGTTACGCTTCATAACTTCTCCACAGGGGTGACAAGCAGGAGGACTTAGCCCCGGAAACAGGCGGCTGATAATATCTGTAATCACCCAAAAGCGCGCCACCCCATAGTTCGGATCGATGCGCCGTGCTCATCGAGCCTTGGCGGCGGAAATCTCACTCGTCCAGGCAGGCTCGGCGGCACTCCCGTCCGCGGATCCGCGTCCGCGTTTCGCAGCGTCTCTGCCACCGATCGAATCACCCCGCATGGAACAGCGGCAGCAGCCAGACGATCCATCCAGTACTGCGCCGGCCGTTCGCGCACACGCGCGGCGATAGTCGCTACCAGCCGTTCGCGCTGGACCACGCGCCCCGCATTGGTCGCAAGCGAATCATCATCCGCGATGTCGAGGAGACCGAGCGCGCGCGCGCACGCGCTCCACTGACCATCACTCCCAACGGCGATCACGATCGGCCTGTCCGCGGCATCGAAGAGCTGGTAGGGCACCAGGTTCGGGTGCGCATTGCCCCAGCGCAGCGCGTCCTTGCCGGAAACGAGAACGTTCTGCGCGACGTTCACCAATGATGCACGGGCGCTGTCGGCGAGCGAGATCTGAATACGCCGCTGCTCGACCGGCAGCGACCCGCCGGCCCGTGCGGCTACCGCCGCCAGGATGGCGATCGCAGCATCCTTTCCGGCGATGACGTCGGCAAGCGCGACACCGATTTTCATCGGCGGTCCATCGGGTTCTCCGGTGATGGACATCCACCCACACTCGGCCTGGATCACGTAATCGTAGCCGGGGCGCGAGCTCTCTGGTCCGAATCCCGAAATAGTGCACCAGACGAGCTCGCGATGCTTTGCGAGCTCGCTGGCCTGATCGATACCGAGCCGCTCCAGGGATCCCGGCCGAAAGTTGTCCACCACCACGTCGGCGTCTGCCAGGAGCTCGAGAATCAGTCGCCTGTCGTCGGAGTTTCGAAGGTCAGCCGCAAGACTCTTCTTGTTCCGATTGACGGAAAGGAAATACGCACTCTGTCCCTCGGAGTCGAACGGTGGCCCCCAACCGCGGGTCTCGTCGCCTTCGCCCGGCCGCTCGACTTTGATGACGCTGGCGCCCAAGTCGCCAAGCATCATCGAACAAAGAGGCCCGGCCAGAACTCGGCTCAAATCAAGGACTTTCAGCGAAATAGGCACTGACTGTGGTTTGACTGTTCCTATGGTGGCTTGTTAATGAGGTCGTAGATGCCCTAAATCGAGTGATAAGGCGATGGCCGCGAACACGGATGACCCCACCTTGTTTTAGTCACGAAAAATCATATACTTAGCCGCGTTCGAGCCCCCGTGTGGGTCAACTCCTACTTCTGTGATATGA
Organism: Gemmatimonadaceae bacterium; assembly: GCA_035701245.1. Lineage (GTDB taxonomy): Bacteria > Gemmatimonadota > Gemmatimonadetes > Gemmatimonadales > Gemmatimonadaceae > UBA4720. Next base: position 7,153 of record DASSNV010000285.1, on the reverse strand, counting down.
ACCCGTCAGCACCACCCCTTTCCGCTGACCGGAGCCCGCTAAATGTCCGATAGCAATAAGCCCGCAGCTGCTACCATGACGGCACCTGCCCCTGCTCCTGCCCCAGCCGTTGTTCCCGGCGCCCCAGTCGTTCCACCGAAGCGCAGTCCCGGACACCGCGGCGCCGACGTAAAAGATACCGTCGCCGAGATGGCGGCGAAGGCACATGAGATCAGCCTCGAGGCCGGCAGCAAAATGGCCGCGGCAATGAAGGATGTGATCGGCGCCGCGGCCGGACTTACCAGCCTGGTGCTCGAGAGCGCCCGCGATCTTCTACAGTATATGGTACGCCGCGGCCAGATGACTCAGGAAGAGGCCGACAAGCTGATGCGGGAGGTCGAGGCGTCACACGCCAAGAAGAAACCGGCCGCTCCTGTCGCCCATGCCGCACCGAAACCGGTGTCTCGCGTCGAGCCGTCCCACTCGAATCACGCCGCCCCGACCCACGCCCCCGCTCGGCACGTCGCCGCTCCCGCGAAGCACCCGGTGAAGCATGCCGCTCCCGCGAAAAAGCCCACCGCGAAAAAGCCGACTATGAAGCCGGCAGCCAAGAAGCCGGCAAAGGCAGCGACCAAACCAAAGGCCAAAGCCTCAGCAAAGTCGGCGAAGAAAAGGTAGGCAGTGGCGATTCCGCGTGGCGATGCAGTCGCGCTCGCCCGCGAACTGATTCAAATCGATTCCAGAAACCCCACCCTCGTCCGCGGCGCGCCGGGCGAGGCTGCGTGCGCGCAGGCGCTGGCGTCGACGCTTCGCGACTGGGGGTTCGAAGTTCAATTGCAGGAAGTCGCTCCCGGCCGACCTAACGTCATCGCTTCGATCGGTCCCGCCGACACGCCGGCGCTGATGCTCAATGGCCACCTCGACGTCGTCGGCGTCGAAGGAATGGTCCACCCGCCATTCGATGCCGATCTCCGCGGCGATCTGATTTACGGCCGGGGATCCGCGGATATGAAAGGTGGGATTGCGGCCATGTGCGCGGCGGCTGCGCTCGGCTCCACTGCCAAGGCAACAAGAAGAATCATTGTCGCCGCGGTGGTCGACGAAGAATGGGAGAGCCTCGGCATCCGGGCGCTCATCGCCGGCGGCGTGCGCGCGGATGCCGCCATCGTAACCGAGCCGACCCGCCTCGCGATTTGTCCGGCGCACCGCGGCTTCGTGTGGATCGACATCGAGATCACTGGCCGCGCCGCTCACGGCAGTCGTTACGATATCGGTGTCGACGCCATTACCCACGCCGGACTGCTGCTCGCCGAGCTGGATCGTGTGGAGCGCACCCGGGAGTCCGCAGCCCGGCATCCTTTGCTCGGCCGCGGATCGCTGCACGCTTCGACGATCAGCGGTGGCGTCGGGATGTCCACCTATCCGGAGTCCTGCAAGCTCTCGATCGAGCGCCGCACTCTGCCAGGCGAGTCGGCGGACACTGCACTTCGCGAGATCGATCAGGCCTGCGAGCGCGTGCGCGCGTACGATCCACGATTTGACGCGCGGGTTACACTGACCACCGCGCAGCTCCCCAGCGACGTGGCCGTCAGCGCGCCGGTCGTCGAGCGCCTGCGCTCCGCTTTGGAGCGCGAGAATGTCCCGGCGAGAGTCGAAGGATTGTCGGCGTGGACCGACGCGGCGCTGCTCAACGAGGCGGGAATCCCCGCGATCTGCTTTGGACCAGGCGACATCGCCCTCGCCCACGCCGCCGAGGAGTTCGTTCCGGTCGACGAGATCGTCACTGCGACCCGTGTACTTACATCGGTAGTCGGCGAGTGGATGCGTTAGAATCCAGAGCATGAAGACGTGGACCAGCAGCGAGTACGACGCGCTCGAGCGCGCGATCCTGGACGGCTGCAAGATTGCGGCGTACCGGCGCGGAACTGAGTTCGTCGTCGTGCCGATGCGGTTGCGCATGATCAGCGGTCGCGAAGCCGTCGATGCCACTCATCCAACCACGGGCGACGAGATCACGCTGTATCTCGACGAAATGGACACCTTCGAGGTAGTGCGGTGAAGGGCGCAAAAGCAAAAACAGGTGATCTCGTCGCCATCTACGCCGATGAATCCTGCCTTGGCAACGGGCGCGAGGGTGAGAATCCCGGCGGCGCCGGTGGCTTGATCGAGTGGCTGCACCCCCGCTCGAACGAGGTCGCGCGCTGCGATTACTGGATCTCCGAGCCCGCCACCACCAACAATAGAATGGCGCTGCGGTCAGTCATCGAAGCGTTCCGCGAGATTTCCCGGCGCGGCAACTCGTATCGCGTATTGTTCACCAGCGATTCGAAATACATTGTCGATGGGATGACCGAGTGGCTCCCGCAGTGGAAGGCGCGTGGCTGGAAGCGGAAGAGCGGCAATCTCGAGAACCTGGAACTGTGGAAGGAGGCGGCCGCCGCCGTCGATGCGCACGAAGTGCAGTGGCGCTGGGTACGTGGTCACGCCGGTCACCCGCAGAATGAGTACGCCAACTTTCTCGCTCAACGCGGCGCAACGGAACAATCAAATTCCGGGGGGTTACGTCAGTCCGGTTACGATGAGTGGTTGGAGAAAACCAAATCCGGCAAGGCCCGCTTGAACGAGCCCGCGGCCTTCCCTGATCTTCAATCGTTCCGGCCGACCAAGCGCATATGGACGACCTAGACCGACTCTTTCAGCGTCTGGTGCAAAACATCAGAAATGGTCACGCCGAGTACCTGAGCGTTCCATTCACCGTTCAGGAGCTCTACGACACTCTCGTGCCATACCGTCACTACCGTCGGGACCTCGGCATCGACACCAATCAGGACTACGAGGCGGCGGTTACGCGGCTCTTGTCGGGCGAGAAAGGCTACATCCGGGCAGATCAGGCGATGCAGGACCGGCTAAAGAAAGAGATGGAGTCTCCACACGCGGATGTCGGCGCCTTCCGCGATTACGCCGAAACGCGGATCTCGATCGCGCCCGACGCGCTCCAGAAGCTCGGGGTGGCGGTGCCGTCGCAAAATGCCGGCGGCTACGCCGGTCGAGGCAACGGCGACGGCGCGACCGGCGATGCTACTTCCTTCGTCGTCCCCGGCGTCGCGAGCGATGTCATCGAGAGCTGCAAGTTCTGCGGTGGAACGCTGCCCGAAGGCCGCAAGGCGGTGTACTGCCCGCACTGCGGACAGAATCTCGCCGCGAAGCACTGCGCGGGGTGCGGGGCAGAGTTGGATCCGGCCTGGAAGTTCTGCGTGAACTGCGGACGGAAGACGTAAGGGCAAGAACGATCAACTGCAACTGAACGGGTGCGAGATGTCGGTGGCGTAGATGCCAGTGATTGGTTCACGACGTCGGGACGTTTCTACTCGCCTTACTGCACAGGCGAATGCCTGTACCACGAAGGCCACTTATGACGTCCCGACGTAGTGAACCATCAACTTGCCACTATGCTACTGACATCTCGCACCCGTTCAGTTGCAGTTGTTGATCGTTCCGTTGCAATTAGAGACTCCGCCCTCGGTATATTGAACAATGCTCCCCAACCCAACCGGCGTCGTCTTTCTCTCCGCGGTCCGCACCCCGTTCGGGACCTTCGGCGGGAAGCTCAAGAACCTGTCCCCCGTCGATCTCGCTGTCGTTGCATCGAAGGCTGCGATCGAGCGCGCGGGAGTCGCCGCGACCGATGTCGATCAGACGATCTTCGGCAACGTCCTCTACACAACCAACGACTCGATCTACTTCGCCCGGCACGTTTCGCTGAAATCGGGCTGCCGCCAGGAAACATCGGCGCTCACCCTCAACCGCCTCTGCGGATCGGGTTTTCAATCGGTCGTCAGCGGCGCTCAGGAGATCATCCTCGGCGACGCCCAGGTGTGCCTTGTCGGTGGCGCCGAATCGATGTCCCAGGCCCCGCATGTGACCCGCGGTCTGCGCTGGGGCACTCCCCTCGGAAAATCACCCGTACTGGAAGACGTGCTGTGGGAGAGCCTCACCGATTCCTACGTCGGGCTCGGGATGGCCGAGACCGCCGAGAATCTCGCCGATCGCTACAAGCTAGATCGCGGCTGCGTCGACGAGTATGCCCTCAGATCGCAGCAGCTTTCGAAGGCGGCGTGGGATGACGGCGTTTTCAAGGATGAAGTCGTACCGGTCCCGGTGATGAACCCCAAGACCGGGAAGTCGGAAGACATGACCATTGACGAGCACATGCGCCCCGATACCAGCGCCGAGAAGCTCGCCGCGCTCAAGCCGGTGTTCCGCAAAGGCGGGGTCGTCACCGCCGGAAATGCATCCGGCATCGGAGATGGTGCGGGCGCAATGGTGATCTCCAGCGAGAAGTTCGCGAAGGAGCGCAATCTGCGTCCGCTCGGCCGACTCGTGTCGTGGAGTGTCGCCGGGGTCGATCCGGCGGTGATGGGAATCGGACCGGTCCCCGCATCCAGGGGTGCGCTCGCCAAGGCGGGGTTGACCATGGACGACATGGATCTCATCGAGGTGAACGAAGCTTTCGCCGCCCAGACGTGCGCCGTCGAGCGCGAGCTCGAGCTTCCACGCGAGCGACTGAACGTCCACGGCGGGGCGATTGCGCTGAGCCATCCGCTTGCCGCGTCCGGAGCGCGCATAACGGCCCATCTACTGCATGCATTGCGCTCTCAGGGAAAGCGCTACGGACTCGGCACCGCTTGCATCGGCGGCGGCCAGGGGATTGCGCTGGTTATCGAATCCATTCAATAGACTGCGCACCGCGCAGAGAACGAGGAATTCATGAAGCCGCTAGTCAGAACGTTCGCTCTGATGTCCACCATCGCGTTCGCTGGGGCGTGCGCATCGGTCGGAGGTGGCACCGGCGGGACGCCGACCACGGGCGCCGGCGCGGGTGAGGTCAACAACCCATCGATCATCTGGCCGATCAAGACCAGAGAGCACGTCGATCTCTGGCTGCACGGCTTCGCGATGCTCCAGGAAGACACGACCTTCGTTCCGTTCTTCAAGCGCGGCTACGGCACCGATCTGACCGTCCTCAAGAACAGAGCGAACGTCGTCACCCAGCTCGACGCCAACCGCGACCGGCTCCGCGCTCGCCTCGCGGCCAACCCGCGCCTGATCAACGCCCAGTTCGTGCCGCTGTCGTTCTCGAGCTGGACCGACCTTGCTGCGGCAGCCGACCTTTTCATTCGAGCCAACGGTGATCCGCGCGCTGCATCCTCGCAGGAACAGGCGGGAGCGATCGCGTTTTTCGCGGCCTACTTCCCGACATCGGCCGATCGTGATTGGCTGAGATTGTTCGTGCAGTCGCTCAACGACGAGAGCAGCAAGTTCTATCACTCGTACTGGCTGCAACAGCAGCGCGAGCGCAGCAACGTTCTCGATCTCGTCGATACGCTCTGGCAGCGCACCTATCGCCCGCGGATGCAGGGATTCCTGAACAACTCCCAGCAGGCGCAGGGCACCATGCTCCTATCGCTTCCCCTCGATGGCGAGGGCAGGTCGCAGACGAATGGCAACCAGTCGAACATCATCACTGTCACCTTCCCCCAGCGGCCGAACGACGCTGTCGAAGCAATCTACGTCTTCGCGCACGAGGCAGTCGGCGGCATCGCCAATACCGCCGTCACCGACAACATCACGCCCGAGCAGCGTCGCACCGGCGTCGGCGACCGGTACCAGAGCGCGGCAGCCGTTCGAGGCGGGGCCATGCTTCTACAGAAGGTTGCACCGGAGATTCTCGACGGATATATGCGCTACTATCTGAGCTCGGTGAATCGACCGACAGGGTCCAGCGTGCAGTCGGCGTTCATTTCGGCATTCTCCATCCCCGACACCATTCGTGACGCCCTGAGCCGCCAGCTCGACGTGGTCCTCGGAGGGATTTAAGCCGATATAATTCGGCATGGCAGCATCCGATGAGAAGCCGCCGGTGCCAGCCCCACTCGCACCGCGCCAGACACTGCTCGATCGACAGGCGTTGGAGCGCGTGCTCGCTCGCGCCGCCGAGCTGCAGGGCGCGAGCGCGCTTCCGGAATCCGCCGATCTGATCAGCGAGGGCCAGCTTCTCGACATCGGAAACGAAGTCGGGCTAAGCCCGGCCACCATCAAGCAGGCGCTCGCGGAAGAGCGGACCCGGATCAACGTCCCCGAGGAGCGCGGTCTCGTCGCGCAAATCGCGGGCGCCGGATTCGCGACGGCAACCCGCACCGTTCCCGGAAACGCGCGCGACATACTCGCCACCCTCGACACGTGGATGCTGCGTGAGGAGTGTCTCCAGGTCCAACGCCGGTTCAACGACCGGATCACCTGGGAGCCGCAGCGTGGACTGTTCGGAAAGTTGAGGCGGACCGTGAACGTCAGCGGCCGCGGCTTCTATCTAATGGATGCGACCCAGGTGTCGGCGACCGTCCTTCCGGTCGATGCCTCGCGCGCAGTAGTGCGCCTCGACGCCGACATCCACGCCAGTCGCGCCCGGCGCGTCGGAGCCAGTAGCGTCGTTGCGACCCTGGGCGCGGCAGCCGGCGGAGTGCTCGGCCTGGCGCTCGTGGTCGCGCACCTTCCTCTCATCATCGCGGCCGGCTCAGCGGTTTTGCCATTCGCGGGTGGGTCGGCAATCGCTTACCGGTTTGCCCGATCACATCGAGGCGTGCTGAGCAGCGTCCAGCTCGCTCTCGAGCAAATCCTCGACCGCCTCGAGCACGGCGACTTCGATCGCCCCGGTCTGCTGGGAGGCATCTCTTCGCGAGGTCGCATCACCGGACGATAGATTAAGAGCGATTTCGCTCGGGGTCGCAGGCTCGATGGCAACAATCAAAAAAGTAGGGGTGATCGGTGGCGGTCTGATGGGCAGCGGCATCGCGCAGGTTTGCGCGGCCGCCGGATTGCCGACCGTCGTGCGCGAGATGTCCGAAGAACTTTGCGCGAAGTCACGGCAGTCGATCGAGAAGACTCTTGCCAAAGGCATCGAGCGCGGCAAAGTCACCGTTGACGAGCGTGACAGGACCCTCGGGAATCTTCGCTTCGCGACGAAGCTCGCCGATCTGGCGGACTCGGACATCTTCATCGAAGCGGTGGTCGAAGACCTCGCCGTCAAGAACGGTCTCTGGTCCGAGCTCGACAAAATCGCCGGCAACGAGGCGATCTTCGCATCGAACACCTCGAGCCTGACCATCATCGCGATGGC
>DASSNV010000284.1:0-19355 GCA_035701245.1 Gemmatimonadaceae bacterium | reverse complement strand
CTCCGTGGTGCGCGCGATCCCCCCATCGAAGTCTGTACCCAGCCGGGATCAAGGGAGTTCACCAGAATCCCCATGCCCTCGGTTTCCGCGGCCACAACCCGGGTTATTACGTTCACTCCCGTCTTGGAGAGTCGGTACGCGATGTAGCCCGCGCCCATCTCGCTCAACACGGCCATGCTGCTGGAAAGATTCACGATTCGCCCGTACCGACGGCTCTTCATGATCGGAATCGCCATCCGAGACAGCAGCAATGCTCCATACACGTTCGTCTGCATGGTCTCTCGAATGATCTCCAGCTCCTCGAGGTCGTCGTCGGCATCCTCCGGCATGATGGCGGCGTTGTTGACGAGAATGTCGATACGCCCGACCTCGTTACGCAGCCAGTTCATGCATTCGCGAATGCTTTGTACGCTGGCGACGTCGAGGTGGCGCGCGTCGACGTTGAGGCCCGCTGTTCTGAGCTCCCCCGCTGCGGCCTGTCCTTTCGCCGGATCGCGCGCGCCGAGTATGACGCGAATGTCGAGCTGCGCGAGCTGCCGGCAGGCCTCGAGTCCGATGCCGCGATTGCCGCCCGTGACGAGCGCGATCCTTCGTTCTGGCATTCGTGGTTCCCGAAAAAGAACGTAGTGTAACAGGTCCCCGATTCGCCGTTAAGGCCGCCGCGACTGGCAAGTTCACGGTCTGGCAGTATCATTGCTCAGTCGGACCCGCCCATGACCGCATCCCACCTCACAACGTCAGCCGCCGGCTCTGCTCCCGCCTCGAAGCAGGAGATCGCGGACCTCCTCACCGAGGCCCGCGAGCGCACGTTGCTGCTCGTCTCGAAGCTCTCCGACGAAGATCTGCATCGCCAGCACGATCCACTCATGAGTCCGATAATCTGGGACGTCGGCCACATCGCCCACTTCGAGGAGCTGTGGCTAACCCGGAACCTCGATGGCCCAATCGAGTTCTCGGAGATGCCCGGACTGTACAACCCGTTTGAGCACCCGCGCGCCACTCGTGCGTCACTGGCGTTACCAACACTGGCAGAGATGACCGAGCGATTGCACGAGATACGGTTGCGGGTCCTGGACAGACTCGACAAAGTCAGCTTCGACAACGGCAGTCCTCTTCTCGCCGGTGCCTACGTTTACCGCATGGTCCTGCAGCACGAGTATCAGCACAACGAGACGATTCTCCAGACACTGCAGCTCAAGAAGGGCGAAGCGTATCGCGCGCCGCGCGCAACGACCTTCGCCCCGCGGGAGTCCCGACCGGTTACGATGGCTCCGTTCGAAGGCGGCCGCGTCTCCATCGGCACCGACGATCGAGCGAGCGCGTACGACAATGAGCGGCCACGGCACGAGGTCGAACTGGCGCCATTTGAGATCGATCGCGATCCCGTCAGCAACGCGCGCTACATCGAGTTCGTCGCCGACGACGGGTACGAGCGACAGGAGCTTTGGTCGGACGCCGGACGCCGATGGCTCGCCGAATCAAGAGCGTGTGCGCCGAAGTACTGGGACCGCGACGGGGATGAGTGGATCACCCGCTCGATGGACACCGTGCGACAGGTGGACCCGGCGCGCCCTGTGATCCACGTTTGCTACTACGAGGCCGAGGCTTTCGCGAAGTGGGACGGCAAACGGTTGCCGACCGAGCACGAGTGGGAGGCCGCCGCGAGCTGGAATCCGTCAGCTCGTGCCGCGACGTCATTTCCGTGGGGCGATTCAGCCGAGCCCGGCCGCGCAAACATGGACCAGCTGGCGTTCGACACCGCTCCGATCGGCACCTTCGACCGAAACATGTCGCCAATCGGCTGCTGCGGAATGATCGGCGACGTGTGGGAATGGACGTCGAGTGACTTCGGCGGCTATCCGGGATTCGAGAGCTTCCCGTACAAGGAATACTCCGAGGAATTCTTCGGCACCGACTACAAGGTGCTACGCGGGGGTTCATGGGCCACGCGTCCCGGTGCCATCCGCAACACGTTTCGCAACTGGGACTATCCGATCCGTCGACAGATCTTCAGTGGGTTCCGCTGCGCCCGCGACGCATGAAAAGCGGCCATCACCCTGACGTCGCCGGCAGCACTCCGCCGTACACGGTGCGCAGGTCGCGCCAGCAGATGGTCCGGGATGTCCGTCTCGGGCTCAAAAAACAACCGAAGGAGCTGTCGTCGAAGTACTTCTACGACGAGCGCGGGTCGGAGCTGTTCGAGGAGATCACTCAGCTCCCCGAGTATTACCTGACGCGCGCCGAGCGCATGCTTCTGGAGCAGCGCATTGGTGAGATCATCCGCGCTGCACGTCCGTGCTCGCTGGTCGAGCTCGGCGCCGGCAGCGCCAGCAAGACCCGCATCATTCTCGACGAGATGCGCGCCAATGGCTGCGCGGAGTGTTATCTGCCGGTGGATGTCAGCAGAGATTTTCTGGAAGCAACGGCGTTGCAGCTGCGCGCCGACTATCCGGACGTGGAGATCAAGCCGGTGGTCTCCGACATCACCGAGCGTTTCAGTCTTCCGGCAGTCGTGCCCCCGACGCTGTTCGCGTTCCTCGGCAGCACCATCGGGAATTTTCCGCGGCAGCAGGCAGTCAATGTGCTGTCACACATCGCCGGACAGATGGGTGTGGGCGATCGTTTTCTGCTCGGCGCCGATCTGATCAAGGATGCGGCGATCATCAACAGCGCGTACAACGACTCGCGAGGGGTGACCGCCGCCTTCAACCTCAATGTTCTGGAGCGCCTCAACCGCGAGCTCAACGCGGATTTCCCACTCGCTGAGTACGACCACCGCGCATTCTATAGTAGCGAGAATCACCGGGTGGAGATGCATTTGATAGCGCGGAAACCGCACAAGGTCGTGATTCCGGAGATCGGCGAGATCTCGTTCGAGGAAGGCGAGAGCATTCGCACCGAGCTGAGCTACAAGTATGATCGGCCGATGCTGGAGGACATTCTCACCGCAGCGAGGCTCGAGATCGAGAAATGGATGCCCGCGAGCGACGGAGCGTTCGTCCTCGCCCTCGCCCACGCCGTCACCTGACGCGGACGGGTGAGCCTCACTGAGGCGATGCTGCTGGACGACATCCGGCAGCGACTGTTTGCGCCGTCGCAATCGGCGACGCCACGCGCAATCGGGCTCGAGCTGGAGCTCATTCCGATCACGCGCTCGACCCGACGTCCGGCGTTGCCGGCGCTCGACAGCGACCCGTCGACCGGGAGTATCATGATGGAGCTCGGTCGACGCTCGGGCTGGAACGAACAGCGCAATGGCGACGATCCGTCGTCGTGGCGGACGGGTACCGGCGCGGTAATCTCGTTCGAGCCGGGCGGCCAGATCGAGATCAGCACCGCGCCGTTTGCGATGGCCGCCCAGGCCATCGCCCAAACCGAGGCTATTGTCGAGGCACTGAGCGAGGCGATGGGCGATGAAGGAGTCGAGCTCGTCACGCGTGGAGTGGATCCGTACAACGACATCGACGTCGTGCCGCTGCAGCTGCATCGGGAGCGATATGCGGGGATGACGCGCTACTTTGAGTCGATCGGGCCGTCGGGAGTGAGGATGATGCGCCAGACGGCGGCGCTGCAGATCAACGTCGAGCGTGGGGAACACCCGGAAAAGCGGTGGCGATTGCTCAATGCGCTCGCGCCGATCGTGATCGCGCTGTTCGCGAACTCGAGGCAGTACGCGTCGCGGCGCACCGAATGGGCGAGCTACCGCTCGTATCTGTGGCGCACCCTCGACCCATCGCGCACCGGAATTATTTATGAAGCGGTGGATCCGGCGCGACGGTACGTGGAATTCGCGCTCGACGCCGGGTACATGCGCAGCGACTCACCGGGCGCGTATGGCTCGTTTCGCGATCGGCTTGGCGATCCGCGAATCACCCGCGACGACTGGCTGTTTCACCTTTCGACGCTCTTTCCCGAGGTTCGGCCGAAGGAATTTTTCGAGCTGCGCTCTGCCGATACCATCGAGATCGGGTCGATTGCGGCGCCGGTGGTATTCGTGGCGGGCCTGGTGTACTCCGAGCCCCACGCGAGGCGCGCGGCGGAGCTGCTCGGCGCGCCGAACGCGGAGCTGCTCGAGCGCGCCGGCCGGCTGGCGATGGCCGATGCGCAGATCCGGGAGCTGGCTGATCAACTCTGCCCGCTCGCTCTGGACGGCGCTTCAACGCTGGGTGGTGACTATTTCCGCAGCGCCGACCTCGCGGCTGCCACGGAGTATTTTGCGCGAGCTCTTACCGCGCGCGACATTTGAGCCGATGACACGTTCACTCTTGTGGGCAGTGCTTTGCGCGACGATCGCATCTGGAGCTCCGCGCGCAATGGCGCAAGCGGCGAGCAAAGCAGTCCCGCAGCGCACCATTCTCGCCGTGGGCGCACACGCCGGCGATATGGAGCTGACTGCGGGCGCAGTACTCATCAAGCAGCATAAGCTCGGCGACCGCGTCGTCATCCTCCACATGACCCTCGGCGAGGGTGGAAATCCGCGGCTTTCGCCTGAGGCCTACGGCGCGCAGAAGAGGCGGGAAGCGTTGGCCGCCGATTCGGTGATCGGCGCGGAAGCCATTTTCGCTCCCTACAAGGACGGCGAGATTCCGAACGACGAGGCGGTTCGTCGCTACGTCGCCGACGTGATTCGCACGGTGAAGCCAGCGTACATCATTACCCACTGGCCCCACAGCATTCACAAGGACCACACCAATACGAGCCTGATCGTTCAGGACGCGGTGTTGCTTGCTTCATTGGAAGGGGTCGTTACGGCCCACCCGGCGCACCGCGGAGTGCGCGGCGTTTACTACGCCGACAACTGGGAAGACGCCGAATCGTTCCAGCCTTATGTGTATGTCGGCGTCGCCGATGAGATGGCGCAGTGGCGCGCCGCTGTCACGAAGTATGAGTTCGTGGGAGGGGCGATTTCGTCGTTCAGGTATCTGGAATATTACGACGCGTTGGCGACAGTGCGTGGCGCGGTGGCCGGCAAAGGTAGGGCAGTTGCCTTCGACATCGACCCGTTCGGGAAACGTAGGGTGTTGGATTCTTTTCCGTGAGCCAGATGAAATGACAACCTTAGGAGTTCTGATTTTCGCGCAGGTCGCCGCCGCGGCGGCTCCCGCACCGGCGATCCGTATCAACCAGCTGGGCTATCTGCCCGACGCGCCCAAGGTCGCGGTGCTGTGCTCGGTGACGCCGCTTGAGGTTCATGATTTCACGGTGGAGGATGCCGGTGGCCGACGGGTGCTGCAGCGATCCGCAACTGCAGCCAAACCTTTTGGGCCGTGCGTTGCCAACTATCGGCTCGACTTCTCTACACTGAAGACGCCTGGTGAGTATCGGATCGCAGCGGCGGGCGTGACATCGCCGGCTGTCCGGATTCGCGCCGACGCGTACGCCGGCGCCGCTGATACGCTGCTCTACTACATGAGAGAGCAGCGCTCCGGTTACAACCCGCTCTTCAAGACCGTCGTCCACACCCACGATGGAATCGTGGTCGACGATCCGGTGCGTGAGGGGCAGTTCATCCCCGTCACCGGCGGCTGGGCAGATGCGTCGGACTATCTGCAATACGTGATGACGTCGACCAACGCGACGTACGTGATGCTGATGGCGTACCGGGATCACCCGGCGTCCTTCGCCGACAAATTCGATTCGCGCGGGCTGCCCGGCTCGAACGGGACCCCCGACATCCTCGACGAAACGCGCCACGGTCTGGAGTGGCTGGTGAGAATGTTCCCCAACGATTCGGAGATGTACAACCAGCTCGGCGACGACCGCGACCACACTTACTGGGATATCCCGCCCAGCGACTCCGCCGATTACGGGTGGGGCAAAGGAAAGGAGCGCCCCATCTACCCGTGCACCGGAAAGCCGCAGGGACTGTTCAAGTACAGGAACAGGTCGGACGGCAAGGCATCGACGGCCGGCAAGTACGCGTCGGCGTTCGCACTGGCGGCGATGATCTACAAGAAGAGCGACCCGGTTTTCGCGAGCAAGCTTCGACACAAGGCGTTCGCGGCGTATGCGATCGGAAAGAAATATCCGGGCGTCTGCCAGGGCGCGCCCGGTACCGCGCCTTACTATTACGAGGAAGACAACTGGGTCGACGACATGGAGCTCGCCGCGGCGGAGCTCTACGCTCTCACCAGCGATCGTGCGTATCTGAAGGATGCCCTCGAGTACGCGTCGCGCGAGCCGGTCACCCCGTGGATGGGCGCCGACACCGCCAAACACTACGAGTGGTTTCCGTGGCACAACAACGGTCACTACGAGATCTGGCGCAATGCGAGCGCAAGCGACCGGAAGATCGTCGCCGACTATTACAAGCGCGGACTCGCAGCGGTGGTCAGTCGCGCCGACAATGGCTTTCGCATCGGAATTCCATTCATCTGGTGCTCCAACAATCTCATGGCATCGTTTGCCACCCAGGCGTATCTGTACCGCCGGATGACGGGCGACAACCAGTTCCGCGAGTACGAGCAGGCGGCGCTGGATTGGCTGTTCGGGACGAATCCATGGGGCGTGTCGATGGTCATCGGGCTTCCGCACGACGGGATATTCGCGCGCACTCCCCACTCCGTGGTCGCCGATCAGCTGAAGGTCGAGCTGACGGGTGCGATGCTCGACGGTCCGGTATACACGTCGATTTACAGGAATCTGCGTGGCATCAGCCTCCACGACGCCGATGAATACGCGCCGTTCAACACCGGCTTCATCGTCTATCACGACGACGTCGGCGATTACTCGACCAACGAGCCGATCATGGACGGCACCGCAAACCTGAGCTACCTGCTCGCGGCGATGGGTGACCGTCGTCGCTGACGACGCCGTGCCATGCCAGAGCTACCGGACATCACCGTCTACATCGAGGCGCTGGGGGCGCGGATCGTCGGCCAGACCCTGGAACGGATTCGGATTCCGAAACCGTTCCTGCTTCGCTCGGTAGATCCGCCGCTCAGCGCCGCCGACGGAAAACGCGTCGTCGGGATTCGCAGGATGGGCAAGCGCATCGTCGTCGAGCTCGACGAAGATCTTTTTCTCGTCATCCACCTGATGATCGCCGGCCGGCTGCGGTGGGTTCCGGCCGGCACGAAAGTCCCGGGCAAGATCGGACTCGCCGCGTTTGACTTCTCGAATGGGACGCTGATACTCACCGAAGCCGGAACGAAAAGGCGCGCGTCGCTGTGGCTCGTGCGGGGCGAGGAAGGGTTACAGCAGTTCGAGCGCGGCGGCCTCGAGGTTCTCGACGCAACGCGCGACGAGTTCGCGGAGCGCCTCCGGCGCGAGAATCACACCCTCAAACGCTCACTTACAGATCCGCGCCTTTTCAGCGGAGTCGGCAACGCGTACTCCGACGAGATTCTCCACCGCGCCCGGCTGTCGCCCATCAAGCACACCAACAAGCTCACCGACGACGAGATCTCAAGGTTGTTCGACGCTACCCGCGAGATCCTTATCGAGTGGACAGAACGTCTGCGCCAGGAAGCGAAGGGGGAGTTCCCGACAGGTGTGACGGCGTTTCGCGACGAGATGGCTGTGCACGGAAAATTTGGCAAGCCGTGTCCGGTCTGCGGGACGCCCGTGCAGCGCATTCGCTACGCTGACAACGAGACAAACTATTGCCCGCGATGCCAGACGGATGGCCGCCTGCTTGCCGATCGCGCCCTTTCGCGACTGCTCAGGGAAGATTGGCCACGTTCGATCGACGAGATGAGCTGGAACTAGATAGTTCCTGCGTTTAGCCATTTCACCACCCGCGGCGGATCATACGCGCTAAACCTTTCGAGCAGAGTCTTTGGATCGCTCTCTACGATGACCATGTCGCGATGGACCTGGCGCACGAATCGCTCTTCGACTGCTCCGTCCAGGAACGCGAGCAACGGATCGTAGTAGCCGCCAAGATTCAGAAGCCCGCACGGTTTCTCGTGCACGCCCAGCTGCGCCCAGGTCCAGATCTCGAAGAACTCTTCCAGCGTGCCGATTCCGCCCGGGAGTGCTACGAAGCCGTCCGCCAATTCTGCCATCATTGCCTTTCTCTCGTGCATCGAGCCGACGATACGCAGATCGTCGAGCGCTGTATTCGCCACTTCGCGCTCGACAAGCATCTTCGGTATCACGCCGATGATCTCGCCATCCTCCTCGACCATCGTCTCGGCCAGCGCCTGCATTAGACCGACACTCGATCCGCCGTAAACAACGCCGATTTTTCGGGCGGCCAGCAGCCGGCCCAGCGACCGCGCTCCTTCCTCGTATTCCGGACGCGCGCCGGTATTCGAGCCGCAGAAAACTGCCAACCGTCGGATGCCGGTCACGCGCGTGGCTGCATTGCCGCCATCATCGCCATACCAAGCCCGGCGATCGATTGGCCGCCGTCGCAGACGACGACCGCGCCGGTGATGAAGCGCGCGGCCTCACTCGAAAGGAACAAAGCCAGATCGGCGATCTCGTCCTTCGTCGCGAATCGCTTCAGTGGAATCGCGCGAGTCAGCTGCTGGCGAATCTCCGGCGTCGGCGCCAGGCGTCGCATCCCCTCGGTATCGTCGACAGCGCCCGGCGCGATGGCGTTGACGCGCACTCCTTCCACGCCCCACTCGATCGCCAGACACTTCGTCAGCATCTCGACACCAGCCTTCGCCGCGCAGACGTGCGACTGCATCGGCGTCGGCGTGAAAGCCTGCATGGCAGAGATGTTGATGATCGACGCGCCGGGGCGCTTGAGGTGCTCGAATACCGCGCGACAGGTGTTGAAGGTGCCGAGGAGATCGATGTCGATCACGGCCTTGAACCCGTTGGCCGACATGCCGAGCGCGGGGGCGGGAAAATTTCCTGCCGCGCCGCAAACCACGAGATCGATCTCTCCGCTCGCGGTGCGTGCGGCCTTGATCGCCGCGCCAAGCGCGTCATAATCGCGCACATCACACGGATAGCCCGCCGCCTTACCGCCGGCTTTACGGATCTCGTTGCCCGCGGCATCGAGTTTTTCCTTGGTGCGTCCAATCAACGAAACCGCGGCGCCGCTCGCCGCATAGCGCCTCGCGATGGCCAGATTGATCCCGCTGCCGCCGCCCGTGATGAGAGCGTGCTTGCCAGCCAGCAGATTCGGCGCGAAGGCATCAGCCATGTTCACTCCATCACAGTGATGTCAGTTATTTGACGAACCGCAAACCTAGCGTTGACATTCGGAGCGTGAAAGTGGCGGTAGGTTGCGGCCCGGAAGAAGTCACCATACCCGAACACGGAGGCTTTATGCACAGAGTAGTCAGCGGCGCGGTGATGGTTGCGCTCACCGTCGCTTGCGCGACGGCCAATACCGGCGGTGGCGGCAGCGTGGGCACAGCGACCGAAGCATCACTGATCCAGGCGGACCGGGACTTTGCAATCGCGACCCACGCGCGCGGCATCGACGGATGGATGTCCTTCTACGCCCCCGATGCGATTCGCATTCGGTACCGCGGCAACATGGTGCGCGGTCACGAAGCGATCAGGCAGTTCGACATGCCCAATATCTCCGACACCACCAGCACTCTCAATTGGGAGCCCACCGAAGCGTACGTGTATAGCGGTGGAAAAATCGGCTCGACGATTGGCCGCTACTGGGTGATGAGCAGACGCGCCGCGGATGCAGGCAAGGAGCTCGGTCGCGGCCGGTACGTCACGATGTGGCGACGCGATGGCGGTCGCTGGCTCGCGATCATGGACACCGGATATCCGGAGCCCGCGAATCAGTGAGACAGAAAAGAAAAACCCCGTACCTTTTTAGGGGTACGGGGCCGGCTACTGGTGGCCCACCCGTCCTACAAGCTCAACCAGTAGCTCCATCCCTGCAGCCGGAGTTCGTTCCGGTCTCTGCTTCTTAGACTCACCCTACGGGAAAAGGGTTTAAAAGATTCTGGGTTTTTTCACCGATTTTAGATTTTTTTGAGGGCCGTCGCCTGTTTTTGGGTTGAGGCTGGCGGCGGGTTGACCCCTCTAGGCCGCGGCTAACTGGTCCGGCGCTTCCGGGTCGTCGAAAGGGCCAGATCCGCCGTCGAATCGAAAAGCTGGCTCACGGCAGCCGCCGACAACGCCGCCAAAGCATCCTGCCGCAGCGTCAACACCGTCGATCCGCCGGCTGACTCCTCCGAAAGAAGTCCCGCCGCCCGCAGGGTCTGGACGTGATGCGTGATGGTCGGCTTCGATACCTTGAGGCTGCGCGCCAGCTCCGCGGATGTCGTGGGTTTGCGCGCGAGAATCGACGCAATCGCATACCGCGTGGTGTCGCCGAGCGCGCGAAAGACGGATTCAGCGTCGACCCGCACCGCGGGAGCTGGTCGGGCATCCGTCTTCCGCTTTTCCCGATCGACCCGATTCGCGATGCGCACGCGCACGAAGGCCGGAAGGTACACCGCAAAATTTCCGTTCTTCGTCTCGTACTTCGCCCACCATTTGCGCGAATTGAACGCCGACGGCACGACGTAGCAGCGATCGATCCGGCTGTAGCGGATCGGTGAGCCGGCTCGGGGCCTTATCTCCCGAGCGCCATCGTCGAACGAGACCGGAAGATCGAGCTCACCCAACACTGCTTCCGGCTTCGATTCTCCGCCCGCCTTCCGGATCGACACCACCTCGGCGCGCAGCTGCGGCTCGATCGACGTCCACTCCTCACCGAAGCCATTTTCCCAGAAGACTCGGAGCGCCGACACGAGATCGCTTCGATACCGTTCTGGCTCGTTCAACAGATACGCGATCGCCTTGATCGCTGCGGACTCCGCGCTGTACGGTCGCAGGCCGAAATGCCCTGCCAGCTGCGCGCCGTGCAGATCTTCATCGCCCAGTACCTGCTTCAGGCTGCGACGCGCCGAAACCAGCGTCTCGACGGTCGCGGCGTCGTGGAAGATCCCCGACAGCACGTCGCGCTGCAGATCGGGCGGTGGAATCCGCTCCAGGAATTTGACGATTTCATCGAACGAGATTTCGCCCGGCACCCGCTGCAAAGCATCCGCCAGCAGCGGCCAGAAAATCGGCAGCGGCGCCAGCCGTTGGCCGATGCGATCCAGATCGCGCGACACCCTTCGACGCGCCGCTTCCTTCCATTCGCCAAGTGGTGAGCTGGTGTCGGCGGTCAGGGTGTATAACGCATAAAAAATGTCGAAGCGCGGGGTCACCACCGCTTCGACGATCAGAGAGTCTCGCGCAGCCATGTTAGGCACCAAGCTAACCAATTAGAACGGCGAGCGAGCCCTCCGCACCGCGAAAATCCCGTTGGTCATGTCGATGCGCACGATACCGCTGTTCCAGACGTCGCCACCAAGCACGCCGTCGAGCGACGCGAGGACCTGATAAACTGGAGCGCGCACGACCGCGCCCCGGAAAAGGATTGGAAAATTTCCGACCAGAACTTTCAGGTCCGGCAGCACCGGAGCGCGCAAGGAGATCTCGCCGCCCAGTCCGCCAACCCGCCGGCTCTCGGTCCGCGCGGGCGAGAGCTGCAGCTTGTCGAGCAGTGTCTCCGTAACGAAGGTCACCTGTGCGCCGGTATCGAGCCCGAAATGAAGCGGGATGCCGTCGGTGCTCGTCAGCTTTACCACCGGCAGGCCGACCCAGAACATGTTTCGCTCGACGCCGTGACGCGCCGTCGTCGGGTTGCGGAGCCGGATCGTCGCTTCACCGTAATCCATCTCCAGGTCCAGCTGCCTGATGATGTCGAAGCCGATAATGCCGTCGATCTTCACCGGCGCGGCGCGATCGATCGGCCGCGGCTCGCGCATTTGCATCATCGTCTGATCGACGATCATCGTTGGCGCGTTCTGCACCACCAGCTGGCCGATTTGCAGCCGCGGCACCACCGCCGGGCTCGCTTTCACGCGGCCGGTGCTGGTGACGATCTCGAGGGTGTCGGCGACCAGCGGCTGGATGCCGAGGTCGCGCGCAACGTCCGACGCCAGCATCGTCAGGCTCGAGCCGGTGTCCAGCCAGAAGTTGTATTCCTTGCCCGCGATTGTGACTGGCACCAGCGGTGTTCCCACCGCCGACATCGACATCGTCAGTCGAGTGACCGGCGAGCGAAAAGTGAAAGTTTTCGGCGGCAGGTTCTTGAACGCGTCGGCCCACAGCTCGATGTTCGCGCGGTCGGACCGATCGATATAGACGGGAGTCGGCTCGCTTTTCAGCGCGGCGAGATCGGCCCATTTCTCCTGGTACTGGAGAGTCGCGGTGTAGATCACCCGCGATCCGGTCTTGATGATGGTGTCGGTGGCGGCGGACCGAAGTTTTCCAAACCGCTCTTCCGCCTTTTCCATCTCGCCGTTCATCAGATTGCCGAGGGCTTCGGCAAATTCCTTTTCTGATTCGGTGCGCGCGCTGGCGACCGCGTCGACCGGATGAAGCTCGGCGAGAGCCTCCCAATAGCCGATGTGGCGCCGGGCATGAAGCGCGCTGGAGCTGTGCGCGCACCCCGTCAGCACGATCGCCACGACAGCCAGCGCGCAGGTTGGCGCGCCGGGTGCGTAGCTCTTCAATCCTCGATTCATACTCTCAGCCACAAGCTAGGATGCTGCACAGCGATATTCCACAACTGTCTTCTGCGCCCGTCTTTCTGGGCGTCGCCGGGTGGAACATTCGGCGGGAACACGCGGATCGCTTCGCCGCCGAGGGGACGCATCTCCAGCGCTACGCATCTCTATTCAATGCGGTAGAGATCAATTCCTGCTTCTACCGACCGCACCGCTTTTCGACCTACGAGCGCTGGGCGGCTTCGGTTCCCGATTCCTTCCGGTTTGCCGTAAAGCTTCCCAAGGCGATCACCCACGCCGCGCGGCTGGTCGGAGCGACAGGCAATCTCGACCGATTTCTCGACGAGACCTCCGGACTGGGTGCGAAGAGAGGCCCGATATTGGTCCAGCTGCCACCGAGCTTCGCGTTCGATTCACAACTGGCGGGCGATTTCTTCGCGCAGCTTAGGGAACGCTTTCAGGGCGACGTCGTCTTCGAGCCGCGGCATGAGACATGGTTTGGAGCGGAGGCTGATTCGATCCTGCGTGAGTACAAAGTCGCGCGCGTGGCAGCCGACCCTGCGCGCGTTCCTGCCGGCGCGGAGCCGGGTGGATGCCCGGACATCGTTTACTACCGGCTGCACGGATCGCCCCGCGTCTACTACTCGGCGTATTCGCCCGAACTGCTCGAACAGGTGGGTAGGAGACTTGAAGACAGCGCAGTGTCAGGTGCGCGAACGTGGTGCATCTTCGATAACACCGCGCTCGGCGCAGCTACAGGGGATGCACTCAAGGTGAAGTCCCTGCTCCTGGAGAAGCGCGGAATTCTCTGTTGACAGCGCGGATATAGACCGGCAAGATGTGTCCGCTTCAAATCAAGAACTGTCATCGGAGGATTTGGTTTCATGTCGAAAGCGACGACCGTAATCGGTCTTATCGCGGTTGTAGTAGTTGTAGCATTCTCAGCCCGTACTTACGCCAGCTCGCACTCCACGACGACCAGCGCGGCCTCCGCACCGACCGCCGCCAATGTCGTTCATGTCATCGGTGAGGATTTCAAGTTCGAGGCTCCCGACGTAATTCCCGCGGGACTTACCGAGTTCAAGTTCCTGAACAAGGGGCCCGCGCTGCATCACATGTCGGTGCTCAAGCTGAATGACGGGAAGACTATCGATGATCTGCGCGCTGCCCTTGCCAACCCCGGCCCACCGCCGGCGTGGATAACTGAGCTCGGTGGTCCGAACGCGCCGGTGCCCGGAGTCGAAGCAAACGCCACGATCAATCTCGAGCCGGGCAACTATGCCCTGGTCTGCTTCGTCGACATCGATGGCCCGCCGCATTTCACCAAGGGTATGGTGCGCGCACTCAAGGTCGAGCCGGCGAAGGGACCCACTGCGACAAGGGTGAAAGCGGACACCAGGCTCGACTTGTTGGATTACAACTTCAAGCTGTCCTCACCGATCACGGCGGGCACTCGCACCATCGAAGTCCATAACGCGGGACCCCAGGTCCACGAGGTCGAGCTGGTTCAGCTCGCGCCCGGCGTTACCCCCGCGGATTTCATGAAGTGGATGGGGAAGATGGAAGGCCCGCCGCCGGGCAAAGCACTCGGCGGAATCGCGGGCATGACTCCCGGAATTTCCGAGTATTTCACCGCCGATTTCGCCCCCGGCAACTACCTCTTGCTCTGCTTCGTGCCCGACGCAAAAGACGGCAAGCCGCACTTCGCGCACGGCATGATGCAGGAAATCACTGTGAAGTAGCTGCGAGACCTACCAGCGCCGGCGCGCTCTCGTTGCCGGTGCGGTCGATCGCCGAAACCGCCAGCTCGTCCGCCGTGACGCCGCTGGCGGTTTTTTGCAGCGTGTAGAATCGCTGCAGACCCGGCACGACGTCGGTGGTCCAGTCCGATCCCACCCGCGTCCGCACCAACCAAAGCCACGGCGGCTCCGAACCCTGCGGCTGAAGCGAGAGGCTCACCGCGCCCGTTGCGGCATCGCGTCCGACGCGTACGATCGGAGTGGCGGGCGGAATGCTGTCCAGCCACGGCGATGCCGGGACCAATGCTTCACTCGCGTACGGACCGGCGACGAGCTTCTCGGGGAGATTCTCGTGGCCGAACATGAACGATCGCATGCTGAAGAAAACGTTCCCCGTCGCGCCATGCTGCGCTCTGGTCGCAGCGATCTGATCGAGGATCTCCTGCGCCGGCCATCCCGTCGACGAGCCGTCGACTTTGTCGAGATAATTCCCCGGCCAGATGTTGCGCCCCTTCGCGTTCTGCTCGACCCACCACTGCAGCAGTACCGGGTAGCTCAGATCGGGGCGGTCGATCGGCCAGTAGAGCTGCGGCGTGAAGTAGTCTCCCCAGCCGTTGAGCACCCATTTTCTGGAATCGCCATAAAGCTCCGCGTACGAATCGAACTTGCCCGCGGTGATGGGTGGATATCCCGGCCGCCATACCCCGAACGGACTGATGCCGAACTTGACCCACGGCTTCTCGGCCTTGATGCGTAAATAGACCGAGTGGATCAGACTGTCGACGTTCGCTCTGCGCCAGTCGTCGCGCGACAGCTTTCCACCCGAGCGGACGTACTTCCGCCAGCTCGTAGCGTCGGGGAAATCCATCACCCGCCCACGCCGGTCCTTCTCCTTGTACGGATAGAAGTAGTCATCGATGTGAACTCCATCGATGTCATATCTTCGCACGACGTCGAGGATGACCTGCAGCGTGCGCTCTCTCACTTCGGGCTCGCCGGGATCCATCCACAGCATGTCGCCGTATCGCTTCACCAGCTCCGGATTGGTGACGCTGATGTGGTTTGCGGAAGGCCGCGACCGTGCTGATGGATGCCGCGCGCGGTATGGATTGAACCACGCGTGCAGCTCCAGACCGCGACGATGCGCCTCGTTTACAGCGAACTCCAGCGGATCGTACCATGGGCTTGGCGCCTTTCCCATCTGCCCTGTCAGATACTCGGACCACGGCTCGTACGGCGATGCATAGAGCGCATCCGCTGCCGGTCGGACCTGGAAAATCACCGCGTTGAGATGCAGCGCCGCGGCGCGATCAAGGATGCCAATCAGCTCGTCCTTCTGCTCCTGCGTCGAGAGTCCGCGCTCCGACGGCCAGTCGATGTTTCCAACCGTCGCGATCCACACTCCCCTGAATTCGCGCTGCACCGGCGGTGGCTGCGTAAGATTTTGCGCGGTGCTCACTTGCGATTGACCACAGGCAGTGTCCAAACCGCTGAGCACGAAAAGTGTAAGGACGAGTCCGGACAGATGGCTTTTTGTCATAGGCAGACAATGTAAATCACATGCCTCCGAAACGGCTCCTCGTCGCTCCGTTGGTCATTCTTTTTGCGTGCAAGCCGCCGACGCCCGCCGAGCAGATGGACTCTGCGCTGTCGTGGGTGGCGACGGCGCGAATGGCCGGCGACGCCTGGCTCCGACACACTACGCCCGACAAATACACCCGTGAGATCCTGGAGCTCTGCCAGCAGACGCTCCTTCAGCTCGGCACCAAGCTTCTGAAAGCACCGGTACCGGGCGTCGATACCGCTTCCCTCGACAATCTCCTGACCCGCAGTCGCGGCCACATCGCCCAGATGGCGGCGCTCGTGACCGCCAAAAACTCGCCCGGGTTCCGGCAACAGCTGGATTCTCTGATCTCCGACGAAGTTCTGGTCAAGCAGTTCGCCGACAGCGCGGAGTCGAAGCAGTGAAAAAGATTCTGCAGCTCGCACTCGGCATCATCACCAGCGTAGGCGGATTTCTGGAGATCGGATCGGTAGTCACGGCGGCACAGGCCGGCGCGAACTACGGTTACAAGCTTCTGTGGGCGATTCTGCTCGGGACCATCTGCCTGATCTTCCTCGTCGAGATGTCGGGACGCCTGTCGGCGGTGAGCAAGCACACCATCGTCGATGCCACCCGCGAACGATTCGGATTTCCGTTCTTCTCGATCGTCATGCTTGGAATCGTCGCAGTGGCCTTTCTGGTGCTCGTCGCCGAGCTCGGCGGCATTGGTCTGTCGCTTCAGATCCTGAGCGGTATCGGCTTTCGCTGGTGGGCCATCCCCGTATCCATCGCGGTGTGGCTGCTGATGTGGAAAGGAACCTTCGGCCTGATCGAGAACGGCGCATCCCTCCTCGGCCTGGTGACGATCTCGTTTGCGGTTGCCGCGGTGAAAATGCACCCTGACTGGGGCAGCGCCGCGCACGGGCTCCTGCCGACAATGCCCGGCGATGGGAAAGCGAAATATGGATTCATGGCGGTGAGCATTCTGGGCGCATCCATCTCGCCATATCTCATGTATTTCTATTCCTCGGGCGCAATCGAAGACAAATGGGACGAGAGCTACATCCCGATGAACAGAATCATCGCCGGCTTCGGCATGACCTTCGGTGGTTTTTTGTCGATGGCCGTGCTCGTTGCGGCCGCGCTCGCGCTCCAGCCGCGCGGGATCGACGTCGAGAAATTCGAGCAGGCGGCACTGCTGATGACGCCCGCGCTCACCCACTGGGGATTCTATCTGTTCGCCTTCTCGATGCTGTTCGCCTGCCTCGGAGCCGCGCTCGAGATCTCACTGGCCATCGCGTACTTCTTTGCGCAGGGCCTGGGCTGGAGCTGGAGCGAAGACCTCGACCCGTCCCGCGACGCAAGATTTGCCTTCGCCTACACCATCATCATACTGCTCGGGGCGATCCCTCTACTCTTCGGCATTGATCCGATAAAGGTGACCGTGATGTCGATGGCTCTGACGTCGGCGACTCTCCCGCTGGCAATCGTGCCGTTCCTCTTCCTCATGAACGACCCGATCTACCTCGGCAAGCACCGCAACGGCTGGTTGAGCAACTCAGTGGTCGCAATCGTGATCCTGATCTCGTTCGTGCTGGCGATCATATCGATTCCATTGGAGATCATCGGAGGCTGATGTGAAGCTCGTCCGCGATGTTCTCGACAAAAAGTTGACCGACAGGGAACACTGCGAGATGGGTCGCGTCAGCGGGCTCATCATGCACGCTGGAGAGCGGAGCCAGCCGCGGATCACCCACATCCTGGTCGGTGGCGATGCGCTGTGGATGCGCATTCACCCGTGGGTTGCCGCTCTCGCGAGGCGGTTGGCAAAAATGTGGGGGCCGAAACGCGACGACCCGGTGCGCATCCCGTGGTCGCGGGTTGAAACCGTAGGCAAGGATGTCAGACTCGACGTCAAAGCACGCGAGACCGGCGCGCTGGACTGGGAGATCTGGATTGCGAAGCATGTCATCGAGCGCATTCCCGGCGGCGGCAAGGAGGAGGAAGAGTGATCGAGATCAACGCCGAGCTTCTCATCGGACGAAAGGTCTGCGACACGAATGGGGAAAAGGTCGGTCGCATCGAGGAATTCCGGGTTACCAACAAGGAGAAGGCCTGCCTGGTCGAGGGATACCTCGTCGGCACTTCGGCGCTGATCGACAGACTCTCGGCGTGGACGCTCATCAGGCCAATCGGGAAAGCGCTGCGCGGGCGGATGTACTCGGTGTACGAGGTGCCGTGGGAGCAAATGGATCTCAGCGATCCCGAACACCCCAAACTGCGCATTCCAAAGAGCGAGCTGCGGCACAGTAAGTGAAGCCTTGGCTCGCGATGAGCATCGCCACAGTCAATCCGGCCACCGGAGAAACACTCAGGACCTTCGAGCCCTACCGTCAGAGTCGCATCAACGAGACGCTCGATCGCGCTGCCGCGGCCTTCGTCAAGCACCGGCGTACATCGTTCGCGGATCGGTCGCAATGGCTGCTCAACGCGGCGGAGCTGCTCGAGACAGAATGCCGTCGGCTCGGCCAGCTGATGACGCTCGAGATGGGCAAGCCGATCAAGGCAGCGGTCGCCGAAGCAGAGAAGTGCGCAACGGCTTGCCGGTACTACGCCGAGAACGGCGAACGATTTCTCTCCGACCAGCCGGTAGAGATGGAGGGTGGAAAGAGCTGGGTCGCGTTCCAGCCACTGGGTGTCGTCCTCGCCATCATGCCGTGGAATTTTCCCTTCTGGCAGGTGTTTCGTTTTGCCGCGCCGGCTTTGATGGCGGGGAATGTCGGCATCCTCAAGCACGCGTCGAACGTCCCGCAATGCGCGCTCGCAATCGAGGACGTGTTGCGCCGCGCCGGTTTCACCCCTGACGCATTCCAGACACTGCTCGTCGGAACCGAAGCAGTAGAAGGAATCATCGCCGATCCGCGCGTTGCCGCGGTGACTCTGACCGGCAGTGAAGGAGCCGGCCGAGCCGTCGCCGGTAACGCCGGCCGCAATCTCAAGAAGTCAGTCGTGGAGCTGGGCGGCAGCGATCCATTCATCGTGATGCCCAGCGCTGATCTCGAGGCTGCTCTCTCTACCGCGGTGACCGCGCGGATGATCAACAACGGCCAGTCGTGCATCGCCGCCAAGCGATTCATCGTTCATCAAACCATCTACGACGATTTCGTGAAGCGATTCGTCGATAGAGTTGCCAAAGTGCGGGTCGGTGATCCGATGGACGAAGCCACCGAGCTCGGCCCGCTGGCAACAGGTGCGATTCGCGACGATCTCGACGCGCAGGTGCAGAAATCGGTAGCCGCCGGCGCACGCATCCTGACCGGAGGAAAAAAAATCGATCGCGCTGGCTTCTACTATGCTCCGACCGTTCTCGCCGACATCCCGGCCGATGCGCCAGCGGCGCGTGACGAGCTGTTCGGTCCGGTCGCCTCCGTCTTCAAGGCGAAAGATCTCGTCGATGCGATCCATATCGCCAACGGCACCAGCTTCGGACTCGGCGCTTCAGCGTGGACTCGCGACGACGCCGAGCGCGACCGCTTCGTAGCGGACATCGAGTCGGGCCTGCTTTTCATCAATGGCATGGTCGCGTCCGACGCGCGG
>DASSNV010000283.1:0-11501 GCA_035701245.1 Gemmatimonadaceae bacterium | reverse complement strand
CGTCGTGGGAACGCCGACAGCGCCGGCACCGTTCGAGCTGTGCTCTCTTTCACCTTCGAATGCAGCTCCGAGGGTGAGGGTCGTCTTGGCCGGGAGGAAGAAGGCGAATCGACCTTCCAGATTTCGGCGATATCCGCGCGATCTGAACGCGGAGTGCTGCGGTGCCGACGCCCCAAAGGGTGTTGCGATGTCTTCGGTGAGATCGATGACGTCGTTGCTCCCCGCGAGCAGTCTCGCCTGGATGTTCGGGCTTAAGTTGCGACCCGCGTTGAGGCCGACTGTCAGCCGGTGCTGGACACGGTAGGAGTTGGTATCGACCGGCGCGCCGGTGAAATCGGTCGGGTAATGGAATTCTGCGGACGTATATCGCGCCGAAAGCGCGGCGTCGCCGCTTGCACTCTTTGCGAGGCTGATCGAAGAGCTCAGGGTGCCATTCAGATATTCGTTGTTGAACGGCAGAATCCCGTCGCTCGAGTGCTGCGCGGCGGCGACGGTAAAGCCGCCGAGATCCGAAGTACCCGACAGATCGCCATCCAGGTCGAGCGAGTGGTACGTTCCGGCCCGAAGTCCGAGCGCTGCTCTGGATGCCTCGGCGCGTCGCGTGAAAATCTGCACGATGCCTGTAACGGCGTCGGCGCCGTAGAGTACGCTGGCGGGGCCGCGCACGATTTCAATTCGATCGATGTTATCCGTTGTCAGGTGACTGAAGTCGAACGATCCGCCGGGCGCGTTGACCGCCACGCCGTCGATCAGAACCTTGGTGTACCTACTCTCACCTCCGCGCAGGAAGAGCGACGTCACAGCTCCGTACGAGCCGCTCTGGACGAGAGCGGCGCCGGGAACTTCGCGCAAGGCATCCGACACCCTCGTCACTCCGCGCGCCCGTAGATCGGCGCCTGAAATCACGGTGACCGCTTGCGAAAGGGTGACCGCGGGACGCGGAACCTTGGACGCGGAGACCACTACGGTGCCGAGCTGTGCAGTGTCACCGGATTGAGCGTGCGCCTGTGAAGCGATGCCCGCGAGGCAGGCAGCGGTAAGACCGAGCAAACGGGAATTCATGGCTGGTGGGGTGGATTCGGAGTGGGGAGCCTGACGGGTCGGCGCAGCGGAACCAGCGACGGCGCGCCGACGGCGGGATCGCGGCTTACGACTACCGGCCAGTCGTAAATCGATTCGAGTCGATCGGCACGCATCACTTCGGCGGGCGTTCCGTGAATTGCGACTTTGCCGTGGTCGAGCAGAACGATCGTATCGGCGAACCGCGCGACGAGATTCAGCTGATGGCTGACGAGAAGTACGGCGAGCCCGCTGCGCGACAGTGAATAGAGGAGCTCGAAGATGGCCATCTCGTGCGCGACGTCGAGAAAAGTCGTGGGCTCGTCGAGAACGAGCGCCGGGGCTTTTTGTGCGAGTGCCCGCGCGATGCGAACGCGCTGCCACTCCCCGCCAGACAGCGCGTCGGTGTCGCGAAGCGCGAGATCGGTGACACCAGCCTGATGCAGCGCCTCCTCGACGGCGAGCTCGTCTTCACGCGCCGGCGAGCGCCAGAGGCCCAGGTGCGGGTACCGACCGAGTGCGATATACTCGCGAACCTGCATCGGGAAGGCAGCATCCTCTCGCTGGGGGACGACCGCCAGACTGCGCGCAAGCTCGTTGTGCGTCAGCGTCCTGACATCCCGGCCGTCAAAAGTTGCGACTCCGCGCGGCGTGTCGGCGCGGCGGAGTAGCGCCTTGACGATAGAGCTCTTGCCCGAACCGTTGGGACCGGCGAGAGCGGTTAGCCGTGCGCGCTCGGCGACGAAGGTGACGCCATCTACGGCATTGTCACGCACTCCGGGATAGGAGACCACGAGATCCGTAACGGCAATCATGCGATGCGTCGGAGGCGGATAAGAAAGAACGGCACGCCGAGGAGCGCGGTGATCGCGCCGAGCGGAAGCTCGGTCGGTGCAGCGACGGTTCGTGCGGCGAGGTCGGCGGCAACCACCAGGGTCGCTGCTATCAGAGCAGACGCGAGGATTAGCGGCCGGTGGGCGCGGAGACCCATCGCCCTCGCGATATGCGGCACAACAAGTCCGACAAAGCCGATCAAACCGGCCGCCGCGACGGTCGCGGCAGCGATGAGCGCGCTGATCAGGAATGCCCGCCGGCCGGCACGCTCGACATCGACACCGAGTGATGCGGCAGCATCCTCGCCGAGCGAAAGAACGTCGATTTCGCGCGCGAAATAGATGAGCGTAGCACCAGCCAGCAGCAGGCTCAACGCAAGCCACCCGGTGCGGGTCCAGGTCGCGTCAACTGCGGAGCCCATCATCCACCACAGCGCGCCGCGAATATTGTTCGGCGATGCATTGGCGAGCGCGACCATGATCGCAGCGTTTGCAAATGCGCCGACGATGACTCCAGCAATGAGCAAGGTGCGCACGTCAGCGCGCGTGCTCCGACCGCCGACGCGGGCCACCGCAAGCGCGACGAATACCGCGGCGATGCCGCCGGCAAACGCCGACAGGGTTATCACCGCATCGCTCGTCGCGCCCAGAGCGAACGCTATGACTGCACCGACGGCAGCACCCCCGGACACGCCAAGCAGGTACGGCTCCGCCAGCGGATTTCTGAGCGCACCCTGAAGCGCAGCACCGCTGGCGCCAAGTCCGGCGCCGACCAGAGCGCCGAGGATGACCCGGGGCAAGCGCAGATCGCGCACGATCGCGACGGCGGTTGGATCACCCGTTCCCTGCAACGCGTCGATAACCCCAGCCAGCGGAACCGCGACTGCACCGCTCGCCACTGCGACGACGCTGATTGCAACCAGAACCGTCGCGAGCGCGACCCAGTACCAGCTCCTGAATCGCTTCACTTGAACAGTCCGGGATGCAGCGCTTTCGCCAGCGACACAGCGGCCTCGCCCAGTCGTACCGACGGCCGCCCGACCATTCCCGTGTCGACGACGACGATGTTGCCGTTCCGGACAGCGCGAACTATTCGCCACCGCGGATCCGATTTGATCTGCCGGGCGCCGTCCGGCCCGGCGAGGACGAAATCCGGATCGCGGCGAGCGACATCCTCGAGCGCGATCTGGGCTGATGCGCCGGTGATGTCCTGATACACATTCCTCGCACCGGCAGTGGAGACGAGCTCGCTCATGAAACTGCCGGCACCGATCGTGATGAGCGGCGAATCCCAGATGTGCCAGAACACGGTGGGATGCGGGAGGCTCTTCGTCGCCCGACGAACGCTGTCGAGGGTTTGACGGACGGAGTCGATCACCGTCTCGGCGCGCGCGGAGTCGTGGAGGATTTCGCCGAGAAGAGCGGTTACACTCGAGAACTGCGCGACGTGATCGGTTTTCAGCGCGAGGGTGTTTATCCCGGCGGCGCGAAGGCGATCGGCAGCGTTTCGATTGTCCGGGCTGGCGTAGAGCACGACGAGGTCGGGGCGCGCGCCGAGCACAGCTTCGATGTTGGGCCGGATGCCGTCGCCGAGGTCGGGGACGCGCCGCGCCGAATCTGGCCACAGATCGTAGTGGGAGCGACCAACGAGGCGCGAACCGGCGCCGATGGTGAACAGAATCTCGGTGGTTGCGGGGTTCAGCGAGACGATCCGCGACGGAACCGGTCCGACAACGATCGGGTTCCCAAAATCATCGCGCAGGCGCGCTCGTTGACTTGATTCCCGGCAGCCAGCAAGCGCAAGCGCGAGCAGGATCGAGCAAACCAGGCGGCGTCGGTACAAAAACAAAACGGACACTCCTCCCAGAGGAATGCCCGCAACGAGCACGCGCCAAAAAGACGCCTGACCGCCACCAGCACCTCCCCCGAGGTTCTGCGAAAGTGGCGCGGACGAAAGTCGTCTCCTGGCTCCGGGCCGCCTGACTCACCTTCCCGACTGCTCCCGCAGTCAGTGGTTTTCGAGTCGGCGTGTATCGCCCGATACAGTGGCGGGGCCGCACCGGCATCACACCGGTTTCCGTGGCTCCCGTCCGCGATCGATTATGGGGCGAAGCTATCTACGGCGCAGCGCCTGCGCAAGCGCCAGCACCATCGAGCCGCCGATCACGAGCGTAAGTGCGACGAGATAACGGGGGTCGATGGTGTGGGTCTTCGGCGGCGCGGGTAGGTCGATCACCGCAACAGAGCTCTGCGGCAGGTCTGACCCGAGAAAGCGCCGGAAATTCCGGTTGTCTACCGTGACAGGCTCGACCTCCTTGAGATTCGGCGCGGTGACGCTTCCCGTTTTTTCCTCGATCATGATCTCGTAGATGCCCGTGTCCTTCTCGAGGGGCAGCTTGAGCGGAAAGTCGCTGGCGGCGAGCGAGTAGGAGAACGACAACTGCTTGACCCCAGGAGCGAGCGGGGCGAATACGCTGACGAGGCCGTTCGCGTACGTCACCGCGCCGGCTGAAATGTCGCCCTGCCCCACCTTGAAGTCGGTCGCTGCGGGAGCGATGTGCGTTTGCCACACGGCCGCCGATGGATCGTCTCCGACTGCGATGCGCGTCACCGATGAATCGTTGGAGAGATCGTAGACTTCGACGATCGAGCGACGCGCGTTGGCGTCAGCGGCAGACACCACGACGTGATGGCCGCGCAAACTCAACGGCACATGACCCGATGTGGTGTCGAACACCGTGATCTCGCCGTCGTCGCCGCTCACGTTTCCTTCGGCGAGCGGCGCGGTGAAATAGGCGATCCCATCGTGCGACGCCGAGACGAAATAGATGGCATCTTCGCTGCCGGACCGCACGTAACTGAAGCCGTAACGTCCGCGCGCATCGGATCGCACCGAGTCGAGCGGACCGGCCCGATCGGGTCCGACACGGTGCAGCACCACCAAAGCGTCCTTCACCGGATCCATCTTCCGGTCGCCGGGCCGCACGATGCGACCCGACACGTGCATGGTGATCGGCGGAGCGGATGGGAGCGCGGCCTGCAGCATCAGCAGGACCGCGAGACTACATATTGAACTTCCCAAAGTCTTCGGGCCGCAGGTTCTCCAGATACTCCTTCAGCTGCTCGGCGGACATCTCCTCCGACGGCTCGGCGACGGTCTCCGGAGCGTTCTGGCCTTCCTCGAGCAACAGGGCAGTGAGAAGACTCTCCTGCGCGAAGATGGGCGCCTCGAATCGGAGCGCGATGGCGATGCTGTCGGACGGACGCGCGTCAATGTGGACCGCGCCGGAATTGCGCGCGATGTGCAGCTCGGCGTAGAAGGTGCGATTCTCGACCTTGGTGATGTTGACGCGTCGGAGCGTCCCACCCATGCCGATGATGAGGTTCTTGCAAAGATCGTGGGTGAGAGGGCGCTCGCGCTTCAGCTTGTTCATCTCGATCACGATCGATTCGGCTTCGGGCTGGCCGATCCAGATCGGGAGAAGTCGCGCGCCTCCCTTCTCCTGCAGAATCACGACGTAGGAGTTGGTGGAACGATCGAGCCCGAGGCGCATCACCTCGACTTCAACGAGTTGCATCAAATCAAATTAACGGTGTGGCCGGAAAGTAGAAAAGCTGGC
Organism: Gemmatimonadaceae bacterium; assembly: GCA_035701245.1. Lineage (GTDB taxonomy): Bacteria > Gemmatimonadota > Gemmatimonadetes > Gemmatimonadales > Gemmatimonadaceae > UBA4720. The sequence continues at coordinate 5,989 of DASSNV010000283.1, read as the reverse complement.
CCGAGACGAGCCAGCTTCGTGCTACACCGGAGCAGCCGTAATGCTACCGGGCGTCGGCGGCCTTGCGGAGATCCGCGACGCGGTCCAGACGCTCCCAGGTGAACAGAGTTCCCTTGCCGTTCTTGCGCGGGGTGCGACCGAAGTGCCCGTAAGACGACGTCGGGCTATAGATCGGCTTTCGGAGATCGAGCGCGCTGATGATTCCCTTCGGCGTAAGATCGAACACCTTGGTGATGGCGTTGAGAATCGACGTCTCCGGCACGGTGTTGGTGCCGAAGGTATCGACGTTGATCGACACGGGCTGTGCGACACCAATAGCGTACGCGAGCTGAACCTCGCAGCGACGCGCGAGCTTGGCGCCGACGACGTTCTTGGCGACCCACCGCGCCGCGTAGCACGCCGAGCGATCGACCTTGGACGGGTCCTTGCCACTGAATGCGCCGCCGCCATGGCGACCCATGCCGCCGTAGGTATCGACGATGATCTTGCGGCCGGTGAGCCCAGCGTCTCCCTGAGGACCGCCGATCACGAAGCGTCCGGTGGGATTGATGTGGAACTTGACGCTCTTGTCGCGCAACTGCTTTGGAACGACTGGCTCGACGACTTCGCTGATGATCGCTTCGCGAAGCTTCTTGTGAGAGATGTCTTCGGAGTGCTGGGTGGACACGACGACCGTCTCGACTCCAACCGGCAGGGCGTCCTCATACAGCACGGTTACCTGCGCCTTGCCGTCGGGCCGAACCCATCCGCCCTCCTTCGAGCGCCGGAATTCAGCCAGCCGCTCTGTGAGGCGATGCGCCAGCTGAATTGGCATCGGCATCAGCTCGTCGGTCTCGTCGGTGGCGTAGCCGAACATCATGCCCTGGTCGCCGGCGCCGCCGGTGTCTACGCCCTGGGCGATGTCGGGCGATTGCTTGTCGATGGTGCTGATGACCGCGCAGGTCTTGGAGTCGAACCCAAACGCGGTGTCGTTATAGCCGATCCGGTCGATCGTCGAGCGCACGATCTCCGGCACGTTGACATAGGTCTTGGTGGTGATCTCTCCCGCAACGCAGGCGAGTCCCGTCGTGACGAGGGTTTCGCAGGCTACTCTGGCCTGGGGATCATCTTTGAGAATTGCGTCGAGGATGGCGTCCGAAATCGCGTCCGCAACCTTGTCGGGATGGCCCTCGGTGACGGATTCGGAGGTGAACAGATGTCGATCGAGCACGAACTTCCTCTGGGGAATGTGAGGATGATCGGTGGCAACGGTCGCGGGCCGTACTATTCCCGCGCCGAGGATGTTTTCAGTCCACCGGAGCTTTCGAAGATATTTCCCTCAACGAAGCCGGGCAACCCATCGCGCAAAAACGGAGCATCCCCGAACGCGGTCATCAACCGCCGGCGCAGCTCCCCTTCGGCTTCGCGGGCGGTGCGGGATTCGAGCGCCGCGTTGGCCGCTTCAGCGGCGACGCTGACGCTCACGCCGCGGACAATCCGTTTGACGAGCGGCACCGCGCGACCGGCGACGCTCAGCGAACGCACGCCCAGCCCAATCAGGGCAAAGGCCATCAGGGGTTGGGAAGCCATCTCACCACATACCGCGACCTCGAGCCGGTGGGCGACACCGACGTCGACGATCCGCTTGATGAGGGTGAGAACGGCCGGATGCAACGGCGTAAACCGCGCCGCGAGCGTGGCGCTGCCGCGATCGACGGCAAGAGTGTATTGCACCAGGTCGTTGGTGCCAATGCTGAAGAACGAGACGTCGTCGACTAGCGTATGCACCGACAGCGCGGCCGCCGGCGTTTCGACCATCACCCCGAGCGGGAGATCGTGGCGATAGGCGACTCCGCGCGCGTCGAGCTCGCGCGCCGCCTCGTTGAGCAGGTGCTTGGCCTGCTTCACTTCGTCGAGCGTGATGATGAGCGGGAACATGATCCTGACGTCGCCGTGCATCGCCGCGCGGAGCAGCGCCCGCAGCTGGGTCTTGAACAGTTCCGGCTCGTCGAGGCACATCCTGATGGCGCGCCAGCCGAGGAACGGATTGGGATCGGTGGGATAACCGCCGACGGGAAGCTTGTCGCCGCCAACATCGAAAGTGCGGATGACGACAGGCCGTCCACCGAACGCTTCGACGACGTGGCGGTAGGCGCGATACTGCTCCTCCTCGTCGGGCATCGTCGCGCGACCAACAACGAGAAATTCCGTCCGCATCAAGCCGACGCCTTCGGCGCCGCTGCGCGCGGCGAAGTCGGCCTCCTCGGGAAGGTCGACGTTGGCGCGAAGGGTGACCCAATGCCCATCGAGGGTGACCGAATCGGCGACAGCGAGTGCCTGGAGCTCCTTGTCTTCCAGCGCTTCGACAGCGCGCCGCTCGCGATAGATCTTGATCTGGGTCGGAGTCGGATCGATCACGAGCACGCCCGACGTTCCGTCGAGGATCACGTGTTCGTTGCCGTTGAGCTGCTGGGTGGCATCGCGAAGTCCGACAACCGCAGGCAGCCCCAGCGACCGAGCGAGAATCGCAACGTGTGACGTGCGCGTTCCCGCGTCGGTCGCGATGCCGATGATCGCTTCCCGATCAAGCTGGACGGTCAGGCTCGGGGTCAGGTCGTGGGTGACGAGAATCTTGTTGGAGCCCTTCGGCAGATCCACCGGATCGTGGTCGGGCAGGCCGAGGAGAATCGACAGCACCCGAATGTGAATGTCGATGAGATCGCCGACTCTCTCGCGCAGCATCGGCCGTGCATGACCCGCGAATTGCTGACGCCATTCGAACAGCACGAGGTCGAAGGCCTTTTCAGCGCCCAGGTTCTGGTGAATCAGCTCCTCCACCTGGCGCGCGAGTTCGGCGTCCTCGAGGATCGAGATCTGCACGTCGAAGATCGCCGCCTCTTCGGCGCCGGCATTTTTCTCGGCGCGGGCACGCACCTGCTGCAGTCGTTCCTTCGCCTGTTTCAGCGCCGCATGAAAGCGCGCGATCTCACCGGCCACTGCTTCGTCCGGGATGATCCGGTGGCGGACGTCCGGGACTTCCCAGCGCAGCAGATGCACCGGGCCATCGACGATACCGGGAGACGCGGGCATGCCCGCGATTCCCTTCGCCATCAGCTCTCCCCGAACTTGTTGGCTATCACCGTCTGAAGTGCATCGAGGGCTTGCTCGGCGTCCTCGCCGGTCGCCTTGATCGTTATCGTCGAGCCAAACTCGGCGGCGAGCATCATCACGCCCATGATGCTCTTGGCATTCACCTCGAGATCGTCGCGCACGATGGTGATGTTGCACTTGAATTTCCCCGCTGTTTTCACGATCTCGGCGGCGGGGCGGGCATGGATGCCCAGCTTGTTGACGATCTTTACGTCGCGCTCTGGCATCAGGTGATTACCGAGTAGAGAACGAACACCGCGAGAACGCCAAGTGCGACGCGCCAGCCCTCGGCCTGCTCGCGTAACCGCGCGAGGAGAAGAATTCCCAGAAATGCAGCGGCGATGATTGCGCCCGCCAACGCCCTGCCTGGCCCCGTTACGCGCTGCAAGGCCAGCGGCAGCGAGAGTCCCGAGACAAACGCGGCAGCGCAGGCGATGTACTGCGGACCCTGGCGCAGCACCGGATTGCCCAGTGCGGATGCGACATTGAGACCGCGCGAGAGACCAATTCGTAGTCCCCATGCCCTGAGGAGAAGGTGCCCGGCGTTGTACAACAAGAGAAATGTACCAACGACTGCCAGGGCCGACCCGCCCGCCCCATAAACCCCCATGGCGACGACCGAGCAGAAGGGTAACCAGCTGGCCCAAACCAGACGGTCTCCGACGCTGCCGAGGGGACCTGCGAGTGCAGTTCGGAAGCGCTCGATTCGCGCGGGATCTACACCCTCGAGCTCGGCGCGGCTGAGTGCGCCGATTGCCACGCCGGCGAGATACGGGTGCGCATTGAAGTAACGCGACTCGCGCGCGAGCGCAGCGCGGTAGGCCGCTCCGCCGGGTCCGCCCGGCAGGTACCTGAGAGCCGGCTCGATCGCGAAGCCGATGCCGGTGCCGTTCAGCGTCTCGTAGTTCCAGGACCCCTGGAGCGCGAGGAGCCGGAAATAGATCGCCATTCGCACGTGTAGCGGCAGCCTTGGCATCGACGTTGACGTGGGTTCGCTACTCATCTCGTCACCAACAGGACCGACCAGGCAACGAGCCCGGCCAGAAAGAACCACAGGACATGCCGGACCGAGTGGTAAACCTTCCACAGCGCGCCACCCGCAACCACGGCGGCGATGACGACAACGACTGCCCTCGACGCCGCCGATTCGCTTCCCCATACCGCAACGATTGCGCGGACCAGCGGGGCGAAGATCATCATCGCCGTCAGCGTAACGAGCCCGCCGCGCAGGAGATCCATCGACATTCCGGTCAGGTGCAGCGACATCAGCGCATCGCGTGACCCGTCCTCGATGCGGTCGCGGGACCTCTCGAGCCGGCGCGCTATGAATCGTCGCAATACGACCATGCTCCATCCGCTTATGCTTGCCGTGAGCAACGCGGCAAGCATCGAGGCCGGGAGCGCGCCCGGCGCGCCCGGGGTCTGCGCCGAGAAGAGCGCTCCGCCGACCACGCCGGCAGATCCCCACTCCGGATAGCGCGAGGCGCCGAACGGAAGAGTGTCCAGCGCGATCAGCTCCAGCACGACTCCAATCAGCAAGCCGGCGCTGGGATGCCCGATCAATCCACCCGAGAGCGTCGCCGCGACGATTGGGCGCGAGACCATCGCCTGCGGGAAGCTGACGACGTCGAGCCCGAGCAACGCGCCGAGCAGCGCGATTGGCAGCGCCTCGAGAAGACTCAATTGGCTTCACCCTCGAGTACTTCGGCGAGCGGCACGGCGCGGGCGGACGGAACGTCCTGCGCGGTCACCTCGACTCCGGCAGACTCGATCTCGCGAAGCTGATTCTCTTCCTCCGGGGTGAGGAAGATGTAGCGCAGCCTGGCCGCACGGCCGGCACGATGGTGAATTCCGCCGAGGTTTACGCTGCCGATCGCTTTCACTGCCTTCACGAGGCGGTGCATGCTGGTGATATCACCGGTGATGAGAATCCCGGGACGCGGGTCGGCCTCCCAACGGGCGTGCTCGCGGATGGCGCTATCGACGTCGGCAAAAACAATCTCGATGCCGGGCGGCACGGCCATGCGGTAAAGCTCCTTCTCCCAATCGCTCGCCGCGACAAGATCATCCACGAGCACCATGAACCGTGCGTTGAGCGGCTGACCCCAGCCGACAACTACCTGGCCGTGAATCAGGCGATCGTCGATCCGGTAGAGATGGATTCCCATCAGCGGCCGACCACGATCAGCGATGCTTTTCCTCTCTCGGCGGCGGCCCGTGCGGCCTCGGTGGGCGGTACTGAAGTATTGAAGACGAAGTCCAGTAGCGTGGCGAGGTTGACTCCGCTCACGAGCACGAGTCCGGGCTCGTCCTTGACGATACGACGCGCGGCGATGGTGGCGCTGCCTGCGGGAAGATCGGTGAAGATCACCCGGGCGCCAGTCGTCGAGAGCTGGTCGCGAATGGCCGCTTCGATGTCCTCCGGCGTCATGCCCATCATCGACATCACGACGAGCTTGTCGGCCATCCCACAGATCTGGCCCACCGCCGACACGAGGCCGCCGGCGAATTCGCCGTGCCCGACTACGATTGCGCGCGGATTCGGGGGCGCGTCTCCCGTCTCGTCATTCATGATCTTCCTGAAGGTACTCTCGAATGTTGTTGGCGGCCGCGGTCTTGAGTCGACCGACCAATCTCTCGTTGAACGCTTCCGCGGCGTTCACGCCCGAATAGCGAAGAAGATGGTTGAGCGCGATTACCTCGGCTATGACCGTGATGTTTTTGCCGGGGTTGAGAAACACCGTGATTTTGGGCAGCTCAACCTCGAGGATGGTCGTCGTGGCGACGTCGAGTCCGGTTCGGTCGGCGACGGCGTGTTGATCCCATTCCTCGAGGTTCACAACGACTTCGATCCGCTTTT
>DASSNV010000282.1:0-3205 GCA_035701245.1 Gemmatimonadaceae bacterium | reverse complement strand
GTCGCGACACGAGCCGTTTGACGCCGCTGTTGCTGAGGAAAACCTCAAGAGGAAAGCGGCCGCGAAATCCGGATCCCTCGCGGAAAAGGCCCCGCGCGCGGCGGAGACGATTCTGCTGGTGGAAGACGAAGCGGCGGTGCGCTCGCTCGCCAGAAAAGTGCTGATCCAGCGGGGATTCCGGGTTCTCGAGGCTGCCGACGGAGCAATCGCACTCCGCATCGCCGCCAGTCACGTCGGCGAGATCGATCTGGTTCTCACCGACGTCGCCATGCCCAACCTCGGTGGGCGCGGAATGGTCGAAGAGCTGCGGGAGCTGAGCCCGGGCCTGCGAGTGCTCTTCATGTCCGGATACGCGAAAGAAGAGGTCTTCCCGGACAAGGCAAGCGCTGCCACCACCCCTTACCTGCAGAAACCCTTCACCAGCGACACCCTCTATTCCCAGGTCAGATCCGCGCTCGGCTACGCCGGGTAGTCGGATGACGACGCCGGGCTAAGCCGCGGCGAGTTGACTAGTGCAGTGAGGGCAGCGGCTCGCGGCCGCGTCGATTTCCATCTTGCAATACCGGCATTTCGCCGCCTCCGCCGCCGGCTTGATGAAGATCTTGGAAATCCGCCACGCCACGAAGCCGATGATGATGAAGTTGATGACCGCAGAGAGAAAATCACCGACACCAAACTTCACTGGCCCCACGCTCCACGTAGCCTTCTGCCATTCGCCACCCGGACCGACCGCTACCACGATCGGCATGATGAAATCATCGACGACCGCCTTCACCAGCGCGTTGAGAGCGGTGCCGACAACGACAGCGATGGCAAGGGCAACCACGTTCTGCTTGAGAAGAAATTCCTGAAACTCGCTCAGCATTCGCATTGGCACCGTCCCTCATGGTCAGGTTGAGAGCGACAAATTAGCACTTTCCAACTGGCGCGCACGTAGCGCCGCGAAGCGCCGGATCGCGGCGATGCCCGCGATTGGTCCGAGCGCCAGTATCGCAAAGCTCCACCGCCAGCCTGCACGCTGCGCAATCGTCGGCACCAGCTGCATTGGCAGCATGGTGAGCAGAAATCCAAGAGATGTTTGCACCGTCAGCGCCGTACCCACGGTGTGGGTCGGAACGGATTCGGTTACGAGGGTGCTGAACTGCGCGCTGTCGGCGATCACGAAAAAGCCCCAGGTCATCGCCAGCGCTCCCAGCACCCAGAGCGGGCCCCCGAAAAGAATTCCACTCAGGATGCAGCAGCAGCCGCTCATGACGAGGGAGATCGTGACGAGGCGCGGCCGGCCACGGCGGTCCGCGAATAGTCCGCCCCACACCGAGCCAAGCCCCCCGATCGCGATGGTGAGGAACGCAAGCAGAGAGATCAACCGCGGCGCGCGCAAACGACCGCCCGCGTGCGCGGCGACGCTGGCGCCCAGAAAATAGGGAATCCACGTCCAGAAAGCGTACAGCTCGAACATGTGGCCGAGATAGCTCCCCGTCGCGAGCCGCCACTCGCGCACCTTGATCACATCCAGGACATGGCTCCAGGAGAACGGCCGCGAGGCGAACGGAAACGGTCCATCCCGGTACCAGAAGCCAACCAGGCCGGCCGCGACCAGTGCGCCGACGCTCGAGGTCAGCACCACCGGCTGCAATCCGACGTGGGGTAACGCGCGAACGAAGTATGGCGTTGCCTTGCCGACGGTAAGCGCTCCCACGATGACGCCGATGGCCAGTCCGCGCTCGGCGCGAAACCAGGTGGCGATCATCTTCATCGCCGGCGGATACACACCCGCCAGGAAGAAGCCGGTCAGAAACCGCATCACCAGCGCCGGCGGGTAGCCCGGCGCGGCGAGGATGAGCGCGTTGGCCAGTGCGCCGAGCACGGCGCTGGCGCTGAACAGCCGCCCGGCGGGAATCACGTCCGCGAGGTTCAGAATGGCGGCGACCGCCGTCCCGACGACAAACCCGAGCTGGACCACCGTCGTGAGCCAGCCTGCCTCGGCGGTGGTGAGGCCCCACAGGGCTCGCAGCTGGGGGGTGACAGCGCTGGCCGAAAACCAGAGCGACATCCCGAGCAACTCGGCAAAACCGAGTAACGCAAGCACCCTCCAGCGCGTCGAGTATGTGTCGGGCGACATCGTCAAAAATTAGCCTCCTCCACCAGCAACTTCGACACTGCGTGTACGGCAATCGAATCAACACCTGAAATGCGCCGCAAATCTCGATTTCCGCTCTGCCGAAAGGCGTAGCTGACGCCCCAATCCATGACCAATCCGCCGCCCGTCGCCCCGCCAACGACGCCTGCAGCGCCCCCGAGCTCGGCAAAGCCGCCGGTGGCGACTCTGTCGCGCGAGCTCGCGGACTTCCTGGTGGAGCTGTCGATAACGCTCAATAAGCACGCTATCTACCCACAGAGCCACCCACTGCTCGACGTAGCTGTGGACGGCGTGGCGGGGCGCCTGGCGGCGCTTTTCGTCGGGTACCGGGATTCACTCTCGATCGGCGTCGCCCGGCGTCAGTTGATCATCGAAGGAGTCGCCACCGATCCGCTAAACCCGGTGCTCAAGGAGCTCGCTCAGCGACTTCACGATCATCACGTCGGCGCCGTGAAATTCGTGCGGGGGATTACTCGAGAAGAGCTGGGATCCGCGCTGGCGGCGCTGGCAGTCGACCCCACACGTTCCGAGAAACCGATCGGCCACGACACCGAGCGCCTCGGCGAAGTCTGGCAGCACGTGCGCTTCTTCCCGCTTACCTACGACCGACTGCAGCTGATCGAGGAAGATCCGAGCAATGAGACGCGGGCTCCGGGTCAGATGGCCGCCGGACGCGCCACCCAGCTGTGGATCGGTCTCGCCCGTGCCGCCCTCGTCTCCGACTCGTCCGGCCTCAACGCGCCCCAGGACGACGACGCCGACAACGCCTCCTTGGAGCCAGCGGCAGTTGCCCGCGCTATCGACGAGCACCAGCGCGAGGAAGCCTACGACCAGGTGATCGTCGGCTACCTGCTCCAGATCGGCGAGGAGCTGAAGACCGCCGAAGGTCCGGAGGCGATCGGCCTGCAGCGAAGGGTCTCGCGGCTGGTGGGATCGCTCAAGGAATCGACCCTCGAGAAACTGCTCGAGATGGGCGGCGACAAGGCACAGCGCCGGAAATTCATCCTCGACGCATCGCAGGGCGTAACCGTCGAGGCCGTGATCGATCTGGTGAAGGCCGCCTCC
>DASSNV010000281.1:0-30826 GCA_035701245.1 Gemmatimonadaceae bacterium | reverse complement strand
GCCGGCCTTCCACCTCGCCCAGACTTCTGCCCTCTCCTCGATAGATAGCGCCCCGTAGATGCGCTCCGAATGCTCTCTCACTGCCACCTCCGATGAGTAGTAACATCACTCGTGTTGCACTCAACGGTTGAATCCACCGCTGCAAGCTTTACAGCAGCTACGCCAACAGCAATGCACGTCTGCGTCGTTCACCATTCCAATTCCGGACTCGGACGACGAGACGCGAAGCTTCCCGAGAGCTGTCAGCGTAGCAGCTGTTACGCTTGCCGCTGCCCGCTTACGTACGAGGGTTGGCCAGCCAGGCGCCCCGATCCCGGACGCCGAGACTAAACCGAAATCTCGGCCATCAACTGAACGACATTCCCCTGCCCGTCCGAGACCGCCGAGATCCACACCTCTCTCCCCTCCATCCTGGCAATCACGTGCGGCTTCTCGACCACGGCGGCGCCGGCAGATTCGAGGCGGGCGTGGGCGGACTGAATGTCGGCGACCTCGTAGTAGAGCACCGGGTGCTGGTTCGCGCCGTCGGGTCCTTGCGCGTCCGGACCGGCGAGCATCAACCGAACGCCACCACATTCGAAAAAGGCCAGAGACGGCGGAGCGTCAAACAGAAACCGGAGGCCAAGGACGTCACCGTAGAAATTCTTTGCCTCGGCGATCGAGCTGACTGGAACCGCGATTTGCTTGATGCGAGACGGCGAGACAGCGCTCATTGGTGGCTCCGGTATCGTCGCGCTAACGATACCTTCGGGCTGCCGCGGCGGTTAGTGTGCCGGCCGTTGGGCTGGCGTCCTAGTCTGGCGGCGCTTCGACCTTGGTCGGCTTCGCGCGCAGCTCTTTCTCGACCAGCTCACCGAGGTCGCGCAGACTGTCGCGGTCATCGTCCGTGAACTCGCGCGGCTGCTTGTCCATGATGCATAAGGTGCCGACATTGTGGCCGCCTGGCCCGCGCACCGGCTGTCCCGCGTAGAACCGGATCCGCGGCTCCTCGAGCACGAGCGGGTTCTGCGCAAATCTGGGGTCGAGCACCGTATCCTCGATCACGAACACTTCGGTGCCGGTGATCGCATGGCCGCAGAATGACATGTCGCGGGCGCTGTCGCCGATCTGCAAGCCTTGCCTCGACTTGAACCACTGCCGCTCGCCTTCGACGAACGAGACACCCGCGAATGGCACGTTGAACATCCGCTGCGCCATGCGGGTGATCTTGTCGAAGCGCTCTTCGGGAGCGCTGTCGATTGCCGTGCTCAGCCTGAACTCGACGAGGCGCTCGGCTTCGTCCTGAGGAATCAGCGGCCGCATCACTTCTTCGGTCTCCGCCCATAGTCCGCGGCTCCGCATTACCGTCGTGACGCGGCCGCGGAAGCGGGCGGCGTCGAGCGGCTCGTGAAGAACGTCGTCGACGCCCTGCGACAGCAGGTCGCTCGTTTCGCCCTCAGTCCCGGCGGGCGCAATGACGATGATAGGCATGTCAACCAATCCGACGACGGTGCGCGCGGCGTGGACCACCTGGCGGCCGTCGAGGATCGGGAGCTTCAACCCGACGACGAGCGCGTCGGGCGGATCCTGCGCGAGGATGCCGAGCGTGGCGGCGCCATCGTTGGCGATCTGGACGGCGAAGCGCGCTTCGACGAGGATGTCGTTGAAGCGCACCCGCTCTTCCTTGTCCGCGACCGCGAGAAGAATGCGCGGCGGCTTGACCACGCCGTCGGCGTCGAGCTCGGGGACGAAATCGGCGTTGACGCGCGGTGTCGCAGTGCGCGGGGTACGGCGTCGCTCGAACTCGGTGTACGGAATGACTTCTTCGGCGGTGGTGTCGCCTTCGGCGATGTGCCAGAGCGCGTCGTTGTCGAAGGTGTGGAGCGCGCCGGTTCGCAGGGCGTGAGCACGAATCTCGTCGGCCATCTTTCCGGTCGTGATCATCCCGCGAATTTCCGGGGTGATCTCGAGGAACTCGATCAGAGGCAAACGACCGGTGTAGCCGCTGAACCCACACTCCGCGCATCCGGTGGCCTTGACGTGTCTGGCCTTGCCGAACAGACGTTGCTGCGCCGAGCGGACCATCGGGTGCAGCTCCTCGATCGGCGCCTCGTACCGGCAATGCGGGCAGATACGCCGGACCAGACGCTGCGCCGTCACGCCGATCAATCCCGCCGCGACGCGGAACGGCTCGACGCCGATATTCGAAAGCCGCGGGATGGCGCCGATGGCGTCGTTGGTGTGTAGCGTCGAGAGCACGAGGTGGCCGGTCATCGCCGCCTGGAAAGCGATGGTCGCCGTTTCCTGATCGCGGATCTCGCCGACGAGCAAGACATCGGGATCCTGACGGAGAACGGAGCGAAGAACTCCGGCGAAAGTCAGCCCCTGCTTCTCATTGACCTGGACCTGATTGACACCGCTCAACCGGTACTCGACCGGATCTTCGACCGTGACGATGTTGACGGACTCGCCGCGACGGGTGTTGAGCGCGGCGTAGAGCGTTGTCGTCTTGCCCGACCCTGTCGGCCCGGTGACGAGCAGGATTCCCTGCTCCCGCATCAGCAATGCCTTGAATCTCTCGAGGACTTCGGGCATGAAGCCCAGGGTGCCCATCGAGACCTGCACCGACTTCTCGTTGAGCAGACGCATCACGACTTTTTCGCCTACGCGCGTTGGAAGAACCGACACGCGCAGCGCGACTTCTTCACCGGCTACACGCACCTTGGCGCGGCCGTCCTGTGGTCGGAAGCGCTCGGCGACGTCGAGATCCGACATGATCTTCACGCGCGACACGACCGGTCCGACGCCGATGAACCGCGGCAGCACCATGATGTTCTTGAGCAATCCGTCGATACGGAAGCGCACCAGGGTGTTCGTCTCGTCGTGCTCGATGTGGATGTCGGACGCGCGCAACTTGATGGCGTTGGCGATGATGGCATCGACGAGCTTGATGACCGGCGCATGCACGCGCGCCATCTGGGCTTCGTCCTGCTCCTCTTCCTTGACCTGCTCGACTCCAACCGCCTGATCGAGTTTCTCGATGAGGCCGTAGATCATGGCATCCGGGCGCAGTGTCTCGGAGACCAGCTTGTCGAGCTGGCCGGGCGGGCAGAAGAGCGGCGTCACTTCGCGGCTCGTCGCCCAGCTCACTCTCTGGATTGCTTCCTGATCGAGCGGGTTGGCCATCGCCAGATGGACCATCCGGCTATCGACTTTTACGGGAAGGACACTGTGCTCCCGACAGAGCTTTTCGGGAAGAATCTGCATCGCGTTCTTGTCGATGCCGCCCGGGCTCAAATCGACGTAGTCGATTCTAAAGGCGTCCTTGACGACCTCGGCGATCTCGTGGAAGGAGAGGACGTCGCCATCGATCAGCGCCTGCGAGATGTAGGGTTTCTGCTGAAAGCGCCACCGCTTTATGAGCTCCGGCGTAACGCCGGGCATGGTCCCGACTAGCGAAACCAGCCACTCGTCCTTGAAGCGGTATCTTCGCTCGTTGGGCTGTGGATCAGCAGGTGTCGTCATGGCTTCCGGTGGGGCACTTCCTGTCCTGCTGCTCTATAGTGGCAGGTCGACTAAATGACTGTTTCGACCCCTCGAAGATAACACGGCGCCGGGCCAAGGTTCGGTACTTGCAAACGTACCTCGCGGGTCGCTGTCAGCACGCTGACAGACGACCCGTCATCTATTTCCACATGGACAATCCGGGCCAACATGGCAGCTCCAACAATCGCCCCGACCTCGACGGTTAACGACGCCTTGCCGGTGGCCGGCATCCCACGGACGGTCCGCAACCAGCTTCTCCGTCTGCTCCCACAGTCCGAGCTGGAGACCGTCCTTGGCCAGGCCCAGGACGTCGCGGTCAGGTCGAAGGAGGTCATTTTCCGGCGCGGCGAGGCGATCCGGCACGTGTACTTCCCGGAGAACTGCGTCATCTCGCTGGTGACCGAGCTGGAGAATGGTGATGCGGTGGAGGCGATGACGATCGGGAGCGATGGATTCGCCGGCGTCGCGGTCTTTCACGGCGTGGACGCGTCGCGGCTCAAGGGCGTGGGACAGATCACGGGACAGGCGTGGCGGCTCCGTTCCGAAGACTTTCGGGAGCTCGCGGTCAGCTGCGAGAACTTCGGCCGGCTCCTGCACCGCTACTCCCAGCTGATCTTCGAGACCGTCTCGCAGTCGGCGGCGTGCAATCGCCTGCATGTAATCGAGCAGCGCTGCGCGCGCTGGCTATTGATGTCGCAGGACCGCGTCGGCCGCGACGAATTCAACCTGACCCAGGAATTCCTCGCCGAGATGCTCGGGGTGCGCAGGCCGGGGGTGACGGTTGCGATGGGGGCTTTGGAGAAGGCGGGCCTGATCGGCCACAGTCGAGGGATGATCGCCGTTGTCGATCGGCCTGGGCTCGAGAAGGCGGCGTGCGAGTGTTATCGGACGGTCAAGTCGCGGCAGGCGGAGCTTATTTCCTAGTCTCGGGTTCCAGGACCTGATCGCCTAGCTGGCCACCTCTCGTACATAAGCGGGCAGCTGCAAGCTTTACAGCAGCTACGCCCACAGCACGGCACGTCCACATCTCTTCGCCATTCCAACTGCGGACTCGGACGGCGAGACGCGATGTTTCCCGAGAGCTGTCAGCGTAGCTGCGGTAAAGCTTGCCGCTGCCCGCTTCCTTTCATGTGGTGGCCAGCACCGCTGCCGAGTCCGTACGCCGAGATGCTACCAAGGGCATCACAGTTTCAGAGAATCTTTCCATCTCCTCCAGCTGCGGACTGAACTGGAGTAACAAGAGATCCACCCCGACCGACTCGAACTCGCGGACCCGGTCGGCGACCTGCTCGGGCGTTCCGACGAGGCCGGCGCGGAGTCCGCGGTTCGAGACCGAGTAATCCTCGAGCGAGACCTGCTGCTCCAGAGCAGTGTGAGCGATCCAGTCCTGATAATTCTGGTAGCCCGGCGACCCCGGTTGGACGTTGGTGATACGGGTGAGCTCTTCCTTCGCTTCCTCCTCCGTGTCACGCACGACCGCGTAGGCGGCGACGCCGTACTGCATCGGGCCGAGTCCGAGCTTCTCTCTGCGCGCGATCATGTCGGCGATCTTGGGCGCGACGCGCCCGGGTGGATCTCCGTGCATCACGTAAGCATCGCAGGCGCGTGAGATCAGCTCCTTGGCGGCCGCACTTTCGCCGCCGGCATAAATGGTCGGCCGCGGCCGGCGCCCGGGTTTGGGCTCGAGGATCGTCTCCTCGACCTTGTAGTGCTTGCCGCTGTGGCTGAAGCGCGCCTCATTCCACGTTCCGTTGACGACGCGCAGCCACTCGTCGGTTCGCGCGTAACGGTCGTCGTGCTCCTCGAAGTGAATACCGTAGCGGCGCGCCTCGTCCTTCCACCACGACGATACGACGTTGAGCGCGAGCCGGCCGTTCGAGATGTGGTCGATGTTGGCGGCCTGCTTGGCGAAGATCGCGGGCTCGTGAAACGTCGGCCGGACCGCGACCATCAGCTCGAGTCGCTCGGTCACCGCCGCGAGCGCCGCAGCCGTCGACCACGCCTCGAGCGAGTTGGAGTCGATGCCCTTGATGTCATTCATGAACAGCTCGGCTATTAACGTGATGTCGTAGCCAATCTGCTCGCTGCGCTGCGCGAGTCGCTTCACGTAATCCCAGCTGGCGGTCATACCCTCGTCGGGTACGTTGCGCAGCCAGCCGCCGAAGACGGGGAGCCAGTAGCCGTATCTCATTGGCGGGAAGCGGGAAGCGGGAGGCGGGAAGCGGGCTGCGCAGCGCGGGAGGCAGGGTCTCCGTCCATTCTGGAAGTGAGAGCGCGGTCGTCGAGCGCTGCGCGCATTGCGCCTCCCGTCTCCAGCTTCCCGCCTCCCGAATCCAGTCCGCCCGCCCGCTCCTCCAGATAATCAACGAGCCTCTCGAACGGATCGAAGCCGACCACGTTGCGCGCATCGGCGACGAAATTCGACAGCGCGTTGATGTCGTAGTAGTAAGGCTTGCCATCGCGGTCGTCGATCAGATACTCGATGCCGCCGACGTCGAGCTTCACACGCTGCGCGATGTGCTCGACCTGGCGCACGATCTCGCGCGGGGGCGTGAACTGTTCGACTCGCATTCCGTTCTTAACGGCGTCGACCGCGCAGGCAGTCCGCGAAAGCTGCTGGCCGTCGGTCGTCTGGCAGATGTCGGCCGGGCAAAGGTTGAACGAATCCTCGGCCGGATAGACGTTGATCGCGTACAGGAATTTTCCGTTCAAGACTTCGACGCGGGTGATGTGCGCTTCGCGAAGTGGAGCGAGCTCCTGCACGAGCGCGACGTTGTCGATGCCGAGGCCAATCGTCCCCGCGCGCGCCGCGGTGGCGAGCGAAGCTGCGTCGTCGAATCGGGTGATCCCGGCCCCGCTGCCACCGATGTTCGCCTTGACGATCACCGGGAAGCGCAGGCCGCGCGCCGCCTCCGCTGCCTGCGCTGCATCGTTGATCACGCGCGCTCTCGGGTACGGCAGCGCGAGCTCCTCGAGGATCTCGAGCTGTAGCGCCTTCGAGGTCTCCATCTCGTAAACGTCGGCGCCGTTCACTACCGGGACACCGATGCGCTCGAGGTGGCGCAGCCAGCTAAGGGTGTGAAAGGTGACCTGCCCGTGTCCGCGCATGTACGCCGACGGACTGGCGCGATTGAATACGAGTGAATACGGTGACGTCGTTTCCGACGGATCGTAAAAGTGCGAGGTCGCATCGATCCGCACGTACGGAACGCCGCGACGATCGAGCTCGGCGAAGAGGGGTTTGAACCAGTCGGGGTGCTCGTAGTAGATCGCGATCGGGGCAGACATTCTGGCGGTCTCGGCGGATAAAGTCGGGCGCTTCGTCAACACCTAACAATACATTAGCGGGCAGCTGCAAGCCTCACAGCAGCTACGCCGACAGCTGTTTGTTGGTTTCTCCGCGTACAGCGTCGGGCGCTTCGGCTGGCCACCACATGAAAGAACGCACGGAGCCGATCGCGGGAGAGCTGCTACGCCGAGAGCTCTCGAGCCGCATCGTGTCTCGTCGCCCTAGTCCGCAACTGGAAGCGCGAAAAGATCTGAACGTGACGTGCTCTGGGCATAGCTGCTCAGCAGGTGACGGCTCCGAGCTTCAGTATTGTTAGATGTACCCGAAGCGGCCAGGTCCGAAACCCGCGACAAGCCATCAGCGTAGCAAGCTGTAAAGCTTGCCGCTGCCCGCTTATGTACGAGAGCTGGCCCGCCACGCGCCCACCCCTATAATCCGAAGCGCTGACAACGGACCGCAAACAAATCGCCGGCGTCCGGTGTCTAACCCCTCATCTCCCTCCCCAACCTCGCCATGAAATCCACGTTAATCACGTCCGCGCTCCTGGCTTTCGCCTCCGTCGCCGGCGCCCAACAAGCCGCGACCACTCCGCCCGACCTCGGTGCTCCGCCCAGCTGGGACGTCTTGATGCGGCCGCGCACCCACACTCCGACCCCGACCACCGGCGCGATCACCGCCGCCGATCTTAGAACCCGGCTCTTCATCTTCGCCGACGACTCGATGCAAGGTCGCCTGCTCGCGACGGCGGGGAACGTCAAGGGAGTCGAGTATATCGCCGCGGAACTGAAACGCATGGGACTGACACCGGCCGGCGACAATGGGACGTTCTTTCAGAAAGTGGACGTGGTCGATCGCGCGTTCGACGCGGCCAGCAAGCTCACCGTCGGCTCAACAGAGTTCGCGCCCTGGACCGACTACGTCGTGCGCGACCAGGGCTCGGGCGCGCGCAGTCTGAATGGAGCGCAGGCCATCTTTGGCGGGACCTGGGGTGACTCGGCGTCGCTGATCGATCCCGCCGCGACAGCGGGCAAGATCGTAGTGCTCCGCATCAACGCCAGCGGCGTCACCCAGAACTCGGGTGGCGGAGTCAACCGCGCCATCGTCACCCGCCACTTCGCGAACGCCGCCGGTATCGCGGTCGCGAGCCTCGAGGCTATGCCGCCGCAGATGATTCAGATCTTCCAGGAACCGAGTCAGCTGCTGAAGGAGGGAACCGATCCCGAGCTGCCGTCGTTCCTGTATGTGAATGCGCGCGTCGCGGACGCTCTGGTAAACGGCAGCATCGCGTCCGCGAAGGTTGGCCAGCTCGGTGCGACGGTTTCATCGACCCCGCGCTTCGTGGAGACGCCGACGGAATTTCCCGCGCGCAACGTCGTCGCAATGATTCCGGGCAGCGATCCGAAGCTGCGCAATGAATACGTCGCGATCGGCGCGCACAACGACCACATCGGCTGGAGCACACGCCCGGTCGCGCACGATTCGATTTACGTCGTGAATCATCTATTCCGAACCGGGGGCGCCGACGACCGTCCGCCGCAGCTCGACGCTGCCCAGCAAGCCGAGGTCAACAAGCTGATCGCCGACATCCGCAGACAGTCGAACGGCGCATCCTCGCGGCCGGATTCGATCTACAACGGCGCCGACGACGATGGCTCCGGAAGTATGAGCGCGCTCGAGATTGCGCAGTACTTCGCCTCACAGAAAGTAAAGCCGAAACGGTCGCTGCTTTTCGTGTGGCATGTCGGCGAGGAAGAGGGCCTCTACGGCTCCGAGTGGTACACCGACCATCCCACGGTACCGCGCGATTCGATCGTCGCACAGCTGAACATGGACATGGTGGGTCGCGGTGCTGCTGCTGACAACACGGGCATCACGAAGGAGGGCGTCCGTTATCACGGCAGCCCCGACTACGTCCAGCTGGTTGGCTCCCGCCGTCTGTCGACCCAGCTCGGCGATCTCGCCGAGTCGGTCAACACCGGCGAGAAACATCCCTTCAAGTTCGATTACGCAATGGATGCCAACGGTCATCCCTCCAACATCTATTGCCGCAGCGATCACTACGAGTACGCGCGCTACGGCATTCCGATCATCTTCTTCACCACCGGCGGGCACGCCGACTACCATCAGGTGACCGACGAGCCGCAGTACATCGATTACGATCGCATGGCTCGGGTGGCGCAGTACGTCGCCGATCTGGCCACCCGCGTGGCCAACCTCGACCATCGGCCGGTTGTGGACAAGCAGAAGCCGGATCCGAACGGGGAGTGCGTTCAGTAGGCATCGGGGCGGGCGTACAGTTTTCGACAAAGGCAACTGAACGGGCGGGAGGCGTCTGGGATCAGGCGCCCGGCTTCAGGTTACAACCGTGGGACGTACCTGCGACGCGAAATGAGGTAGCCTTTAGGTAAATGGCGCGCGGAAACGTCCCACGGTCGTAACCCCTCGCCTGTCGCCTTCACAACCGACGCCTCCCGCCCGTTCAGTTGCCTTTTGTCGATCCGTCCGGCCACAAACAGCCGGACCGGGCGAAACATCCGGTGGCCCGACTTTCGCCTAATCATCTCGGTGGTTTCACGCACAATTCCGTTCCCTTTAACGGCACACCGAACTGGTTATGGCTCGTCATCTCGTTCGTCCCCGCCCCGGGTTCCCAGCTCTGCTGTTGGCGGCAGTGCTCCTTGTCGGCTGCAAAGGCGGCGAGACCGCCCACGCCAACAAAGTCGAGAATCCGCAGACCTGGAACCCGCCCCGGCTCACGGCCGTTCGCGGCGTCCCCGCCACCGAGATCGAATCGCTGATCCAGCAGAAGCTCGCTGGCGCCAAGCTCGATCGGATCGACGACGACCAGTGGGGCCACACCAAACGGCTCTACCAGCTCTACGGTAACAATCCGCTGTGGCTTACCAGCGACGGACTGCACGAGGCGCGGACCAAAGCGCTCACCAATGCGATCCTCGGCGCCAACGCCGATGGGATGCGGCTCAACGACTATCCGATCGGAGCGCTCGCGACAGCGATCGCCGCACTCAAGCAAACCAAAACGCCGACGGCCGAGCAGCTCGCCACCGCTGACGTCCTCCTCACCGCGTCGTACACATCTCTCGGTGAAGACCTGCTGACCGGACAGATCGATCCGCGCACCGTCGCGCAGTCGTGGCACGTCGATCCTGAAGAAGAAAACATCGATAGCGCGCTGGTCAGGAATCTCCGCTACGAGCAGCTCGATAAAGCGCTTGCGACAATGCGCCCGACCGACGACGACTACGCCGGTCTGAGCAAAGAGCTGCAGAAGTGGCGCGTGATCGTCGCCAAGGGAGGATGGCAGCCAGTGCCCGCCGTCTCCGGAAACGTCAAGCCCGGTGGCTCGGCGAGCCCGGCAGTTCTGACGGCGATCAGAACTCGGTTGGCCGCCGAAGGAATCACGGCGGGAACGGGCAGCGGCGATTCCGCGTCGGCTGCGCCAGCAGCGAGTGGGAGTGTCTACGACAGAAGTCTCGCCGGCGCCGTTGCCGAATTTCAGCGGCGGCACTCCATCAACGTCGACAGCGCACTCGGCAAAGAAACCATCGACGCGATGAACGTGCCCGCCAGCTACAGGCTCGGCGAGATCGCCGCCAACATGGAGCGCTATCGCTGGCTGCCGCGCAGCTTCGGGCAGCGCTACATCTTCGTCAACGTCCCAGCGTTCCGCCTCGAGGCGTACGACAGCGGCCAGAAGGTGATGGAGATGAAGGTCATCGTCGGCCAGGAATACGAGGACAAGGCGACGCCAGTCTTCGCCGACTCGATGGAGACGGTGGTGTTCCGTCCCTACTGGAACGTCCCGCCGTCGATCGCCCGGAAGGAGATCTTCCCCAAGGGCAGCGCCTACATGGCGGCCAACAACATGGAGACCTACACCCAGGGCGGGCAGACGGCGGTGCGTCAGAGACCGGGGCCCAAAAACGCCCTCGGGTTCGTGAAATTCCTTTTCCCCAACGACTTCAACATTTACCTGCACGACACACCCAATCACGAGCTGTTCGACAAGGACGTGCGCGCGTTCAGCCACGGCTGCATCCGTGTCGAGAAGCCGGCCGAGCTCGCCCAGTGGGTGCTCGGGTGGCCGGCCGACAAGGTCGATCAGGCAATGAAGGATGGACCGGACGATCGCGGGGTGAAGCTGCCGCACAAGATCCCGGTTTACATCACCTATTTCACCGCCTACATCAACAACGGCCAGCTGTACTTCGGCAACGATCTGTATGGCCGCGACGACAAGCTGGTCGCGGTGGTGATGCCCGGCGCGATGCCGACGAAAGATGTGGTGGACGCGGTGCAGGCCCTTCGGAGGATTGCCAGCGCCTGATTTCAACCGTTCGAGGAACTTGAAGTGGTTCGACGATCGATATCTGAAAAAGAAGAAGCTCCCAGAGCGAAAACCGGCGTTGCCGGTCTGGACGACATCCTCGGCGGTGGGCTGCCGACCAATCACCTGTACCTTATCGACGGCGAGCCGGGGACGGGCAAGACGACGCTCGGGCTCCAGTTTCTGCTCGAGGGCGTGGCCAAGGGCGAGCGCGGGCTCTACGTAACACTCTCCGAGTCGGCCGCTGAGCTGCGATCGGTCGCCAGCTCGCACGGCTGGAGTCTCGACGGCATCGAGATCTTCGAGCTGTCGAAGGAAGCCGCGCTCGACCTCGAGCAGAGCTACACGATCTTCCATCCAGCCGAGGTCGAGCTCCAGCAAACGATGGACGCGGTGCTGCAGGCGGTGGAGAAGCAAAACCCGTCGCGCGTTGCGTTCGACTCGCTGTCCGAGATGCGTTTGCTCGCGCGCGAGCCGCTGCGGTTCCGCCGTCAGATTCTGGCGATCAAGCAATTCTTCAACAATCGCGATTGCACGGTACTGCTGCTCGACGACAAGACCGCTCCCGAAGGCGACCTCCAGCTGCACAGCCTTGCCCACGGCGTGATCGTGCTCGAGCACGTCGCGCTGGAGTACGGGTCGGAGCGTCGGCGGCTGCACGTGACCAAGGTGCGTGGCATCCACTTTCGCGGCGGCTACCATGATTTCCGGATCGTCACCGGCGGCCTCGAAGTCTATCCGCGGGTCCTGCAGGACGAACCGAGAGTAGACGTTTCCTCCGATACCCTCCTCAGCGGCTCTCCGGCGCTCGACTCACTCCTCGGCGGCGGCCTCACCTGCGGGACGAGCACTTTGATCACGGGAGCCGCGGGCACCGGCAAGTCCCTGCTCTGCACCCAGTTCGCACGCGCCGAAATCAAGCGGGGGAAGAAGGTACTGTTCTATCTGTTCGACGAGCGCATGAGCACCTTCCGTCTTCGCTCCGCGGCGCTCGGAATGCAAATGGACGAAGCGCGCGAATCGGGACAGCTGAGAATGATCCAGGTCGAGCCGACCGAGCTGTCGCCGGGCGAGTTCGCGAGCCAGGTCGTCCGCGCAGTGGAGGACGACGGGATCTCGCTGGTGATCATCGATTCGATCAATGGCTACATGCAGTCGATGCCGGAAGAGCGGCTGCTCCCAATTCAGATTCACGAGCTACTGAGCTTCCTCGCCAACAACGGCGCCAGCTGCATCATGACGCTGGTCCAGCACGGCATCTTCGGAAATCCCGTCGAGGACGCGGCGGAGGTTAGCTATCTCGCCGATACCGTGATCTTGCTGCGCTACTTCGAGGTTCAGGGAAGCGTGAAGCAGGCGATCTCGGTGGTGAAGAAGCGCAGCGGCAATCACGAGCGAACCATTCGAGAGTGCCGGGTGCACAAGGGCGGGCTTTTTGTCGGCGAGCCGCTTCGGGACTTCCATGGTGTACTAACCGGTGTCCCGACGTACACGGGAAACTCGGCACCGCTGCTTCCGGGTGACACCGAGGAGCTGCATCGTGATAGCGGCAACGACGGGCAGTCAAACGAATCTCGCAGCTACGCGGAGGATGGAGTTGGCGACCGCGGTCGCAAGCCTCGAAAGAAGTCCCGCCGCTGAGGCTTCCCCGCCGGATAGCACCGAAGGGTCGCTGAAAGGGATGACCGTAGCGATCCTCACGCCGACGGGCCGTGACAGTGACGTCACCGCGCGGGTTCTCGAGCGCGCCGCGATCGATGCGCGGATCTGCAACGGCATGAGCGACGTCTGCGACATGATCGCACGGGAAGACATTGGCGTGCTGCTTATGGCGGAGGAGGCGCTGGCGCCGCCCGATCGTGATAGTCTCATCGCGACTCTGGACAAACAACCGCCATGGTCAGACGTCCCGATCGTGATCCTCACCGGCGAAGGTGAGCTTTCGGGCGCGCTCCCCCGTACCCTGCGTGGCGTCGCACAGAAGGGAAACGTCACGCTCATCGAGCGCCCCGTTCGCGTCGCCACTCTCACGACGGTCGTTCGCTCCGGGTTGCGCGCCCGTCAGCGCCAGCTCGATGTGAAAGCCAACCTCGAGGATAGGCAGGCCGCGGAGGTGTCTCTGCGCGAGAGCGAGATGCGGCTCCGCGCCGCGGTGCAGGCGGCGCCATATCCGCTGATGCTCCATGCGTCGGATGGCGAGATCCTCCAGCTCAGCGAAGCGTGGATGACACTCACCGGGTACTACTCGACTCCGGTGACGACAACTGGAGAATGGGCAAAGCTGGCGTTTCCGAACAACGAGAACCTGTCGATCCTTCCGCGGGGATCCGACGCCACCGATCAGCAGGAAGGTGAATCGGTTCATCTCGGTGAGCATGCGGTAAGAGCGGCGAACGGTCGCGACCGCATTTGGGATTTCCACCGCGTTGCCCTCGGCTCGTTGCCCGACGGTCGGCGGCTATGGCTAACCGCGGCGGTCGATGTCACGGAGTACAAGCGTCTCGTCGAGAGCGAGCGCACCGCCCGGAAAGAGGCCGAGGACGCAAACAAGGCAAAGAGCCAGTTTCTGGCGACGATGTCCCACGAGCTGCGGACGCCACTGAATGCGATCGCCGGCTACTCCGAGCTGCTCAAGCTCGAGCTCCGCGGTCCGATCACCCCCGAGCAACGCGAAGATCTCGACCGCATCGATCGGAGCCAGCGACATCTGCTGTCGCTCATCAACGACGTCCTCAACTTCGCTAAAATCGAGGCAGGGCACGTTGCGATAGCGACGACGACGATAGGACTGGGCGCGGTGGTCGATCGCCTGCGCGAATTCGTCGAGCCACAGCTGCGCGCGAAAGGCCAGCACTTCACCATGGCCGACGACATTCCTGAATCGGACGCGCGCGGCGATCCCGAAAAGGTGACTCAGATTCTGATCAATCTTTTGTCCAACGCAATCAAGTTCACACCACCCGGCGGGCACATTGCGATCGAATGTGAGGAGACCGACACCATGATTCACATCACCGTGGTGGACGACGGGGTCGGTATTCCCCCCGACAAGATCGACGCCATCTTCGAGCCGTTCGTGCAGGTGAGCCGGGACTACTCTTCCATTCACGAAGGAACCGGACTCGGCCTCGCGATCAGTCGTGACCTCGCCCGGAGGATGGGCGGCGATCTGACCGCGGTGAGCCAACTCGGCAAAGGGTCGAGGTTTACCCTCGCGCTTCCGCGCGCGTAGCGGCACTCAACTTCCTTCGCGCCGACAAAAACCGCATACATAGGTTTGCTGGCGTCGGGTTTGCGGCCAAACCGCGACCCGATGTCCATCACCTACTCGATCTCCGCCGAGCAGCGCCTGATCAAGGCATACGCGAGCGGAATCATTGGCGTCGAGGATCTCCACAGACTCCTCGATGCGATTCTCGTCGATCCCGCGCTTCGCGGCGGCTTGCGTGGTCTCTATGACGCTCGATTCGCCGAGCCGGACATCACCATTCTGCAGCTGTCCGAAATCGCGTCGAAGGTGGCCAGAGTGGTCGCTCGCGGCGTGGAGCGAATCGCGATCGTTGGAGAGAGTCCCAACACCATTCGAGTGTCGAAGACGTTCGCGGTGCTGGCGCGGGCAATCGGGATCAACGTTGAAGTCTTCGACACGCTCGACGAAGCCGAAGCATGGTTGGATACGCCGCCGGACCCAGTAAGGAGGGGCAGTGAGATGCTGAGCCCCTGACGCACCAGCTGCAACTACGGCTGGATTCTCTTGCCCGAGTCGGCGTCGAACAAGTGGGCGCCTTCGGGGCGAATGCGGACGGACACAGTATCGCCAGGCTTGATCGCCGCCTGCGGCGGCGCGGTCGCGACGAGTCGGTCGCCACCGGCGAGCGTGATATAAACGATCAGCTCGTTCCCCATCGGCTCGACGACGCTGACTTCACCACGCGGTACATTCGCCGCGGCGGTGACTTCGATGTGCTGCGGTCGCACTCCGAGATAAACGCGCTTGCCCTGCTGCGCGGCGCAGGCAACATCGACGCTGAGATCTTTCCCCCTGAAAGTGCAGGCGCCGGTGCTGCCTCGCGCGCCCGTGGACTGCTCGAGTGCGCCTTCAATGAAATTCATCGACGGACTGCCGATGAATCCGGCGACGAACTTGTTTGCCGGCCGCTCGTACAATTGCATTGGTGACGCGATCTGCTGCAGCACACCCTCCCTGAGCACCGCGATGCGATCGCCGAGGGTCAAAGCCTCGGATTGATCGTGGGTGACGTAGACCATCGTCGCGCCGAGCTTCCGGTGCAGCCGGGCCAGCTCGACGCGCGTCTCCACGCGCAGCTGGGCGTCGAGATTTGAGAGGGGCTCGTCGAAGAGAAAAGCGAGCGGCTCGCGCACGATAGCGCGACCGAGCGCAACCCGCTGGCGCTGCCCGCCGGACAGCTGCGCCGGCTTGCGATCCAGCAGTGCCTCGAGTCCCAGCGATGTCGCGATCGCGCTGACGCGCTCGGCGATGACGTTCGCAGGCTGTTTTCTGATCGAGAGTCCGAAGCCGAGATTCTCGCGCACCGTCATGTGCGGGTAGAGGGCGTAGTTCTGGAAAACCATCGCGATATCGCGCTGCTGGGGCGGAAGATCGGTGACATCGCGGTCGCCGATGCGGATAACGCCGTCGGTTACGCGCTCGAGCCCCGCCATCAGTCGCAGGACGGTCGATTTCCCGCTGCCCGACGGGCCGACGAGGACGAGCAGCTCGCCATCGCTGACTTCGAGACTTAGATCCCGCGCGGCGACGTAACCGTTGGGATAGACCTTATCGACTTTTTCTAGTGAGATTCTCGCCATATCAAGTTCGGTGGGAAAAACGGGTTGGGTATTACTCGCATCGGGGATAACGCGTTGCGGGTTGCGGGCAGCACGGTGGCGGGTTTCCGGTAAACTGCGTTGACGACGTGTCGGAAGTCCGCCTCTGGCAAACGAGCTGCTTTTTCCATAGGCCCAACTGACACGTCGGCAGCGTGGTTCACCGGCAACCGGCCACGGTGCTACCGGCCACCCGCAACGCGTTATCCGTAAACGTGATTCGATCCATAAGATTCCGGGTCCTCAGCCTTTGACAGCGCCAGCGGTTAACCCCTGCACGATCCGCCGTTGAAACACGAGAACCATCGCCGCGACCGGCGCCGTCGCGACTACTGCCGCGGCGAGGATCTCGCCCCACGGCACCTGGTACTGGCCGCGGAACAACGCGATCGCCACGGGAACCGTCTGGCGCTCGGGGCCGAGCGTGAACGACAGCGCGAACAGAAACTCGTTCCAGCAGTAGATGAAGGTGAGAATTCCGGTCGTTGCCAGACTCGGGACTGCGAGTGGCAACAGAATCTTCACGAAACTCTGCCGACGGGTTGCGCCATCGACGTGGGCGGCTTCCTCGAGATCGCGCGGAATCTGCCTGATCGAACCAGTAAGAACCCAGACCGTAAGCGGCATCGCGAAGGTCATGTACGGCATGATCAGGCCGGGGTACGTATCGATCAGATGCAGCGACCGCAGCAGCAGGTAGAGCGGGCTCACGATCGAGATTTGCGGAAACATCGTCACCGCGAGGATGAACGCCATGATCGGAGCTTTGCCGCGGAACTCGAGGCGCGCCAGCGCGTACGCGGCCAGGGTGCCGACTATCAGACAGAAAATCGTCGTCGTCCCGGCGACAATCAGTGAGTTGCGGATCGGTGTGATGAAATCGCGATCGGTGAACAGCGCGCGGTAGTGATCGAAGATCAGGTGCTGCGGCCAGAGCGATGGATCGCGAAACAGCGCAGCGTCGGACGTGAATGAGGCGACGATCGCCCAGTAGAACGGGAAGAGGGTGAAGATCATCAGCACCGCAAGCGCCCCGCCGAAAACCAACGATCCCCAGCTCGTACGAGCAGACCGCGGTCTCCCCTTCCCGCTTCCCGCCTCCCGCTTCCCGCCTCCCGCCATCACTCCTCACCCCCGAGACGGACGCCGAGCCCGCGCACGTAGAACATCGCCAGCCCGAAGGTGATGACGAAGATCACGACCGAAAGCGCCGAGCCGTACCCGAACCGCAGATTCTGCAGGAGGGCGTTGAAGGTGTAGAGGGCGACCGGCTCCGTAGACGTGCCCGGACCACCACCGGTCAGAACGTAGATCAGATCGAAAACGCGAAATCCATCCAGAGTTCTGAAAATCAGCGTCACCAGAATCGCAGGCTTGAGCAGCGGCAGAGTGATGTGCCGGAGCTGCCACCACGCGTTGGCGCCGTCCACCGCCGCCGCTTCGTAAAGACTCAGATCGATGTTCTGCAAACCGGCGAGCAGCAGCAGCGCGACGAACGGGGTCGTCTTCCAGACGTCGGCGAGAATCACCGGCACCCACGCCGTCGATGCTTCGATGAACCAGACCATTGGCTGGTCGAGGAATCCCGC
Organism: Gemmatimonadaceae bacterium; assembly: GCA_035701245.1. Lineage (GTDB taxonomy): Bacteria > Gemmatimonadota > Gemmatimonadetes > Gemmatimonadales > Gemmatimonadaceae > UBA4720. The sequence continues at coordinate 13,227 of DASSNV010000281.1, read as the reverse complement.
CTTGATCATCAGCGCGTTGACGATCCCGCCCTGAGATTCGAAGATGAATCGCCACAAGAGCGCGGCAACGACTGTTGGAATCGCCCACGGTACCAGCACCGCCGCGCGCACGAAGCCGCGCCCCCGAAAGGCGCGGTTCATCGCCAGCGCCAGGAACAATCCGATCAAGAGCTCCAGGGATATCGAAACGACGGTAAAGAACGCGGTGTGGCCGAGCGCGGCCCAGAACCGCGGATCTTTTGCGATCTCGACGTAGTTCGCGACCCCGATGAACGGCTTGCCCAGCCACGGCATCCGCAGCTCGTGAAGGTGCAACGATTCCCAAAAGGTCCAGCCGAGCGGGAAGATCGCGATCAGCGCGATGACGGCGAGCGCCGGCGCGACGAGCGTCCACCCCAGACGCGCTTCCGATCCGAGCCGGGAGACCTTTCTCATTCGCTCGCCCGGGTCGTGTCGACCGACAGGGGAGGTGGCGCCGCGCGTGCGCGCATCAGCTTCTTCATTCCCGTGCGCTCGATCAGCGCGTTGATCTTCGCCGCCGCCGCATCGAGTGCCTCCTTCGGCTCGGCCTGGCGCACCAGCGCGCGGTGAAGCTCGATCTGCAGAATCTCCGACAGCTCGGTGTAAATCGGGGTCACGGGTCTCGGCGTGGCGCTTTCGATCGCTCGGCGCGCGCTCTCCAGCGGAATCGAGATCGCACCCGCCAGCCGCGGATCATCGTAAAGACCGAAGCGAGTTGGATATTGCCCGACCGCCTGGGCACGCTCGAGCATCTGCTCCGGCGCAGTGAGATAGGCGATCAGCTTGTACGCTGCGTCGGGATGATCGGTGTAAGCGTTGATCGCGAGCTGCGCTCCACCGAGGGCGGCGGTCGAATGACCGTTCGGAACGGCGGCGGACTTCGGGATCGGCGACACCGCGAATTTCCCCGCCACCTTCGACTGCGCAGTGTCACCCATCGCCGCAACGGGATACGGCCAGTTGCGCATGAACACCGCGTTGCCGTTCTGAAACGCGAAGCGCGCCTCTTCCTCGTGCCAGGTGAGAACCTCGAGCGGCGCAACCTTCGAGCCGTACAGCTCGTCACGCATGAACTCCAGCGCGCGCACTGCTTCGGGGCGGTTGACGACGACGTTGCCGCTGTCGTCGATGATTCGCGCACCGAACGCGCCGAGGTATTCGACGAAGCCGGTGATCAGGCCCTCATAACGCGCGCCCTGAAAGACGATGCCGTAACGAGGGGCGTCGCGTTTCTCGGTCGCGCGCTTCGCATCGGCGACGACTTCCTCGAGAGATATCGGCTCGCTGGGCACCAGATCGGTGCGCCGGTAAAGCAATCCCACATCGGCGAACCAAGGCAGCGCGAACAGTTGCCCCGCCCAGGTGTTCGCGGTGATTGTCGCGGGAAAGAATCTGGATTTATCCGGTCCATACTTGTCGAGCGGCAGCACCCACCCCGCGGCGGCGAACTCCGGAGTCCAGACGACGTCGAGCTGGAGGATCGACGGATTCCCCACCCGCGCGTTGAGCCACTGCACGTAGAGCTGGTGCCGCTGATTTGCGTCGTCGGGCGTGCGCTGGAGCTCGACGCGGATGCCGGGATTCAGCTCCATGAACCGTTTGAGCTGCTTCGCGACGAGGGTCCCCTCCGCGCCGAGGGCGGAGCCGGAGAAGGTGAGGACCGTTTCGTTGGATGGGGCGGCGCGGGTGCACGCCAGGACCAAGGCGAGAGGCGCGAGGAACGCACGGAAGTTCACTTGAATAATCTGCTGGTCGTGAGGGCCCAGGCGCGAGAGTCCGGCGGGGTAAGGATCGCGGCGCTTCGGGGGCACCCCTAGTCCCAAAGGCGGCAGGTGGGAGAGGTGCTCAGAGATGCTCAGGCAGGAGGTTTCATACTCGCGTAATGGGTTGTTGGCGCGCGGGTGAAAACGATGGTTCGTATCTCAAGACCGCCGGCATCTTTGAGCGCATGAGTGACTTTAAAAAGCTCCTCGTCTGGGAGAAGGCGCATGCGCTCGCGGTTCAGGTGGATCGACTCGCTAGCGCAATTCGGCGCTCGCATCATGCGTCGCTTCGGACCCAGATGGTCAGGGCATCGGCCTCGATTCCTACGAACATCGTCGAAGGCAGCCGTCAGGCAAGCAGGCGAGACTTCGGCCGGTTTCTACGTTACGCGTTGAACTCCGCTTCGGAGATGGAGTACCATCTCCTCCTTGCGCGCGCTATCGGCGCTACGCCGGAAGCCGACACCTCAAAGCTGATCGCTGACGTCGTCGAGATTCGTAAGATGCTCCACGGCCTACTACGTCGCGTCTCGAGTGAGTCCTCCAAATGCAGCGCTCCGCCGTCCGATACGCCAGTATGAAACCTTTCAACCGTGCTCCTCTGTGCCCCTCTCCCACCTGCCGCCTTTTGGACTAGGGGCGCCACCGAAGCGCCGCGATCCATACGCCGCGTTACCGAACCCCGAGCCCCGCCAAAACAAACTGCACAGCAAGGTCAGTCACGTTCCACAGCTGCACGTCCGTACTCGCCCCGTACCTGATCGGCCTCAACGCACCATCCACGATCTCGTAGCTCCACAGCTCGTTGTGCTTGAGGCCGGACGCTTCGACGGCGGAGTTGACGCGAGCCAGGGCAGAGCGAAGCTCGCCGATGTAGCCGGACTCTCCGGTGATCGAGCTGGCCGGCCCGCCGATCTGATTGGCGAGGCCGAGCAGAATCAGGTTGACCTCCCTCCCCCACACCACCCGCGGAGAATGGTAGGTATCAGTGCGGAACGCCTCCCACACCGACGGCGGCGCGTAGGCGTCGTTCGCCACCACAGGGCCCAGCCCATCGATGAACAGCCCAACCGGATAGGCTCTGAGTATCGCGCGCACATCGCGTTGAACCGCGGCCAACGCGTCGGGGCTGACGTCACGGGTGTCTCGCAGCAGCAGCGCCGTCGCGGGGTCGGTGTTGACCACCGGGATCGGCCTGCCCGCCGAGTCGAGCGAGATCGCCACGAAAGTCAGGCCGGAGTTGTCGGCGCCGGTCGACGCCAGGATTCGCTGCCAGTACGAGCGCTCGTTTCCCGCCAGGGATTGCAGCTTCGCCGCGACGTGAGTCTGAATCTCCTGCGGCGACAGCGTGACGATGAAGTGCTTCTCTGCCCCGCGCCACGTCTCGATCGCGCGCTCCAGGGCACTTGGGCTGCTCGCGTACTGACCGAGGTTCGATTCGCCAGTTCCGCTGCGACCGAGCATCTCCGCCACGTCGAAGCCGAGTGACTTGAGGGACGAAAGAATCTCCCCGATCGACTCCAGCGCATACGGCGCCCAGATGGCATTGATGTCCATCGCGAACCGGCCGTTGGCGTAGCCCGCGTTGCTGTCGCGCCAGCTGATCGACCGATAGTGCGTGGCATCGAGCTTCGGCGATGCGATCAGGTTGCGGACCACGGGATCCTTCGCGTAGGGCGCCGACAGCTGCGCCACCAGTGACAGCTCCCTGAGCAACAGCGAAATCCGCGATCCTCGTCCGTCGGACGTGTCTCTCAGAAAAGCGCGTTTCCGCGCCGCAGTGACTGACGGGTTGCTGAGATACCGCGCCACCACCACCGGCAGCTGAAACTCGTCGTCGCGCATGTGGTAGTTCTCGCGCACCTTCTGCAGATCGCTCAACACGGTCCGCGCGCGCGACAGAGCGGTGTCGGCCGCGCTCCGACTTCGCTGTCTCAGCGCGAAGTAGTTCGCCATGTGGGCGTTGTACTCGGCCGCGTTCTCGCGAATCGCCTGGCCGCCCAGCGCTTCCTCGTGGCTGACGTCGCCCTCGGGACCGAGCTTGCGCAGCGCGCTGGCGATCACGAATTCCGGCATCGCATCGGTCCACACCGGCTGCATCATAAGCGACGTCATCATCATGTCGCGGCCGAAGTACGTCGCGTAGTTCGGCAGCCCCGCCATCAGTTTCTGCTTGGAGCTGAGGAGCTCGGTACCGCGGACATCGCGCTCCAGTAGCCGATAGCGCGCAACCGCCGCCGCGTCGGCGGCATTGCGCGCGGCGTTGCCTCGGGCGCGATCGGCAGCCGTCTTCGCATCGTTCAGGAACCGGAGGAACGCCGCGTTGAAGATCTGCTCCCGGTTCAGCGCATCGAGCGACGGCCCGTCGGTGGTGACGCGAACGGTGAATCGAATCGGTCGATTCGCGATGGCGTGCATGTACACGACCGGCAGATTCACCAACAGCGTCGCATCGCGTGGGTCGGGACTGATGTCCAGCTGCAGGGTGTTCTTTCCATCGAATGAAGTCTGGAGCGCCATCACACCGCGGCGGTCCAGCACTCCGGTTGTGACGATGTCCGGCTCCAGTCTCGCGCGCAGATCCTCGACGAACCCCGTGCCGAGGTACCCAAGCTGCCGCATTCGCTCGGCGGGATCGAGCCGCTCGATGTTGGCGATCAGCTGCTCCTGGTCGGGAAGCTTGAAAGTCGGCCAGTCATACGCACCCATCTCGCGTCCGGAGTATCCGAGGTCGCGCTCGACCCGCATCGAGCCGAGCAAGATCCAGCCGATTGCGACGTCGGGCGCATTGGCGACCAGCTGATACTCGATGCTGCGACGGTCGCCGCTCTGCGAGATCACGGCAGTGGGTGATCCCCACTCGAGATGAATGGGCTTGCCGCTCCCATCTCTCACCGTGAAGCCGACGCTCTCGTCGACGGCGTCGGCGAGAAGATTCACCACCCTGCCGCGCCGCGTGTCGAGGTAGATCTGGACGACGTTGCCCTTCGTGTCGCGGAAGAACCGCGTCTGGTAACCCTGATACGCGGCCGGATCATCGAGCCCGGCCTCGGGAAAGCCAAGCACGGGCTGCACGGTGTGCGTCTGCGCGGTGACCGGAGCCGCGAACGCCGACATCAGCGCGACTATCGAGAGACCAGCTGCCTTTCGCGTCATCATTCCCATGATTCCGTCGGAAGTCGAGAGTGAATCTGCAGACATTCGCGCGGCCACGATACCACTATGGCGGCCGCGGATTTGGCCGAAAAGGTTCCAATGAGGTGCGGCCGGGACTAGACTAAGAATCATGACGGAGCTCGTCTATTGAGGTTATCCCTCCGCTTCATCATTCCGCTGGTCCTGGCCATGGCAGCGCTTGCGTACTCGGTGATGCCGCTTGTCGACAAGCTGACCCAGACATGGTTCGTGCGCGACCTGAATCTGCGCGCGAACCTGGTCGCCAACAGCATCGACGGACGTCTGGAGACCCTCGCCCTCGCCAACGATTCTGCCGGCATTCGTCGCTTCTTCGCCAGAATCACCCAGGACGAGAGGCTGTTCGCCATCGGGTTCTGTCCCAACGATGGCAAGAAGCCGATTTCCACGCCGACGCTTCCGCGCGAGCTCGAGTGCAACAATCTCGACCAGTACACGACGCCGGCAAATCAGATTCTCACCCAGGCACACGGGCCGTTGCTCGTTTCCGTATTGCCTGTGGGGATGGAGCAGGCGCCGGTCGGGAGAGTCGTGATGGTTCACGACATGAGCTTCGTCCAGCGCCGCAGCCACGAGACGAAGCAGTACCTGTTCTACTTTTTCGCCGGACTCGGCATCGTCATTTCGCTGATCACGGTGGTGATCGCGCAACTGAGCTGGCGCGGGTGGGTCCACGGCATTCAGGCACTGATGCGCGGAGAAGGACTTCTCCGGCCGTCTCAGCCGATCAGACAGGGCGAGCTCCAGCCGATTGCCGACGACCTGCGCGCTCTTATCCGCGACATGGAGGCCGAGCACCGATTGCGCGATGAGGAGCAGCTCGGCTGGACGCCCGAGACGCTGCGCGAGATTCTGCACCGCGAGCTGCGCGACCAGGATGTGATCGTCGTCTCCAATCGCGAGCCCTACATCCATGTTCGTCAGGGCAACAAGATCGTCGTGCAGCGGCCGGCGAGCGGGCTCGTGACGGCGATGGAGCCGATCATGCGCGCCTGCTCCGGCACCTGGATCGCGCACGGCAGCGGATCCGCGGACCGCGAAGTCGTCGATTCCAAGGATCGCATCCCGGTGCCGGCCGACGATCCATCGTACCAGCTGCGGCGCGTCTGGCTCACCAGCGAGGAGGAGCAAGGCTACTACTACGGTTTCGCCAACGAAGGATTGTGGCCGCTGTGCCACATCGCGCACGTGCGCCCAACCTTCCGCAGCTCCGACTGGAAGCAGTACGAGCGGGTCAATCGCAAGTTCGCGGACGCCGTCGTCGCCGAATCCAAATCGTCGGATCCGATCGTGCTGGTACAGGATTACCATCTGGCGCTGGTGCCGCGGATGGTGCGCGAGAAATTGCCGGCCGCGACGATCATCACGTTCTGGCACATCCCGTGGCCCAACCCTGAAGCGTTCGCGATCTGTCCCTGGCGTCAGGAGCTGCTCGACGGCCTGCTCGGCAGCAGCATCCTCGGTTTCCATACGCAGTTCCACTGCAACAACTTCGTCGACACCGTCGATCGACAGCTCGAGGCGCGGGTCGATCGTGAGACCTTCACCGTTTCCTATAAATCACAGCTCACCGCGGTGAAGCGCTACCCGATCTCGATCGAGTGGCCGCCGTCGGTCGCACTCGAGGCGCCGTCGGTCGAGGATTGTCACAAGATCGTGCGCGCGCGTCACGGCCTGCCTGCCGGACACGCCGTCGGAATCGGCGTCGAACGGCTCGACTACACCAAGGGACTCGAGGAGCGCTTCCGCGCCGTCGAGCGACTGATGGATGTGCACCCGAACTGGATCGGCAAGTTCACTTTCATCCAGATCGCGGCGCCGACCCGGGCGAGCATTCCCGAGTACGCCGACTACGAGCGTCGCGTGCGTGATCTCGCGGATCGTATCAATGCGCGCTTCCCCACCGAGTATCCGCCGATCATTCTCTCGATCAAGCACCACGAGCCGCAGGAGGTCTACGAGTACTACCGGGGCGGCGAGCTGTGTTTTGTGAGCAGCGTGCACGACGGAATGAATCTGGTGGCCAAGGAATTCGTCGCCGCCCGCGACGACGAGCTGGGTGTGCTCGTCCTCAGTCAGTTCACCGGCGCCGCGCGCGAGCTGCCCGAAGCGCTCATCGTCAATCCTTACGACTCCGACCAATGCGCGTCGGCGCTCAACGTCGCGTTGACGATGCCGCTCCGCACCCAGCGCGCGCGGATGCGGCTGATGCGGAATCTCATTCGCGAGTTCAACGTCTATCGCTGGGCGGGCCGCATGCTCCTCGACGCAGCGCGGATGCGCCGACGTCGCGGCCTGCTCACCCGCTCGCCGCACATGTCCAAGTGGGCGCGCCAGGTCGATTCACAAATCACTCCAGTCGAGCCGAGTGAAAGCTTCCGTTGAACACCGGCGACGCGGCCGCGTCGCGATTCCTCCCGCACCACACGCTGACTGGGCTTACTTCTTCGATATCGACGGGACGCTCGTCGATATCGCGCCGACGCCCTGGGATGTGCGGCTCGAGCGGGACCTGCTCGAGCTTCTGTTGCGCCTGCACGCCGCAACCGGCGGCGCGCTCGCTTTAATCAGTGGCCGCTCAATCGCCGACATCGATTCGCTGTTCCATGGCCGGAAGCTTCCCGTTGCCGGCCAGCACGGCATCGAGCGGCGCGATTCGCACGGTCGAGTGACCCGTCACCGCTTCCCGACCGCCAAGCTGGCCGGCGTGCGTGGCCAGCTCGGCCAGATCGCGGCGCGCCACCCCGGCCTGATCCTCGAGGACAAGGAGCTTTCGCTGGCGCTGCACTACCGGCAGCAGCCCGCCCTCGGCTCCTACGTTCATCGTTTGATGCGTACCGTGCAGGCGGAAATTGGCCCAGATTATAGCGTCCAGCTGGGCAAGCGAATCGTGGAGCTCAAGCCGAGCGGCAGAGACAAGGGACAGGCGGTGCAGGAATTCATGGCCGAGTCGCCATTCAAGGGACGGAGACCGGTGTTCGTTGGCGACGACGTCACCGACGAGCACGGTTTCAAGGTCGTGAATTCGCTGGGGGGCTATTCCATCAAGGTCGGACGCGGGAGATCCAGCGCGCGGTGGCGACTGGCCGGCGTGGAGTCGGTGCGCGCCTGGCTGGTTCGCGGTGAAGAAGAACAGCAAGAGGAGTCGGAAGCTGCCCGATAATATCCAAAAATCCTCGCTGGACCTCGCGCTGATCGGCAACGGCATGGTCGCCGCGCTCGTCGATCCCGCCGGCCAGTTCACGTGGGGCTGTTTCCCGCGCCTCGATGGCGATCCCGTCTTCTGCTCACTGCTCGGCGGCGCCGAGGCGGGCGACTTTGGCGTTTTCGGAATCGATCTGCTCGACAGCGTGAAGACCGAGCAGTCGTACATGATCAATACGCCGATCCTCGTCACCCGGTCGTACGACGCCGAAGGCGGTGCGATCGAGGTGGTGGATTTCGCGCCGCGGTTCCGGCAGTACGGGCGAATGTTCACGCCGATGATGTTCGTGCGACAGATCCGGCGGATCTCCGGGAATCCTCGCGTCAGGATCAGGCTACGTCCCGCGCGCGACTACGGTTGCGAGCGGCCGCGCACGACGAGCGGGAGCAACCACATCCGCTACTACGGCGGCAGCGTCGTCTTGCGACTGACCACCGATGCATCGACGACCGCGGTGCTCGAGGAGAATCCATTCTATCTTGAGGACGAAGTAACGCTACTGCTCGGTCCGGACGAGACGGTGAACGGCGCGGTCAGCGAGATTGGCCGTCACTTCGCAGACGAGACTGCATCGCACTGGCGAGAGTGGGTGCGGATGCTCGCCGTGCCGTTCGAGTGGCAGGATGCCGTGATTCGCGCCGCAATCACGCTCCAGCTGAATGTATTCGAGGATACCGGTGCGATCGTCGCCGCGGTGACGACGTCGGTACCGGAGGCGCCCAACAGCGGCCGCAACTGGGACTATCGGTTCTGCTGGATTCGTGACGCGTACTTCGTCGTCAACGCCTTGAATCGGCTTGGCGCGACCCGCACCATGGAGCGGTACCTCGCTTTCATTCTGAACATCGTCGCCGATTGCGAGGATGGAACGCTGCGCCCGCTCTACGGCATCAACGGCCGTCGCGTGCCGGATGAGCGCGAAGCGGAGTGCCTGTCTGGCTATCGGTCCATGGGGCCGGTCCGGGTGGGCAATCAGGCGTACCTGCAGGTTCAGCACGATGTGTACGGCGCGGCGATTCTGGCGGCGCCGCACGTGTTCTTCGATCGCCGACTGGTGCGACGCGGCGACGAATCGCTTTTCCCACGTCTCGAGGCGCTCGGCGAGCAGGCGGCGAAGCTCTTCGATCAGCCCGACGCAGGGATCTGGGAGCTGCGTGGCAAGCTCCGCGTCCACACCTTCTCGAGCGTGATGTGCTGGGCGGGTTGCGACAGGCTGGCACGAATCGCCCAACACCTCGGCCTTCCCGACCGTGCCAAGTACTGGCGGGCGCACGCCGATCGCATGCACGAGGTGATCTCGAAACGCTCGTGGAACGAAAAGCTGAACGCGTTCGCCGGCACGATGGATGGCGATACCCTCGACGCAAGTCTGCTGAGATTGCACGAGGTTGGATTCCTCGCCGCCGACGATCCGCGGTTTGCGGGCACCGTCGCGGCAATCGAGAAGCAGCTCAAGCGCGGAGATTTCATTTTCCGCTACAACGAGCGCGACGATTTCGGCACGCCGGAGAACGCGTTTCTCGTCTGCACCTTCTGGTACATCAACGCGCTCGGCGCGCTCGGCCGGAAAGACGAAGCGCGCAGGCTGTTCGAGAACGTGCTGGCGCATCGCAATCCGCATGGATTATTGTCGGAGGACATCGATCCCAAAACCGGCGAGCTGTGGGGGAACTTCGTGCAGACCTACAGCATGGTCGGGATCATCGATTCCGCAATCAGGCTCTCGGCGGAGTGGGACCAAGCCTACTAACTGCTTCGGCGTCGGGATCGGGACGCGGGTCGGGCATCCAGAGTCCTAAAGTTGGCGGGTGGGAGAGGGCACAGCTGGGAGCGGATTAGCTTCAGGTTTGAGATGGGGTGGGAGTTCATATGGTTCCGCGTTCTCGATTTGACATTTGGCGGCAGAGGAGGCGGCGGCGGATCTACATCGCGGTGGGCGCTGCGGTGGTGATTACGGCGCTGGTTACCGACGGGCGCGAGAACGTGCTGGTCGCGGGCGCGTCGGGCGGGAGCTACGAGATACCGCAGCAGAAGAAAGTCTGGCGCGCGATTGGGCCCGCGCTCTCTGTGCGCTTCCACACCGACCGCGGGAGTGCCTCCGCGATCGCCGCCGAGGCGGCGGACCTACTTCCCTACTTTTCGGCCAAGGCGGATTCAGCGGGGCTGCGGTACCTCGTACTTCGGGCGTACAAGCCGGTTTGGCAGCTCGGCGGGCTTGGAATCTATCGCGGGTGGAATTTCAGGTACGAGAAGACGGAGAAGGGGTGGGAGACGAGCGGATATTGGTAATTCAGATATCACTGAAGACTACCAGCTAGCGGCAGTGGGCGGAGCGGCCCACAGCTCCGAGCCCGGATTTGATAACTGCAGTACGGTCGACGCACTGCTTTTCATCAAACCGAGCTCGGAGCCGCCCGCCGCTCCGCTCACTGCTACCAGCTGGTAGTCTTCAGTGATCCCTGCCTTATCTGAACACAATCCACAGCGCCCCAATAACCGCCGCAAGCAGAACCGACAATGCAATCTCGACTGTCCTCGCGCGCGGCGCTTCCGCGATTGCTGAAGACGGTGCGACCGTCTTCATGGTCAGATCGGCGACGTGCTCCGGAGTTGGCGGCGGTGTCATGATGCTCACGACGATGAGGATGAGACTGCACAGCACGAACAGCAGGGCCGCGAAGTGCAGGAAGTTGATGTCGGCGAACCAGTAGATCGGCCCGCCCTTGCCGAGGTGTGACTTGTCGAGCTCGAGCACCAGACGCGCGAAGCCGAGCACGAACCCTGTCCACAATGCGGCGAGCGCGCCTTTGCCGTTGAGACGTGGGCTCAGCACCCCGAGCAGGAAGCACGCTGCGATCGGCGGAGCGATGTAGGCCTGGACGCTCTGCAGGTAGATGTAGAGTTGGGGTGACACGTACTTCATCATCGGAATCCAGAGCAGACCAACACCTACGAGTGCGACCGTCGTAATTCGTCCGACGAAAACGAGGCGCGCTTCCGTCGCGTTCGGGCGCCACTTGCGATAGACATCCCACGTGAGAAGCGTGGACACCGAGTTGAACGCCGACGCGAGCGAACTCATGAGCGCGGCGAGCATCCCGGCGAGCACGAGTCCCTTGAATCCGATTGGCAGCAGTCGCGTCACGAGGACCGGGTACGCCGAATCCGTTTGTCCGGTGCGCACGTCCTGATAGAGTGCGGCGGCGATGATGCCCGGCAGTACAAAGATGAAGACGGGAAGGATCTTGAGATAGCCGGCGAAGATGGTTCCGCGCCGAGCTTCGGTGATGTTCCGCGCCGCGAGGACGCGCTGGACGATGTGCTGATCGGTGCACCAGTACCAGATGCCGAGGATGGGTGCGCCGAAGACGACACCGGTCCACGGGAAATCCTTGTGGCTCGATGGCTTCCACATCGAGAAGAAGTCGGGCGGCACCGAGGCGCGGAGACCCGACCATCCCCCAACTGCGTGCAGGCCAATGAACGTCAGGGTCACCGATCCGACGATCAGCACTACGGCCTGCATGACTTCGGTGTAGATGACCGCGCGCAGTCCACCGAAGATCGTGTAGAGGCCGGTGATGATGATGAGGATTGCGGCGCTTGTCCAGAAATCGAAGCCGGTGACGGCGCGCATGACGATGCCGCCGGCGAACAAGGTGACGCTGATTTTGGTGAGGACGTAGCCGACGATCGACACCCAGGTGAAATAGGAGCGCGACGCCGCGTTGTAGCGGCGTTCGAGAAACTCCGGCATGGTGTAAACGCCGCTGCGCAGGTAGAACGGGACGAACAGCCAGCCGAGCAGGAGGAGGACGAAGCTGGCGAGCCACTCGAAGTGTCCGACGGCGAGTCCACTGGCGGCACCGGTGCCGGCCAGTCCGACGAGGTGTTCGCTACCGATGTTGGATGCGAAGAGACTCGCTCCTACTGCCAGCCAACCCACATCTCTGCTTGCGAGGAAGAAGTCGGCGCTGATGTTCTTCTCTCGTTTCGCGGCCCACCATGCGATCGCCGCCAGCACGACGAAGTAGGCCGCAATGACGAGGATGTCGGTGAAAGCGAGGTTGCTCATGTCGGGCTATCCGGTTGAAGGGAGTCGACGTCCGAGCCATCTGGCGCTCCGGGGCTGCTCCGGAGCCGCGAAGAATCTGAGGCTTTTCCGGACTGGCCACAACCAAGCAGCGGGGTGGGAGGGCTTGGCAATGCTGCGACCCTACCGCGATTCCGCGCATTGTTATGCTGCGGAGGCTTCGCGAGATATCAATATGGGAGGCGAGCGGCTCGAGGCAGAAACGCGCTGGCCCGCAACGGGTTAGGCGACGGCTGTTGTCTGTTGCGCGTTGTTATCTTGCGAGGCGGTCGCAAGGGTTGTCGATTCTCTGCAGGATAAGCACGCAGGATAATTACTAGTTAGCCAGACGAAAATCAGAGATCATCAAGATTGACGCTGAAACGATGTTTGAGTGCGATGGCGGCCGCTTCTTTCGCCTTGGCTTGCACTCATGTGATTCGAGTTCCGACTGAGTGCGGTCCGGGACCGCAGCCAATCGGTCGCTCAGCTATCGGCTGGGAGCGTGTTCAAGGAGCATCTCGAGTTTCTGGCAAGGTGGTCAGCCCCGCCCTTTCGCCGATAGCCGGCGCTACCGTCGATCTCATGTCGCTCACCTCACCGCCGCGGACAGCTCACGCTGTGAGCAACACGCAAGGCGAATTCGCATTCGAATCAACGTCTGCAGGTCGCTACGTTCTCGGCGGCAGAAGGTTGGGTTACAGCCAAGTAAGAGACACGATTGAGCTGCGAGCTGACAGCGGCAGCGTTGCTACTATCATTCTTGTTCAACACAGAATGATTCTCGACGAGTGCGGCCTTACGTACACCGAGAAGAGAGTTCCATGCTGGCAACGGCAGTGACATCTCGCCGCTGGCTAACGGTAGTTGCTGCAGACGAGCGCGCTGGAGTCGTTGGGTTGAACGCTCTTCGAGTGTTCTTTTGATCGAATCTTATTCCGCCCTTATGTTAGAATCGCTCGCAGCGGAAC
>DASSNV010000280.1:0-6052 GCA_035701245.1 Gemmatimonadaceae bacterium | reverse complement strand
CCGCATAAGAAGAAGAACCCCCGCCCGAGACTAGGCCCAACCCGCTGTATCAGGGAACAGCCAGCACAGTAAGGCTCGGAACATTCGCGTCACCTCCCTAAACGTCAGTCGCATTGTGCATCCGCAGCAATGCGCTACTAGGTTGGCTCCGCTCGTGTAACTATGCCTGCCCGCTCAACTCGTCTCTTAGCCGGGACGGGGGTTTTTTATTTTCCTTTTAGGATCCGTGTTAAGGGTTAAACAGCTTTCCTCTTACGATCCGTTCTTTTTTCCAGGTCGCTTTCGACCCGCTTTCACACTTCAACTCCTATCCTGCACCGAGTCCTCGAACTCGCTTATTCGACCTGATCGACCCACCGGTTCGTCGCCGCCAGCACCGCCAGCGCGGCCGCCGTCTCGGCGCTGCCCTTGATCTCGCAATTCCCAACCAGCAGCTGGCTATCTCTGCCAGCCCGAACCGTCACTCCCACGAACACGTACTCGCGGTCGAAGGCGTCCATCACCTTCACTCCCTCCACCGCCAGCTGTCCATCCCTGCCCTCCGCCGAGCCGATCGCGAATACCGTCGCGCGCGCGGCAAGATCGAGTCGGGACCTGTCCCCCTCGATTCCATGGGCTTCACCTATGTACGACTCCTCACCCTTCCGCAGCGTAACTCTGCAGCTCACACCCTTTGACCGCGACCCTCGCACCTCGACATCCTCGAAGTACAGCCGCCGCGCCGTATAGCGCCTCACCCCGCCGTCCGGGGTTAACCCTACCGTGAATTGACTGTGCGGCGTCGGCCGAGCCGCCTGGGGCTTGGGCTTGGCCTCGCTCGTAATCGCTACGGAAATTTTTCGGTGGTCCACCCGCATCGCCAAATGCGCCATCAGCGCACTCTCGATGTTCCGCACCACCTGCTTCGGCGTTAGCTCTGCCGTCGTCAGAACGTGGATCTGCTCCACCGCCCCGCTCTCGCTCTCGATGATCTTTGCCGAGACCACGCCCGGTAGCGTAAGGATCAGCTCCTCTGCGCGTTTAATCGGAAGGACGCTGCCGGCGATGTTGTTCAAATTCAATTGTCTGCGGGGTTTTGATGCTGGTGGAAACGGTTGGCCAATATTGCAGACGACTGTCCGTTAATCAAGCAAAAATTCGGTTCGCGCCGCTCTGGAGCGGGCCAATCCCGTTTTTCACCGAGTGTCCGCGAATTTCTGGCGGCAGAGATGTCGATTTCATATCACCGCACTGCCTGTTTCTTATCAGTGCCCCGACACCTCGGCGCGATGGGGCGCCACCGTCGCGCTCCGTCGTAAAGCGGAAATCTCAGCGCTTGACCGGCTCGCCGCTCCCCATCGCCGGCTGTGCGACGCGCTGCGCCGCCGGCTGACCCAGGTGCGCATCGGACAGCAGCTTCGTCACGAAGCGCTGGCCTTCCGACACCCGCTCGATCTCGATCGCGATCGCGTCCACTCCGTTCTCCAGTCGCTCGAGCCGGAGCGTTGTGTCGTCGCCGGCCCTGGGCGCCGCCGCCGGACGCTTGCCCCGCCTGCGCCAGCCAAAAAAGCGCCGGATGGCGAACACCACCACCACGAAGCCGAACACCATGGATCCGCCGACCACCATTCCTTCCTCGAAGTTGTCGTAGCTCTGCGGCGGCGGCACCTCGGTCGAGGCGACCAGCGCGCCCGACGCCAGCGACAGCTGCTGGCCCGTCGTCGCCAGATCGCTCTCCAGCTGGAGGATGCGCTTGTCGAGCAGCTGGATCCTCGACTCCAACCCGGATTTTGCCGCGTCCGGCCCGGTGGTCGAGAGCTGCCGCACCAGTCCCGCGCGTCGATCGCTGACGTTTTCGAGTTGATCGGCTATCTGCGCTCGCTGCGTCTTGAGCGCGCGCACTTCGTCGCTCGTCCGCGGGATCGGCAGCGTCTGAGTTTTCCCGTCGGCCCCAACGAACGTGAACGTCAAGGGCGGTGGCGGCGCCGGCGGCGGCGCGAGCGGCGTGGGGGTGGGTGTCTGGATGTCTGTATACGTCTGCATGACGATCATACGGCTGGGCCTTTCGATGGGTTACACGCCACGCGCCTCTCTCCGCGGCGTGGCTCGCGACCTTTCCGGACGCCGTTGAAACTAACGCGGCGCCGGTTCCACTCCACGCGTCTCCGACAACAGTCTGGTCACGAACCGCTGGCCCTCGGAAACGCGCTCGATCTCGATCGCGATCGCATCCATCCCCTGCTCCAGCCGCTGCAGACGCTGCGACGAGTCGCTGTCGAGTGCGCCGGCACGAGCGGGCACGGCGCGGCGCTTCCAGCGACGCCGCAGGAACAGCAGCACGAACGACATGAAGAAGAGCGCGCTGAACCCACCCGCCGCCATGCCCTCGCCGAAATCACTGCTGTCGCCGCCGCCGCGATCGTTCCATTGTCCGGTGCTGGCGAGCACTTCCGGCGATACCATCGACAGCTCGCGGCCCGTCCTCGCGAGATCGGTCTCGAGCTGCAGGATCCGCTGGTCGAGAATGTCGATCCTCGCCTGCAACCCCTGCCGCGCCGACTCGGCGCCGGTCCGCTCCAGCTCGCGCGCGATGTCCGTGCGCCGCGACGAGACGTTGTCCAGCTGGTCGCCGATCTGTGAGCGCTGCTCCTGGAGCGCGCGAACTTCGTCGGCCGTCTTCGGAATCTGTAGCGCCTCGGCCCCTTCGGGTCCTACGAGCTGGAACCTGGCGCCGCGTGGCAGCGCCGGCACTACCACCGGCGCCGGGGATGGTTTGGTCTGGGTGACTGTCTGCATGAAGGTCATACGATTCCTCGGCGCCGCGGGTTACAGTCAATCCTTGTACGGATCGTACTCGTTCTCGCCCGCCATCACCACAATCAACGGCCTCAGGGTGTGCAGAACCCGCACCGTCTGACCCTGCGCGGCGAGCACTGCCGGCAGCCGCCGGTACGCTTGCGGCGCTTCGTCGAGCCCGCCGCCCCGCAGAATGATTCCCTTCGGGCCGAGCCAGTCGTTGACCATCGGCCAGGAGACCTTGCCCGGCGACACGATGCGCGCTTTCGCTCCCCAGCCTTTTTTCTTGCCGCGCGCCTCGGTGCGCGACATCACCCGTCCCGCGCCGTGCACCGTCGACCACAGCGCCGCCTCCGATTTGTCGGGCGCGTCGCGCGTTCCCTCGAGAATGACGGCGTCGTCGCCCATCGATCCGCCGACGAATCCGCGCTGTCCCGGAAATGCCGGCGTCGCGCCCTTCCGCACGACGACCAATTCCTCGCCACTGTGCTGTTCCTTCCAGGCGAAGTTGTGATGATTGTGGACGAGATCCAGCTCTGTGCCGCCTAATATCGAGACGACTTTTCGCGCCACCCATTCCCTGCCGGCGTAAGCGTATCGTCCGCCCAATTCCATCAGCGACCAGTAGGCGTCGCCGAGTGGATTGGAGAGATCGAGCAGCACCTCGCGCTCGGGGACGCGGGTGCCCCACTTCTCGTTCATCGACAACGCCAGCATCCCCGACGCGACGGTGTGCCCGAAGCCGCGCGAGCCGAAGTGCACGCCGACCCAGATGCGGCCCGTCTCGTCGGCGAAGACATCGACGTAGTGATTGCCGCTCCCAACCGTGCCGAGCTGCTCGGCGGCTTTCTTTTTGAGATCCCCTGCCGCCTTGTCAGGAATCGCCGCCCACGCCGGATCGTCGATAATCTCGCCCGCGTCGGGCGCATCGCTGGAGCGGTTGGTGAGTCCGACCCCGAACGAGATCGTGCGCTGGATTTGGTTGGCGATGCGCTCCAGCTCGTCGCGCGAGTAGTCGTTGATCGTGCGGTCGGTCATGATCGCCGCGTTGCCGCAGGCGATGTCGAATCCGACCCCGACCACCGAGACCTTGTTGCGGTACGCCGCGACGCCGCCGATCGGCATCACGTACCCGGTGTGCCCGTCCGCCATCAATGCCACCCGCTCGGCGCGGCTCGCTACGTCGCGGAGCTGGGCGAGGGTTTTTTCATCGTGCGATCCGAAGATCGCTTCGTTCGACAGCGCCGGCGTGGACGACATCGATCGTCAGCGCGCGACGGCGAGCTCGTCGGGAGCGATACCGTAGTCGCGAAGTTTTCTGTACAACGTCCGCTCGCCGATGTCGAGCATCTCGGCGGCTTTCCTGCGATTGCCGCGCGTCTCTCTGAGCGCGGCTTCGATCGCGGCGCGCTCGATCTCCGCCATCGTCATGCCCGGAGTGACGGTGACGGTCGTCGGCGGAGCGGGCTGGTCGGGCGGCTCGATGGCGCGCGACACCGCCGCTGAAGCGATTGCCGGCGGCGGATGCACCTCGCCGACCCAGCGCCCGTCGCGCTGCTCGTCGTCCATCCGGCGCCGCAGCTCCTCGACCTGTAGTCGCAGCTCCAGCATGCTCCTCACCAGAAACTCGAGCTCCCTCCCCTCGGCGCCGACCGCGCCACGCACCAGCGGACCGACGTGCACGGGTAGGAATCGCGCCGAGCCGCCCTCGCGAATCGCGCGCGGAATGTCGTCGGGGCCGATCTCGCGGCCGGGCGCCAGCACCACCATGCTCTCGACGAGATTGCGGAGCTCGCGGACGTTGCCGGGCCACGGGTAGCTCATGAGAATCTCCATCGCTTCGCCGGAGATGCCCCGGAACGGCCGGTCGTGCTGGGACGAGAATTCCCGAATGAAGCGGCGCACCAGGAGCGGGATGTCCTCGCGCCGATCGCGGAGCGGCGGGAGATATATGCTCAGCACGTTGAGGCGATAATAGAGATCCGCGCGGAACAATCCCTCCTCGACGCTCTCGCGCAGCGGACGGTTCGTCGCGGCGACGACCCTCACGTCGATCGGGATCGCGGTCGTGCCGCCGACTCGGGTTAGCTTTCTCTCCTCGAGCACGCGCAGCAGCTTGACCTGGGTCGAGGGCGGAATCTCGCCGATCTCGTCGAGGAACAGCGTCCCTTCGTCGGCGAGCTCGAAGCGGCCGATCCTGCGCTCGGCGGCGCCCGTGAACGCGCCCTTCTCGTGACCGAACAGCTCGCTCTCGATCAGCGTCTCGGGCAGCGCGCCGGCGTTGACGGCGATGAAGGGTTTGCCGCGGCGCGGACTAAGCTTATGAATCGCCTGCGCGACCAGCTCCTTCCCGGTGCCGCTCTCGCCCTCGATGATGACGGTGCTCGACACGGGCGCGATCTGCTCGACCTTGAGCAGGACCTGGCTGATCTCCTCAGACTGTCCGATCAGTCCGGTGAGCTCGGTGAGCCGCTTGCGATCGAGCACGCGGCGCACGGCGAGGTAGAGCTCGTCTGCCGAGATCGGTTTGACGAAGACGTCGTTGAAGCCGATGGTGCGGAGACTCTCGCGCAGCTCCGGATCTTCGACGTCGGCGAGCCCAATTACCGACGTTCCGCTCCACAATTGGTCGCGCACGATCTGGAGATTTCCGGCGTCGCGAAGATTCCCGGTCAGGACGATGAGATCGGGCTTGAATTTTTTTATCTCGCCGCGGAAATCGTCGAGCGGTGAGACGACGGCGGTTTGCGTCCCCGCTGCTTCGAGCAGCGCATTGAGGCGGACGGCGGGCTCGACGTCGGTGAGGGTGATTAAAACTCTCATCGCGCGAGCTCCGGACCGGTGTGACCGCCTGGTCCCCCAGGGAGAGTATGCTCGGTGACCTTGCCACTCAGGACATCACAAGCATGCTGGACTATCGGATCCAATGCATCGAGCCCGTCGCGCACCCCGCTCGGCGAGCCGGGCAGGTTGACGATCAGAGATTTTCCGCGCACCCCCGCGACGCCGCGCCCCAGCGCCGCGCGCGGAAAGTTTGGCAGCGACAACACTCTGATTCGCTCGGCGATTCCCTCCGCTTCGCGCTCGATCACTGAGCGCGTCGCTTCCGGCGTAACATCGCGCGGCGCGAGTCCCGTCCCTCCGGTGGTGAGCACCAGATCCGCCTCGTCGGTATCGCACGCGTTGACGAGCGCCCGCACGATCTCGACGGTTTCGTCCGCGCACTTCACCGCCGAGACCAGCTCGTACTTCTTGGCCCTCACCCACCCGATGACGA